>NZ_JBEYRK010000044.1:0-67110 GCF_040704065.1 Streptomyces sp. NPDC047869
GTGGACCTCGGCAACGACTCCTCCGCCTCCGGCCGGGCCGCCGCGGCGTTCTCCGCCGCGCAGAGCAAGATCGGCACCCCGTACGTCTACGGCGCCTCCGGTCCGTCCTCCTTCGACTGCTCGGGCCTGACCTCCTGGGCCTACGCCCAGGCCGGCGTCTCCATACCCCGCACCTCCGAGGCCCAGGCGAGCTACGGCGCCCACCTGTCGCAGAGCCAGCTCCAGGTCGGTGACCTGGTGTTCTTCTACGGCGACCTGCATCACGTCGGTCTCTACGCCGGCAACGGCCAGGTGCTGCACGCCCCGCACACCGGCGCCGTGGTCCGCTACGAGGCGATCGGCAACATGCCGTTCCAGTTCGGCGTCCGCGTCTGACCCCGTCCGACGCCGGCTCCCGGGCGCCCGAACGAGCGAATCCCGAGTACCACGACTGACTCCCCGCCCCGCCCTGACCTGCGTCAGTGGCGGGGCGCGCTGGTCGTGGGGCCGTTGACGGCCTTTGGCCGCCGTCCTTCCGCACGGTTACTGTCTGCCGCGTTTCCCCGGCGCGGGGGTCTCCCCGTCCCCCGCGCCGGGGAGACCGTTCCTGTCCGCCAGCAGAAGGACCGCCGTGGGTTCCCATCGCCGTCTCGCACCGTCCGGGTTCGACCGGGGCACCTCGACCGCCCTGTGCGCGTTGTCGGCGGCCGCCGCCGCCCTGGGGGCCGTACCGGCCGACGCGGCGCCGCACCACAACACCCGTGCCGAGGTGGACCGCCTCTACGAGGAGGCCGAGAAGGCGACCCAGGCCTACGACAAGGCCGACGAGCGGGCCGACGCGCTGCGCCGCGAGGTCCGGGACGCGCAGGAGCACATCGCGCGCCGCCAGCAGCGCGTCAACACCATGCGCGAACGCCTGGGTTCGCTGGCCGGCGCCCAGTACCGCTCCGGCGGCCTCGACCCGGCCGTCGCGCTGCTCCTGTCCGACGACCCGGACGACTACCTCGCCAGGGCCGCCACCCTCGACCGCATCGGAGTCCAGCAGGCCGGACGGCTCCGGGAGTTGCGCGTGCAGATGCGGCAACTCGCCCAGGAACGGGCCGAGGCCGCCGGGAAGCTCGCCGAGCTGGAGCGCGGCCGCAAGGCCGTCGACACCCACAAGCGGATCGTGGAGCGCAAGCTCGCCCGGGCCCGGCAGCTGCTCAACTCCCTGCCCGCCGGTGAACGCGCCGCCTACGACCGCGCCTCCCGCGGCGGCCGCGCCGATCTGCCCGGACTGCCGGACCTGGCCGGCGCCGTCGCCCACGACGCCCGCGCCGCGGCCGCCGTCGCCGCCGCCCGGTCCGCGCTCGGCCGCCCCTACGTGTGGGGCGCCAGCGGACCGTCCGGCTTCGACTGCTCGGGGCTGATGCAGTGGGCGTACGCCCAGGCCGGCGTCCATCTGCCGCGCACCTCCCAGGACCAGCGGCACGCCGGCCGGCGGATCCCGCTGTCCCAGGCGCGCCCCGGCGACCTGGTCGTCTACCGTTCCGACGCCAGCCACGTGGGGATGTACGTCGGCAACGGCCAGGTGATCCACGCACCCCACCCGGGCGCCCCGGTGCGCTACGACCCGGTCGGGATGATGCCGATCTCCTCCGTCACCCGTCCCTGACCTCGGCCCACGCGCCGTACGATCGGCGGGTGACTGTTCGTGGACGGGCGCGGCGGACGTGGCGCGCCGCGGCGGCGGGGCTCTGCCTGCTGCTCCTGCCGCCCCTGGCCGGCTGCGGCGGGCGGACCGCAGCCGACCCGGTCACCGCCGAGGTGCAGCGGGTCCTCGACCGGCGGTCGGCGGCCCTGCTCGGACACGACGAGACGGCCTTCGGCGCGACCGGCACCGGCACCGCCTACGTCCGGCTGCGGGCCCTGCCCCTGGCCTCATGGGCGTACCGCGTGACGGCCCTGCACCGCGGCGGCTCCGGTGCCACCGCCGACGCCGAGCTGCGCTACCGGGTCGCCGGCTACGACCGGGCACCCGTCAGCGTCCGCCGCACCCTCACCCTGCGCCGTACCGGCGGCGGCCGGTGGTACGTCACCGGTGACCGGCCCGCCGCCAAGTCCGGGCAGCAGCTGTGGGACCAGGGCCCGGTCACCGCCGTCCGGGGCGCGCACAGCCTGGTCCTCGGGACCGGCCAGGGCGCCGCCGAGCTGCGCCGCTACGCCCGGCTCGCCGACCACGCCGTACCGGCCGTCTCCGCGGCGTGGGGGACGGCCTGGACCCGTCGGCTCGTCGTCCTGGTCCCGCGGAGCCTCACGGGCATGGCCGGACTGCTCGGCTCGCCCGCCTCCGGCTACCGGGGCATCGCCGCGGTCACCACCGGCGAGGCGGGGAGCCCGGGAAGCACGCCGGCGGACCGGGTCGTGGTCAACCCGGAGGCGTACGCGGTGCTCGGCGACAGCGGCAAGCAGGTGGTGCTCACCCACGAGACCACCCATGTGGCCACCCGTGCGCACACCACCGCCGCCACCCCGCTCTGGCTGTCCGAGGGCTACGCCGACTGGATCGGCTACCTCGGCACCGGCCGCACCCCGGCCGAGGCCGCGCCGGAACTGAGCCGCGCGGTCCGGGACGGCAAGGCGCCGGCGGCCCTGCCCACCGACAAGGACTTCGCCTTCAGCGGCGACCCCGACCGCCTCGCCCAGGCCTACGAGGGCGGCTGGCTGGCCTGCCGGATGATCGCCGCCCACTGGAACGAGAGCCGTCTCGGCGCCTTCTACCGCGCCGTCGGCGCCCACGACAAGCGCGCGGGCGCCCTCGACGAGGCCCTGCGCAAGACCCTCGGCACCACCCCGGAGGCGTTCACCGCCCGGTGGCGCGAGTACGTGCGGGATCAGCTGGGCTGACCGGTACCGGCGCGGCGGCCGCCGGGACGGTGGCGCGCCACAGGGTGCGGGCCGCGGTGAGGGCCGCGGCGAGGAGGAGGGCGTTGCGCAGCAGGAGCAGGGCGACGCCGTAGGTGTCGCTCGCGAGGACGTGCGCGAAGCCGATGGGGAACTCCAGCAGCGTGACGAAGGCGGCCGCCAGGACCAGGGCGGCGGGCCTGCCCGTCCGGCTCGCCGGGAAGCACCCGCAGACGGCGGCCAGGCCGATCAGCCACACCAGGTACTGCGGGCTGATCACCCGGCTGGTGACGGTGAGGAGCAGCACCGCGGTGAAGGCCGCGTCCGCGAGGGTGTGCGGCTCGGACCGGGCCGCCCGCAGCCGCCACAGCAGCAGCCAGCTGAGGGCGCCGGCGCTCAGCGCCACTGCCGCCTTGCCGGCCAACCCGGCGTACGGGCCGAGGAACTCCACCGAGCCGTAGTTCAGCACCACCTCGCCCGGCCAGCCGAAGCGCCGGGCCACATGGAGGACCAGGCCACCCAGCGACTCCACCTCGGTGCCCCGGTCCCGCTGGAAGGCCAGGAAGGCGAAGGCGCCCGGCATGGCCACCGCGAACAGCGCCGCGACCCCGCCCGCGGTCACCGCCGCCGAGAGCCACGCCCGCAACCGTGCGGCGCCCACCAGCAGCAGGGCGGGCCACACCTTCAGCAGCGCCCCGAAGGCCGCCAGCGCGCCCATCAGCCGGGGATGCCGGGCCCCAGCGAGCAGGGCCGCCACGGCCACCGCGGTCACCATCAGGTCGTACCGGGCGTACGCCGTCGGGCCGAGCAGCGGCAGACCCGCCACCCATGTCCACGCACCGCGCGACGACCGCTCCGGCCGCCGGCCCGCGTACGTCAGCAGCCCGGACACGACCAGGTCGGCGAGACAGCTCAGGACGAAGAAGGCGGGCGCGTAGCCGAGGAACGGCAGCAGGGCGGGGGAGAGGACGGCCAGCGCGGCCGCGGGCGGATACTGCCAGGTCACGTCGTTCACCGGGAACGTGCCCTGGCGCAGCACCTCGGACCAGCCCTGGTAGATCACCGACACATCGGTGGTGACGTCCGCGCCGGGGAGGGAGACCACCCGGAAGACCAGGAGCAGCAGCGCCAGCCGGGTGGCGCACCAGGTCCACGGCAGCGCCGCCGGCCATCCGCCCGTCCTCTTCACGCGTGCTCCCGCCGTCCGCCGTCCATGGGCCAGGGAACCATGATTCCCCGGCCCGCCGCAGGCGCGCGGTAGGGTCGGCGGCGATGCACAAGACCCTCATCGTGACCAACGACTTCCCGCCCCGGCCGGGCGGCATCCAGGCCTTCCTGCACAACATGGCCCTCCGGCTGGACCCCGAGCGGCTCGTCGTCTACGCCTCCACCTGGAAGCGCGGCCAGGAGGGCGCCCGGGCCACGGCCGCCTTCGACGAGGAGCAGCCCTTCACCGTCGTACGCGACCGTACGACCATGCTGCTGCCGACGCCCGCGGCGACCCGGCGGGCGACCGGGCTGCTGCGGGAGCACGGCTGCGCCTCGGTGTGGTTCGGGGCGGCGGCGCCGCTCGGTCTGATGGCGCCGGCCCTCAGGAAGGCGGGCGCCGAGCGGCTGGTGGCGACCACCCACGGGCACGAGGCCGGCTGGGCCCAGCTGCCCGCCGCCCGGCAGCTGCTGCGCCGGATCGGCGATTCCACGGACACCCTCACCTACCTCGGCGAGTACACCCGCTCCCGGATCGCCACCGCCCTCACCGGGGACGCGGCCCGGCGCATGACGCAGCTACCGCCCGGGGTCGACGAGAAGACCTTCCACCCGGACTCGGGCGGCGACGAGGTGCGGGCACGGCTCGGGCTCACCGAGCGGCCCGTGGTGGTGTGCGTCTCCCGGCTGGTGCCGCGCAAGGGCCAGGACACCCTCATCCGGGCCATGCCGCGGATCCTGGCCGCCGAGCCGGACGCCGTGCTGCTGATCGTCGGCGGCGGGCCCTACGAGCGGGACCTGCGCCGGCTGGCCCGGGAGACCGGCGTCGGGGCCTCGGTCCGCTTCACCGGCGCCGTGCCCTGGTCCGAGCTGCCCGCGCACTACGGCGCCGGTGACGTCTTCGCCATGCCGTGCCGCACCCGGCGCGGCGGCCTGGACGTCGAGGGCCTCGGCATCGTCTACCTGGAGGCTTCCGCCACCGGGCTGCCGGTCGTCGCCGGTGACTCGGGCGGCGCCCCGGACGCGGTGCTGGACGGCGAGACCGGCTGGGTCGTCCGGGGCGGCGAGCCGGCCGAGGCGGCCGAGCGGATCACCGCCCTGCTCGGCGACGCCGGGCTGCGCCGCCGGATGGGCGAGCGCGGCCGCCAGTGGGTCGAGGAGAAGTGGCGCTGGGACCTGCTGGCGGAGAAGCTCAAAGCCCTGCTCTAGGCGAACGCACGGCGACGCACGACACGCACGGCCGACGCGCGCGGCACGCGGCACACGGAACGCAGAACACAGAACACAGAACGCACGACCGACGCACGACGGCGCGGGTCCTCACCGAGGACCCGCGCCGTGACGCGTTTTCAGCGGGCGGTCTACTTCGCGTAGATCGCCTCGATCTCGTTCGCGTAGTCCTTCGCCACCACGTTCCGCTTGAGCTTCAGCGACGGGGTGAGATGGCCCGACTCCTCCGTGAACTGGGAGGGCAGGATGCGGAACTTGCGCACCGACTCGGCCTTCGACACCGCGGCGTTGCCGTCGTCGATCGCCGCCTGGATCGCCGCCCGCAGCTCCGGGTCCTCGCGCAGCGACGCCGCGGTGCAGCCGGCCGGCTTGCCGTGCTCCTCGGCCCAGCGGCCCAGGAACTCCTCGTCGATGGTGACCAGCGCGCCGACGAACGGCCGCCCGTCGCCCACCACCATGCACTCGGCGACCAGCGCGTGCGCCCGGATCCGGTCCTCGATCACGGCCGGGGCCACGTTCTTGCCGCCCGCCGTGACGATGATCTCCTTCTTGCGGCCGGTGATCCGCAGATAGCCGTCCTCGTCGAGGGTGCCTATGTCACCGGTGTGGAACCAGCCGTCCGCCAGTGCCTCGGCGGTCGCGCCCGGGTTGTTCCAGTACTCCTTGAACAGGTGCTCGCCGTGCAGCAGCACCTCGCCGTCGTCGGCTATCCGGACCACCGAGCCGGGCAGCGGCTGGCCGACCGTGCCGATCTTCTGCCGGTCCCACGGGTTGAACGCGGTGGCCGCGCAGGACTCGGTCAGGCCGTAGCCCTCCAGCACCGTGAAGCCGATGCCCCGGAAGAAGTGGCCGAGCCGCTCGCCCAGCGGGGCACCGCCGGAGATCGCGTACTCGCCCCGGCCGCCGAGGACCGCGCGCAGCTTGCTGTAGACCAGCCGGTCGAAGACCTTGTGCTTGATCTTCAGGCCGATGGACGGGCCCGACGGGGCGTCCAGCGCCTTGCTGTAGGCGATCGCGGTGTCGGCCGCCTTGTCGAAGATCGCGCCCTTGCCGTCCGCCTGCGCCTTGGCGCGGGCCGTGTTGTAGACCTTCTCGAAGACCCGCGGCACACCGAGGACCAGGGTCGGCCGGAACGCGGCCAGCTCGTCGGTGAGGTTCTTGATGTCCGGGACGCAGCCCAGCTTGATCGGCGCCATCATCGGGGCGATCTGCACCAGCCGGCCGAAGACGTGCGCGAGCGGCAGGAAGAGCAGCACCGAGCACTCGCCGGTGCGGAACAGCGGGCGCAGCCGCTCGACGATGTTGCCGCACTCGGCGAAGAAGCTGCGGTGGGTGAGCACACAGCCCTTAGGGCGGCCCGTCGTTCCGGAGGTGTAGACGATCGTCGCCGGGTCGTCGGCCCGGGCGAGGGAGCCGCGCTCCTGAACGGTCGCGTCCGTGACGCCCTGGCCGAGCCGGGCCAGCTCCTCCAGGCCGCCGGCCTCGATCTGCCAGACGTGCTTCAGCGCGGGCAGCGAGGCCCGCACCGACTCCACGGCGGCCGTGTGACCGTCCAGTTCCACGACACAGGCGGTCGCGCCCGAGTCGGACAGGATCCACTGCACCTGCTCCGGCGAACTGGTCTCGTACACCGGCACGGTCACCGCGCCGGCGCTCCAGATCGCGAAGTCCATCAGCGTCCACTCGTACCGGGTGCGGGACATCAGCCCCACCCGGTCGCCCGGCTGCACACCGGCGGCGATGAGGCCCTTGGCGGCGGTGTGCACCTCGGCGAGGAACTGCGTCGCCGTGACGTCCTGCCAGACACCGCCCACCTTGCGGGCGATGACGGCGACGTCGGGATGCTGCGCGGCGTTTCTGCGGACGATGTCGGTCAGGTTGCCGTCGGCAGGGACCTCGTACAAAGCCGGAAGGCTGAACTCGCGCAAGACTGCTGCTCCTCATAGGGCGCCGGCGCCACGACTCTGTGTGATGCGACGGTGCGGTCCAAGGCTCGGGAGTGCTCCGGGAATCACATGCGGATTCACATGTTGAAATCCAGAGCACAACTGGACGGCCCGGACGTTACCCGCCGGTATGGCTTCTACGACAGGGGGTCCCGGTGAGATGTTCGCTGCGTCACACAGGTTGGCGTTCCTTCGCGCACAGTAGTCCACGGCACAACCGACCGGCGAGTAACCGCAGGCCGGGCCGCCACTGTTCACAAGGGCCGCGCGCCACCTACGCTTGATCGCCATGGCACCCACACCCACCGGCAGCCGAAGGACACGTGTCCACGTGGTCAGCGATGTGCACGGCAACGCCCGTGATCTCGCCCGGGCCGGCGAGGGTGCGGACGCCCTGATCTGCCTCGGCGACCTCGTCCTCTTCCTCGACTACGCCGACCACTCGCGCGGGATCTTCCCCGACCTGTTCGGCGAGGAGAACGCGGACCGGATCGTCGAGCTGCGCACCGCCCGCCGGTTCGAGGAGGCGCGTGCCTTCGGCGCCCGGCTGTGGGCCGGGATCGGCACCGACCGGGCCGCCGCGATCGAGCGCGCGGTGCGCAAGCAGTACGCCGAGCTGTTCGCCGCGTTCCCGACACCGACGTACGCCACCTACGGCAATGTCGACATGCCGCCATTGTGGCGGGAGTACGCCCGGCCCGGCACCAGGGTGCTGGACGGCGAGCGGGTGGAGATCGGCGGCCGGACCTTCGGCTTCGTCGGCGGCGGGCTGAGGACGCCGATGCGCACGCCGTACGAGATCGACGACGAGGAGTACGCGGCGAAGATCGAGGCGGTCGGCGAGGTGGACGTGCTGTGCACCCACATCCCGCCGGAGGTGCCGGAGCTGGTCTACGACACGGTCGCCCGCCGTTTCGAGCGGGGGAGCCGGGCGCTGCTGGACGCCATCCGCCGCACCAGACCGCGCTTCGCCCTGTTCGGGCACGTCCACCAGCCGCTGGTGCGCCGGATGCGGATCGGCGCGACCGAGTGCGTGAACGTGGGGCACTTCGCGGGCACGGGCCGGCCGTGGGCGCTGGAATGGTGATCGGAACGCCGATGCGGACGGGGTGAAGGCGGCAGGTCGGGGGCGCGGTAGCCTTCACGCTGCACACACGTGCGCGGCCCGCGCACGGCAAGAGTCTCTTCGGTCCGTATCTGGAGGAGCCACGGCGATGGCGGAACACACCAGTTCGAGCATCACGATCGAGGCGGCTCCGGCCGACGTCATGGCGGTGATCGCCGACTTCGCCCGCTATCCGGACTGGACCGGCGAGGTCAAGGAGGCCGAGGTGCTCGCGACCGACGAGCAGGGCCGCGCCGAGCAGGTCCGCCTCGTCATGGACGCCGGCGCCATCAAGGACGACCAGACGCTGGCGTACACCTGGGCCGGGGAGTACGAGGTCTCCTGGACGCTGGTGAAGTCCCAGATGCTGCGTTCCCTGGACGGCTCCTATCTGCTGAAGTCGGCCGGGCAGGGCGCCACCGAGGTGACCTACCTGCTCACCGTCGACGTCAAGATCCCCATGCTCGGCATGATCAAGCGCAAGGCCGAGAAGGTCATCATCGACCGGGCCCTGGCAGGTCTGAAGAAGCGCGTGGAGTCGGACCACTAGGACCACCGGGACGGCTCCGGCGGCCGCGGCCCGCGGCGCCGGGTGCCCCGGGCACACCGCCCGAGGGCGGCTCAGGCCTCGGCGGCGGCACGGGGCGCCCTCCCACTCCGTTACCGTTCACCCTCATGCGCACCCTCCTGATCACGGGCCCGGGCGGCAGCGGCCGTACGACCATCGCCGCCGCCACCGCACAGCGCGCCGCGGCGGCCGGCACCCGCACCCTTCTGCTCGGCGCCGATCACACCGACACCCTCGGAGCGGCGCTGGGCACCGGAACAGGACCGGCCCCCGCCGAGGCCGCCGAGAACCTCACCGTCTGGCGTCCCGACGCCGCCGACCGCTTCCGGCAGGACCTGACCGCCTTCCAGTCCCGCGCCGCGAACGTCCTGGACCTCCTCGGCGCCGCCCGGCTGGACGCCGAGGAGGTCACGCCGCTGCCCGGCGCTCAGGAACTCTCCTTCCTGCGGGCCCTGCGGGACGCCGCCCTCTCCGAGCGCTACGACCTCCTCGTCGTCGACCTCCCGCCCCTCCCGCAGGCCCTGCCCCTGCTCGCCCTCCCCGAGGAACTGCGCCGCTATCTGCGCCGGCTGCTCCCGCCCGAGCGGCAGGCGGCCCGCGCCCTGCGCCCGGTCCTCGGCCGGCTGGCCGGCATCCCCATGCCCGCCGAGTGGCTGTACGAGACGGCGGCCCGCTGGGACATGGAACTGGCGGCCGTGGAGGCGGTGCTCACCGACCGGCACACCTCCGTACGCCTGGTCGCCGAACCCGGCCCGGCCGGCGCCGACGCCGTACGCGCCGCAGGCCTCGGCCTCGCCCTGCGCGGCCTGCGCACCGAGTCCCTGGTCGCCAACCGCGTGCTGCCCGACACCGTGCCGGACAGCTGGCTGCCCCACCCGTCGCCCGACCACCGCCCCTCAACGAGCTTCGCGCCCCTGCTGACTCTCCTCGCCCAGCAGCGCAAGGCACTCGCCGAATGGCAGACGGAGTACGACGTCCACTG
Source organism: Streptomyces sp. NPDC047869 (assembly GCF_040704065.1). Lineage (NCBI taxonomy): Bacteria > Bacillati > Actinomycetota > Actinomycetes > Kitasatosporales > Streptomycetaceae > Streptomyces > Streptomyces sp. NPDC047869. The sequence continues at coordinate 9,900 of NZ_JBEYRK010000044.1, forward strand.
CGTCCCGCACCTCGGCCGCGACCCGCACGGCACCGACGACCTCGACGCCCTCGCCGTGCCCGGCGTCAACCCGGCGCCCGCCCCGGTCGAGTGGCCCGTCACCGACGCCCTCGCCACCGACGGGGTGCTGGTCTGGCACATCCCGCTGCCCGGCGCCGTACGGGACGACCTGGACCTGATCCGGCGCGGCGACGAACTCGTGGTGACCGCGGGTCCCTTCCGGCGGATCGTTCCGCTGCCCTCCGCCCTGCGCCGCTGCACCGTGGCCGGCGCCGGGCTGCGCGAGAGCGAGCTGCGCGTCCGGTTCGCCCCCGACCCCGCGCTGTGGCCCGCGGCGGGCCGGTGAACCGGGTGGGCCGTTCGGGTAACGTCGGAGGGGCGAACCGTAGTCAGGAGTCCGCCATGAGCGAAGAGCGCCCCGCACCCGACCCCGCCGCGGAGGTCCGTGAGGAGGGGGCGACCGACGCCGACGCCTGGTCCACGGCCTGCGCCGAGGATCTCGCCGCCGAGAAGGCCCGCCGCCGCACCGAGCAGGGCCCGCCCCCGGGCTCCGCCGCCGAGGAACTGCGCAGACTCGTGGACACCGTGGCCGACAAACTGTCCGGCCTGCAGTCCCCGCTCCTCGGGGGCCTCGCCGGACCCGCCGCCCAGCAGGCGGTGCGGCAGGTCGTCCAACAGGCCAAGGCCGCCGTGGAGCCCGTCATCGAGCGCAACCCGGACGTGTTCGACCACCTCGCCGCCGCCGGCAACGAACTGCTGGCCGCCTACCGGTCGGCCGTCCAGAACCAGGAACGCCGCTGGACCACCGGCTCCGCCGGCTCCGGGGACCAGTGGCCCGACGGCCCCGGCCGGGGCGAGGACGGCGGTCCGGGGGAGCGCATCGACCTGGACTGAAGCCCTCCCACGGCAGGGCCTCGGGTACGGTTGGCCGTAGCGGGGCTCGACCGAACTGAGGGATTCATGGGACTCACCATCGGCGTCGACATCGGCGGCACCAAGATCGCGGCCGGCGTGGTCGACGAGGAAGGCAACATCCTCTCGACCTTCAAGGTTCCGACCCCCACCACGCCCGAGGCCATCGTGGACGCCATCGCCTCGGCGGTGGAGGGCGCGCGTGCCGGGCACGAGATCGTCGGCGTGGGCATCGGTGCGGCCGGTTACGTGAACCGGCAGCGCTCGACGGTCTACTTCGCGCCCAACATCGACTGGCGCAGCGAGCCGCTCAAGGAGAAGGTCGAGGCCCGCGTCGGCCTCCCCGTCGTGGTCGAGAACGACGCCAACGCCGCCGCCTGGGGCGAGTACAAGTTCGGCGCCGGCAAGGGCCACCGCAACGTCATCTGCATCACGCTCGGCACCGGCCTCGGCGGCGGCATCATCATCGGCAACAAGCTGCGCCGCGGTCACTTCGGCGTGGCAGCCGAGTTCGGCCACATCCGGATGGTGCCGGACGGCCTGCTGTGCGGCTGCGGCTCGCAGGGCTGCTGGGAGCAGTACGCGTCCGGCCGCGCTCTGGTGCGCTACGCCACGCAGCGCGCCAACGCCACCCCCGAGCGCGCCGAGGTGCTGCTCTCCCTCGGCGACGGCACCCCCGACGGCATCGAGGGCAAGCACATCTCCATGGCCGCCCGCCAGGGCGACCCGGTCGCCGTCGACTCCTACCGCGAGCTGGCCCGCTGGGCCGGCGCCGGCCTCGCCGACCTCGCCTCCCTCTTCGACCCCTCCGCGTTCATCGTCGGCGGCGGCCTCTCCGACGAGGGCGACCTGGTCCTGGACCCGATCCGCAAGTCCTACAAGCGCTGGCTGGTGGGCGGCAACTGGCGTCCGGTCGCCGATGTGATCGCCGCCCAGCTCGGCAACGAGGCGGGCCTGGTGGGCGCGGCCGACCTGGCCCGCGAGCCCGACCCGATCATGTAACGAGCCCGTACGGCAGTGCCCGCCGAGTCCGGTCCCGGGACGGCGGGCATCGTCGTATGTTGATCGTCATGGCAACCCCGACGCTTCCCAACTCCCGTACCGAACCGGACGGTTCCGCCGTCATCCGGGTCCTCGCCTACAACGTCCGCTCGATGCGCGACGACACCGACGCGCTCGCCCGGGTGATCACCGCCTGCGCCCCCGACCTGGTCCTCGTCCAGGAGGCCCCGCGCTTCTTCCGCTGGCGCAAGAAGCTGGCCCGGCTCGCCGCGGCCTCCGGCCAGACCGTCCTCACCGGGGGCGCGACGGCGGCGGGGCCCGCGATCCTGTGCTCGCTGCGGGCCACGGTCGAGCGCACGCGGGACGTGCTCCTGCCGCTCACCCCGGGACTGCACCGGCGCGGATTCGCCACCGCCGTCGTACGGTTCGGCGGCGCCCGCCTAGGCGTGCTGAGCTGCCATCTCAGCCTGCGGCAGGACGAGCGGTACGAGCAGGGCGGGATGCTCCTGGACCGCCTCGCCGCGCTGGGCGTGGAGCACGCCGTGGCGGGCGGTGATCTCAACGAACGCCCCGACGGGCGCACCTTCCGCCGCCTCGCCGCCGCCCTCCGGGACTGCCGGGCCGTCAGCCCCTGGGGCGGCGAGTTCACCTCCACCGCCACCGACCCCCACCAGCGCATCGACGCCCTGTTCGCCACCGAGGGCATCGAGGTCCTCGGCTGCGGGGTGCCGCTCGGCCTGCCCGGAGTGAGCGAGGCGGACCTGAGGAGGGCCACGGACCACCTTCCGGTCCTGGCCGCCCTCAGGATCCCGGCGTCGTAGCGCGGGCCGGCGGGTCAGTGGGTCAGCGGGTCAGACCACGGCCCCGCGCCCCGGGTCGTCCCCGTCCTCGTCCGTCCGCATCCGCGTCACCAGCGTCACGAAGCCGCCGAGGAACCCGCCGATGCCCAGAGTCGCCAGATACCAGGTCATCTCCCAGCCGAGCAGCACGGCCAGCAGCAGCAGGACCGGTCCGCCGACCACCCCCAGCCAGGCGAACCTGGCGGTCGTGTCGGCGGTCGGCAGCGGCGGCGGCTCGGGCGGCACGAAGTGGCCCTCGTCGTCCTCGCCGAGGTCGTCCTCGGAGGGCTCGGCCACGCGGTAGTCGCGCGGCCCCACCCCGGGCGCGAACGAGACCGAGCTGCCCAGCGGCCGGTCGGACCGCGGCTCACCGGGTCCTTCGGCGTCCTCGCCGGGGGGCTCCTTCTCGAGCAGCGCGAGATCCTCGACCGGCTTGTAGGGCCGGCTGCCCGGCGGGTCCGGCGGCTCGGCGCCGTAGCCCGCGACGATCGCCTGCCACGCGGCCTCCTCGTCGAAGGGGACCCCCTTCTCGTCCGGCTCGCGGTCCCCGCGGTCGGACTCGTGCTCAGCCAACTGCGGCCGTCCCTTCCTTGCCGGTCATGGGTGCGAGCCGGCCGACGAAGGCGAGGCTCCCCTCGAAGATCCGGTCCGCGTCGTAGTCCAACGTCGCCACATGGCGGCTCTGTTCCAGCACGGTCTGAGTGACGTCCCTGGAGGACACCCGGCTCAGCACACGCGCCGAGTCGGCCGCGGGGACCACATGGTCGTGGGCGCTGCGCAGCAGCAGCAACGGCTGGGTCACCTGGGGCAGCTCGCCGTCCAGCCGGCGCAGGAACTCCCGCAGGGAGTGCGCCGCGTGCAGCGGCACCCGGTCGTAACCCAGCTCCGCGGCGCCTTCCTTGGCGATGTCACCGGCGACGCCCTTCGTCGTGCGCACCAGGTGCCGGGCCACCGGAAGGGCGTACGCCGACAGCCCGTGCAACCGGTTCACCGGATTGACGACCACCACGCCCGCGACGTCGTCACCGTGCCTCGCGGCGAGCCGCAGCGCCAGCGCCCCGCCCATCGACAGGCCGCCGACGAACACCCGGGAGCAGCGCCCGGCCAGCAGCCGCAGCTCGCGGTCCACCTCCGCGTACCAGTCCTGCCAGCCCGTGACCTGCAGGTCCTCCCAGCGGGTGCCGTGCCCGGGCAGCAGCGGCAGCGACACGGTCAGACCGTGTGCCGCGTGGTGCTCCGCCCAGGGGCGCAGCGACTGGGGCGAGCCGGTGAAGCCGTGACAGAGGAGGACACCCACCTCCCCGCCCTCGTGGCGGTACGGCTCGGCTCCGGGAAGAACCGGCACCTTTCGGGCTCCTGTTCCTGAGAAAGGCGTGAAGAACTGGCGGATGTGGTTCACCGTACGCGACCGCACCGACACCGACCAGGGTCGTCGGGCCCATTGGCGGCACTCCGGGTTATGGTCTGACCGTCGGAAACAGGAGGCACGCGGGTGTTGTACGGCACGATGAAGGTCGCCATCGGAGGGCCGCTGAAGGTCGCCTTCAGACCCTGGGTGGAGGGCCTGGAGAACATTCCGCCCGAGGGCGCCGCCATCCTGGCGAGCAATCACCTCTCGTTCTCGGACTCGTTCTTCCTGCCCGCGGTCCTCGACCGCAAGGTCACCTTCATCGCGAAGGCCGAGTACTTCACCACTCCCGGCGTCAAGGGCCGCCTCACCGCGGCCTTCTTCAAGGGCGTCGGACAGCTCCCGGTGGACCGCTCCGGGGCGCGCGGCGCCGGCGAGGCGGCGATCAAGAGCGGCATAGAGGTGCTGGAACGCGGAGAGCTGTTCGGCATCTACCCCGAGGGCACCCGCTCGCCCGACGGCCGGCTGTACCGGGGCAAGCCCGGCGGCCTCGCGCGCGTGGCGCTCGCCACCGGCGCGCCGGTCATCCCGGTCGCCATGATCGACACGGAGAAGATCCAGCCGCCCGGCCAGGTGATGCCCAAGCTGATGCGTCCGGGCATCCGCATCGGCAAGCCCCTGGACTTCAGCCGCTACCACGGCATGCAGCACGACCGGTTCGTGCTCCGCGCGGTGACCGACGAGGTCATGTACGAGATCATGAAGCTCTCCGGCCAGGAGTACGTCGACATGTACGCGACCGCCGCCAAGCGGCAGATCGCGGACGCGGCGAAGGCGGCCAAGGAAGCCGAGAAGGCCGAGAAGGCGGAGAAGAAGCAGCCCGGGAGCTAGTGGGGAACCGGGGGATCGGGGGGCGGGGCCATGGCCAGGCGCGAGCGGGTCATGAGGATGTCGGTCGAACTGCCGCTGTGGCGCGCGCTCGCCGGCTACCGCGTGCTGACGATGCTGTACGCCATCGGCCTGTGCGCCACCGCGTACGACCACTTCGTGCGCCCCTGGGTCGCCATCGGCTACTACGCGGTGCTGGTCGTGTGGACCCTCGCCACCCTGCCCCGGGTGGCGAACGCGGCGAGCTGCACCAGGGGCTTCCTGGCCGCCGACCTGACCGTCGCGCTCACCGGCATCCTGCTCACCCCGCTCGCCGACAACCACGAACGGATCGCGAGCGGCGGCCCGACCCTGCCGTCGATATGGACCGCCGGCGCCGTGCTGGCCTTCGCCATCAAGGGCGGCTGGCGCTGGGCCGCCGTGGCCTCCACGGCCGTCGCCGCCGTCAACCTGGTGGAGCGCGGCAGCCCGGCCCGGGACACCGTGCACAACGTGATCCTGGTCTGGGTCGCCTCCATCGCCATCGGCTACGTCGTGGAGGTCGCCCGGGCCTCCGAACGCACCCTCGCCCGCGCCCTGGAGATCGAGGCGGCGACCCGCGAGCGCGAGCGGCTGGCCCGGGACATCCACGACGGCGTGCTCCAGGTGCTGGCCATGGTGCAGCGGCGCGGCGCGGTCATCGGCGGCGAGGCCGCCGAGCTGGGGCGGCTGGCGGGCGAGCAGGAGGTGGCGCTGCGCACGCTGGTCTCCGGCGGCCTAATGCCGGTGTCCCGGGTATCGGAGGACGCCGCCGCCGGAGCCGTCGTACGCGCTGTCGACGAGCCGTACGACGACGAGCCGGACGGCCCGGTCGACCTGCGCGCCCTGCTCGCCCGCCACGCGGGCGCCCGGACCAGCCTCGCCGAGCCCGGCGCCCCGGTCGAACTGCCGCGGCCGGCCGCGCGGGAGCTGGCGGCGGCGGTCGGAGCGGCCCTGGACAACGTGCGCGAGCACGCCGGAGCCGAGGCCCGGGCCTGGATCCTGGTCGAGGACGAACCGGACGAGATCGTCGTGACCGTGCGGGACGACGGGCCCGGCATCCCGGAGGGCCGGCTGGCCCAGGCCGAGGGCGAGGGCCGGCTGGGCGTGGCCCAGTCGATCCGCGGCCGGCTGCGCGACCTCGGCGGCAGCGCCGAGCTGATCTCGGTGCCCGGACAGGGCACGGAAGTCGAGTTGAAGGTACCGAAGGGCGCCGTGCGGGCGCGGGGGAAGGCGGAGCGGCGATGACGCAGGCGCAGGAGCCGATCAGGGTCATGGTGGTCGACGACCACCCCATGTGGCGCGACGCGGTCGCCCGGGACCTCGCCGAGTCCGGCTTCGAGGTGGTCGCCACCGCCGGCGACGGCGAACAGGCGGTCCGCCGTGCCAAGGCCGCGGCCCCGGACGTCCTCGTGCTGGACCTCAACCTGCCCGCCAAGCCCGGTGTGACGGTGTGCAAGGAGCTGGTGGCCCACAACCCCGCGCTGCGCGTCCTGGTGCTCTCCGCCAGCGGTGAGCACGCCGATGTGCTGGAGGCGGTGAAGTCCGGCGCGACGGGCTACCTGCTGAAGTCGGCCTCCACCGCGGAACTGCTGGACGCGGTGCGCCGTACCGCCGTCGGCGACCCGGTGTTCACCCCGGGCCTCGCCGGGCTGGTCCTCGGCGAGTACCGGCGCCTGGCCGCCGAGCCCGCGCCCGCCCCGGACACGGACTCCCCCGGGGCGCCCCGGCTGACCGAGCGGGAGACCGAGGTGCTGCGGCTGGTCGCCAAGGGCCTGAGCTACAAGCAGATCGCCGAACGCCTCGTCATCTCCCACCGCACCGTCCAGAACCACGTCCAGAACACCCTCGGCAAGCTCCAACTGCACAACAGGGTCGAGCTGGTGCGGTACGCGATCGAGCGCGGCCTCGACGAGGAGTGAGACCGGCCGGTCAAGCGGTCTCCTGACAATTCACCGGAATCGCCCTCCCCGCCTCTCGTCGTGTGACCCGTATCACCATTACCGTGAGTGAGCGTCAGGTAACCGCGGTGAAGGGACGTGTGGCATGCGGGTGGGAGTACTGACCGGGGGCGGTGACTGCCCCGGACTCAACGCCGTCATCCGGGGCGTCGTCCGCAAGGGTGTGCAGGAGTACGGATACGAGTTCGTCGGCTTCCGGGACGGCTGGCGGGGGCCGCTCGAGAACTACACGGTGCGCCTCGACATCCCCGCGGTGCGCGGCATCCTGCCCCGCGGGGGAACCGTTCTGGGCTCCTCGCGGACCAACCCCCTCAAGGTGGAGGGCGGCATCCGCCGCATCAAGGAGAACCTGGGCAAGCAGGAGGTCGAGGCGCTCATCGCGATCGGTGGCGAGGACACGCTCGGCGTCGCCGCCCGCCTCTGCGACGAGTACGGCGTGCCCTGCGTCGGCGTGCCGAAGACCATCGACAACGACCTGTCCGCCACCGACTACACCTTCGGCTTCGACACCGCGGTCGGCATCGCCACCGAGGCCATCGACCGCCTGCACACCACCGCCGAGTCCCACATGCGGGTCCTGGTCTGCGAGGTGATGGGCCGTCACGCCGGCTGGATCGCCCTGCACTCCGGGCTGGCCGGCGGCGCCAACGTCATCCTCATCCCCGAGCAGCGCTTCGACCTCGACCAGGTGTGCGCCTGGATCACCTCCCGCTTCAAGGCCTCGTACGCACCGATCGTCGTCGTCGCCGAGGGCGCCATGCCCAAGGACGGCGAGGTGGTCCTCAAGGACGAGTCGCTGGACTCCTTCGGGCACGTCCGGCTGTCCGGGGTCGGCGAGTGGCTGGCCAAGGAGATCGAGAAGCGCACCGGCAAGGAGGCCCGCACGACCGTGCTCGGGCACATCCAGCGCGGCGGCACCCCCAGCGCCTTCGACCGCTGGCTCGCCACCCGCTTCGGCCTGCACGCCATCGACTGCGTGCGCGACGGCGACTTCGGCAAGATGGTCGCCCTGCGCGGCACCGACATCGTGCGCGTCCCGATCGCCGAGGCCACCGCCAAGCTCAAGACGGTGGACCCGAAGCTGTACGACGAGGTCGGGGTGTTCTTCGGCTGACGGCGCGTCATGGACGGGGGGCCCGGGGACCGCGGTGCCCGGGCCCCCGCCGTCAGACCGCCCCGCTCACCCCGCGCAGCTCGCCGACCAGCTCCCGCACGACCGCCGCCCCGTTCAGGGTCAGCACCGACTCCGGGTGGAACTGCACCCCGGCGAACCCCGGGCCGCGCACGGCGTGCACCTCCCCGTTCTCCGCCCGGCTCACCTCCACGTGGTGCGCGGCCAGCTCCCTTGCGGCCTCGTCGTCGCAGCGGGCCGTGAAGCTGTTGTAGAAGCCGACCGTCTCCGGCCGCCCGAACAGGTCGATCGTGGTCTGCGCCCCCTGGTACGGGACCTCCTTGCGGACGATCTCGAGACCCAGCTCCGCCGCGATCAGCTCGTGCCCCAGGCAGACCCCGAGCACACCGTGCCGGTGCTCCCCGATCACCGCGGCGGCCAGGTCCCGCAGGACACGCATCTTCGGGTCGGCCGGGTCGGACGGGTCGCCCGGGCCCGGCCCCAGCACCACCGGCCCCGGGTGCGCGAGCACGGTCCGGCGCAGTCCCGGCTCGTCGTAGCGCCGGACCGTCACCTCCAGCCCGGCGGAGCGCAGCACGTGCGCCAGCATCGCCGTGAAGGTGTCCTCGCCGTCGACGACGAGCGCGTGCCCCGCGAGGGCGTCGGAGCGCTCCTGCATCCGCAGCCAGAACGGGGCGAGGGAGGCCCGGCGCCCGTCCAGCGCGGCCCGCACCCGGGGGTCGTCGGCCAGCCGGGGGCGCCCGCGCTCCGTGCGCGGCGCGGACGGCCGTACCCCGAGGGCCGCGAGCACTCCCGCCGCCTTCGCGTGCGTCTCCGCCACCTCGCCCGCCGGATCCGAGCCGCGCACCAGCGTCGCGCCCACCGGGACGCGCAGCCGGCCGCCGGCGGCGATGTCGGCGGTGCGGATCAGGATGGGGGAGTCCAGCGTCTGGGCACCGCCGGCGTCCCGCCCGAGCAGGGCCAGCGCGCCCGCGTAGTAGCCCCGTCCGCCGGCCTCGTGCCGTTCGATCACCCGGCAGGCGTTCTGCACCGGCGACCCGGTGACGGTGGCCGCGAACATGGTCTCCCGCAGCACCTCCCGCGCGTCCAGGGAGGACTTCCCGCGCAGTTCGTACTCGGTGTGCGCCAGGTGCGCCATCTCCTTCAGACGCGGCCCGACGACCACCCCGCCCATGTCGCCGACGGTGCACATCATCTTCAGTTCCTCGTCGACGACCATGGACAGCTCCTCGATCTCCTTGCCGTCGGCGAGGAAGCCCAGCAGATGCTCCGGCGTCGGCCCCCCGGCCGGATAGCGGTACGTCCCGCTGATCGGGTTCATCACGACCGTCCCGCCCGACATCCGCACGTGCACCTCCGGGCTGGCGCCGACCAGCGTCCGCTCCGGGGTGTGGACCAGGAACGTCCAGTAGGCGCCCCGCTCGCCCTCCAGCAGCCGCCGGAACAGCGCCAGCGCGTCCGCCCGCCCGAAGCCGGGGATCCCGCCCTCGTACGTCCGCCGGATCACGAAGTTGGCGCCCTCGCCCCGGCCGATCTCCTCGCGCAGCACCCGCCCGACGATCTCGGCGTACTCCTCGTCGCCGACGTCGAAGCCCCCGCCCTCGACCCGCACCTCATGGCCGGGCAGCGACCGCAGGGCCTCGGCGAGCGGGAACTCGTAGGACTCCTCGGGGGTCAGCACCAGCAGCGGGGTGCCGTCGTCCCGGACGTCGAAGCCGCGCTCGCGGATCTGCCGGAACGGGACGAGCGCCAGGCCCTCGTCGGGCAGGTCGGCCAGCTTGTCCCGGGTGGTGACGGGGCCGAGCAGCAGCTCCACCGGGTGCTCGGCCCGGCCCGGGGTGCGCCGGCGGAGCAGCGCGAAGGGACGGGGGTCGGACAACAGGTCCTTGAGGTTCACGGGTGGGGCTCCTTCTCGGTCGTCTGCCTGACGGAGAGGAACGGCCCGGAAAACACCGAAGGCCGCCCCTCGGGCGGCCTTCGCGAAGTCTTGCGTACGCGCAGTCAGTGGGCCGCCGGATGAGCGGTCCACCACCAGTTCTGGATCGAAAGCGCGAACATGCCGGAAACCCTACCGCACCGGCCCGGCGTCCACGGGGCAAACTGTCCGTCTCACCCTTCGAGCCGAACACAGAGCATGCGACACGACCCCGTAATGTTTGAGGGGTGACCGTGAACGCTAAGACCAGCGCGAGCGCTGGCAACACCTGGCGAGACCTGCCCGCGGCGCAGCAGCCCGAGTACCCCGACACCGAGGCTCTGCGCGCAGTGATCGCGGACCTCGAGTCGTATCCGCCGCTCGTCTTCGCGGGCGAGTGCGACCAGCTGCGCGCCCGGATGGCGGCCGTCGCCAAGGGAGAGGCGTTCCTCCTCCAGGGCGGCGACTGCGCCGAGGCCTTCGACGCGGTGTCCGCCGACCACATCCGCAACAAGCTCAAGACGCTGCTCCAGATGGGTGCCGTCCTGACCTACGCGGCCTCCGTGCCGGTGGTCAAGGTGGGCCGGATCGCCGGCCAGTACTCCAAGCCGCGCTCCAAGCCGACCGAGACCCGGGACGGCGTGACGCTGCCGACCTACCGCGGCGACTCCGTCAACGGGTTCGACTTCACCGAGGAAGCCCGCGTCCCGGACCCCGAGCGGCTGAAGCGCATGTACAACGCCTCGGCCTCCACGCTGAACCTGGTGCGCGCCTTCACCACCGGCGGCTACGCCGACCTGCGTCAGGTGCACGCCTGGAACCAGGACTTCGTGAAGTCCTCCCCGTCCGGGCAGCGCTACGAGCAGCTGGCGCGGGAGATCGACAGCGCGCTGAACTTCATGCGGGCCTGCGGGACCGACCCGGAGGAGTTCAAGACCGTCGAGTTCTTCTCCTCGCACGAGGCGCTGCTGCTGGACTACGAGTCCGCCCTCACCCGGGTCGACTCCCGCACCGGCAAGCTGTACGACGTCTCCGCGCACATGGTGTGGATCGGTGAGCGCACCCGGCAGCTCGACGGCGCGCACATCGAGTTCGCCTCGCGCATCCGCAACCCGATCGGCATCAAGCTCGGCCCGACCACCACGGCCGAGGAGGCGCTGCGTTACATCGACCGCCTCGACCCCGAGCGGGAGCCGGGCCGGCTGACCTTCATCGTCCGCATGGGTGCCGACAAGATCCGCGACCGGCTCCCCGAGCTGGTCGAGAAGGTCACGGCGTCCGGCGCCACGGTGGCCTGGGTGACCGACCCGATGCACGGCAACACCTTCGAGGCGGCCTCCGGCCACAAGACCCGCCGCTTCGACGACGTGCTCGACGAGGTCAAGGGCTTCTTCGAGGTCCACAAGGGGCTCGGCACCCACCCGGGCGGCATCCACGTGGAGCTGACCGGCGACGACGTCACCGAGTGCGTGGGCGGCGGCGACGAGATCTTCGTCGACGATCTGCACCAGCGCTACGAGACGGCCTGCGACCCGCGGCTGAACCGCAGCCAGTCCCTCGACCTGGCGTTCCTCGTCGCGGAGATGTACCGCGACCAGTGAGTGGTCTGGGGCGCGGATCACACCGGATCCGCGCCCCACGCACTTTTGCGCTCTCGACGCGATGGGTAAGGTTAGGTTTGCCTCACCGGACAACGGGACGGCATGACAACAGCGACCCTGTCGGGAGGTGAGTCCGCGTGTACGTCTGCAGCTGCTTCGGCATCACCGAGGCCCAGGTCAAGCAGCACGCGGAGGACGGCGCCCACACCCCCCGCCAGATAGCCTCCGCCTGCAAGGCCGGCACGGACTGCGGCGGCTGCGTACGGCGCATCCAGGCGCTGCTCGGCCGGGGCGCCTGCCCGCGCCGGGAACTGATCGACCGGCGCGCACCGGCCCTCGGCCGGCTGGACGACGCCGCCTGACACGCCGCCCGGCGCCGCCCCGCGCGGCCGCTCAGTGCGTGGAGAAGCCCCCGGTGCCCGGTCCCGACGGGTCGGGCTGGCTCTGCTCGATCACGGTCGACAGGTAGAGCGCCTCACCGAGCTTGTCCACGAGTTCGAGCTGGGTGTCGAGGTAGTCGATGTGGTGCTCCTCGTCGGCCAGGATCGCCTCGAAGATGTTCGCCGACGTGATGTCGTCCTTCTCGCGCATGAGCTGGGCGCCGCGGCGCAGCCGGTCGATGGCCTCGACCTCGATCTGCCGGTCGGCCCGGAACATCTCGGCCACCGTCTGCCCGACCTGCACATGGAAGAGCCGCTGGTAGTTCGGCAAACCGTCCAGCAGCAGGATGCGGTCGGTGAGGACCTCCGCGTGCCGCATCTCGTCGAACGACTCGGCCCGGGTGTACTGGGCGAGCTTCGTCCATCCCTTGTGGTCCTGCAGCTTGGCGTGCAGGAAGTACTGGTTGATCGCGGTCAGCTCGGCGGTCAGCTGCTCGTTGAGCAGTTCGATGACCTCGGGGTCGCCCTGCATCGCGATGGACTCCTTCACGTGGTCGAACCAGGTCGCTAGCGCCGCATGATTTCACCGGCCGAGAAGATCGTCCAGTAAGTGCGTACTAATTACGTAAGTGGCGCTCTGATGGTATTTGTCCGGCTCGGGGGTGGGTGGTCAAGGGCACTGCCGGAGGTCTGTCAGGATGGATACATGGGTCATCCGGTGGAGCGAGCGTCTGGAGAAGCGGCAGGGCCCGAGCTTCCGCCGGGGCAGCGGCTGCAGCGTGGCTGGCCGGTCACGCACTACGGTCCGGTGCCGAAGTTCCGGCCCGAGCGCTGGGAGTTCCGCGTCTTCGGCGCCACCGCCGACGGCGACAAGCACACCTGGGGCCACGAGGAGTTCACCGCGCTGCCCTACACCACCGTGGTGGCCGATCTGCACTGCGTGACGAAGTACAGCATGACCGGCGCGGAGTGGGGCGGCGTCCCGGCCCGCGCGGTGCTGGACCTCGCCCCGCCGGCCGCGGACGTCACCCATGTGATGGTGTGGGCGGAGTACGGGTTCAGCTCCAACCTGCGGCTCGCGGACTTCGCCTCCGACCGCACGGTCTTCGCCACCCACAAGGACGGCGAACTCCTCACCGCCGAGCACGGCTTCCCGGTCCGCCTGATCGTTCCGCACCTGTACGCCTGGAAGGGCCCCAAGTGGGTCCGGGGCGTGGAGTACATGACCGCCGACCGCCGCGGCTTCTGGGAGGAGCGCGGCTACCACAACATCGGCGACCCCTGGAAGGAGCAGCGCTACTCCTACCAGGAAGAGCCCGGGGAGGGCCCCGAGCTCTGATCCTGGCGTCCGTGCCGGGTCAGTGGTGGTACTGGTGCACCACGGCGTGCCCCTTGCCCCGCCCGATCGTCCACTTGTTGACCGGGGTGGTCACGACGAAGGCGATCACCAGCGAGACGGCCAGCGAGATCCAGAACAGCGCGTCGGCGAGAGTGGCGTCCATCGCGGACGGCCAGACCAGGATCACCCCGTTGTCGATCAGCTCCATCACGGCGATGGACAGGGTGTCGGCGGCCAGGGCCACCCGGATCGCGGTCCGCAGGTCGACACCGGCCCGCAGGACCCCGCGCATGGTGAGCGAGTAGCCGAAGAAGAAGGCCAGGACGATCGCCAGCAGGGTGGTCGGCAGGTTCCCCCAGCCGGCCGCGGTGCCGATGACCATGCCGAGCACCTCGCCGATGGCGCAGCCGGTGAGGCAGTGCAGGGTGGCCTGCGCGGCCGTCGCCCAGCTTGTCGTGCCGGAGCCGTGGTCGTGGCCGTGCCCCTGGTGCTGGTGCTCAGTGTGTGCCGTGTGCTCCATGAGGTCCCCCAATGCCGGACGGGCGGTTCGTGTACCCACCGGAACCGCATACCCCCTGGGGGTATTCCCGAAGGTCACGAATCCCGGAGTTTCTTCAGCCGCTCGACGTCCGCCGCGTGCCCCTCCCTGCCGCCGGGGGTCTCGATGACGAGCGGCACGCCCGCCGTCGCCGGGTGGGTCATCAGCGCCCGGAACGGGTCCTCGCCGATGTGACCGGCGCCGATGTTCTCGTGCCGGTCCTTGTGCGCGCCGGCCACGTCCTTGGAGTCGTTGGCGTGGATCAGCTTCAGCCTGCCCTCGCCGACGGTGCCGACCAGCAGATCGAGGGTCTGGTGCATGCCGCTGGGGCCGGTCAGGTCGTGCCCGGCGGCGAAGATGTGGCAGGTGTCCAGGCAGACGCCGAGCTTCGGATGGGCGTCCAGCGCCTCGAAGTACGGCCCGAAGTCCCAGGTGCGCGAGCACAGCGAGGCGCCCTGCCCGGCGGTCGACTCCAGCAGCAGGAACGGGTCGTCGTCGTGGGTCAGCTCGTCCAGCAGCGGCAGCAGATGTGCGCGCACCTGCTTCAGCGCCACCTCGCGTGCCCGCCCGCCGGTCGCGCTGCCCGTGTGCACCACCACGCCGAGCGCCCCGATCTCCCGTCCACGCCGCAGCGAGTGCCGCAGCGACTCCACCGAGCGCTCCACGGTCGCCTCGGTGTGTGAGCCGAAGTTGATCAGGTAAGGAGCATGGACATACGCCGGGACCGACTCCGCGGCGCACGCCTCACGGAACGCCTCGTCCTGCCGCGGGTTCCCGGCCGGGGTGGCCCACCCGCGCGGGTTGGCGACGAAGACCTGCACGGTCTCGGCCTTCAGTTCGCGGGCGTAGGACAGCCCCACCGAGTGCAGACCGCCGGCCACCGGGACGTGACCGCCGATCGGGTTGCGGGCGGGGCCGGAGAGGCTCGGGGCGGCGGGGCGGGACGGCTGGGATGTCACCCGTTCAGGGTGTCATGCCGTCCCCCGCCGCCGGACCGCGGTCCCCGGTGACCCCGCTCACCGGGTCAGCGGATGGTGATCGTAATCGTCGACCCCTTGGGCGCCTTCTCGCCCGCGTCCACCGACTGCTCCTTCACGGTGTCACCGAACAGCCCGAGCAGGCCCCGGTCCTCGTTCACCTCGAAGCCGGCGGCCTCCAGCCGCTGTGTGGCGTCGTCCACGCTCGACCCGACCACGTCCGGCACCGTCACCATCACCGGGCCCTTGGACAGGGTCAGCGTCACCGTGTCGCCCTCGGCGGCCCGGCTGTCGGCCCCCGGGGTCTGCCGGGCCACCTGGCCCTTGTCGTACTCGGAGTTGACCTGCTGCGCGGAGATCCGCACCTTCAGACCCGCGTCCTCCAGGTCCTGCCGGGCGCTGTCCGGGTCCTCACCGGTGACGTCCGGCACGTCGACCGGGCTGCCCTTGCTGACCAGGAGCGCGATCGCCGAGCCCGCGTGCCGCTCGACACCCGTCTGCGGGTCGGTGCTGATCACCGAGCCCCGGTCCACGCTGTCGCTGAAGGCACGGTTGACCATGCCCGGCTCCAGCCCGGCCGACTTCAGCCGCGAGCGTGCCTCGGCCAGCGGCACCCCGCGCAGGTCGGGCACCTTCACGATCTCCGGGCCCCGGGAGATGACGAGGGTCACGGAGCCGTTGCCCCGGATGCGGGCCCCGGCCGTCGGATCGGTGTTGATGACCTTGCCGCTGCCGACCGTGTCGTTGTACTCGCGCTTGATCTCCTTGACGTGGAGCCCGGACGACTTCAGCCGCGCCGTCGCCTGCTCCTCGGTCTTGGCCAGCAGCGGCGGGACCTTGGTGAACTGCCCGGAGTTGATGTACCAGACGCCCGCGCCCACGCCGAGGACGACGAGCACGGCGGCGACGAGCGCGGCGAGCCGGCGTCCCGGCCGCAGCGGCCCCCGCCGTTCGGGCACCGGCGGGCTCTGCAGCCGGCTGGTGTGCCGGACGTCCGCCGGGCCGTCGTCCTCGTTGACGGGCAGCGGCCGGGGCACGGTCAGCGAGCGCGGGATCACGCTCGTACGGTCCCCGGCGTTGTCGTGCTCCGCGGACAGCGCCTGCGGCGGCACGGCGTCCAGCTGACCGGCGCTGAGCCCGGCCCGGGCCCGCAGCACCTGGCCGAGCAGCGCGGCGGCGTCGTCCGGCCGGAGGTCCGGGGTGCGCGCGGTCGCCGAGGCGACCAGCTCGTCCAGCTCCGGCGGCAGCCCCGGCACGAGCGCGGAGGGCGGCGGCACGTCTTCGTGGATGTGCTTGTACAGGATCTGCGCCGGGGAGTCCCCGGAGTGCGGCTTGCCGCCCGTCAGCATCTCGTAGAGGACGACACCGCAGGCGTAGACGTCGACACGCGGGTCGGCGGTGCCCTGCTCCATCTGCTCGGGAGCGAGATACGACACGGTCCCGAGGACGGCGCCCGTGGTGCTGGTCACCGTGTCGACCGACCGCACCAGCCCGAAGTCGGCGACCTTGACCCGCCCGTCATCGCCTATCAGCACGTTCTCGGGCTTCATGTCCCGGTGCACGAAACCGGCCCGGTGCGCGGCGCCGAGCGCGGCGAGCACCGGCTCCAGGATGTCCAGCGCCGCCCGCGGCTGCAGCGCCCCCCGCTCGCGCAGCACGTCCCGAAGCGTGCACCCCGCGACGTACTCCATCGCCAGATACACGTAGGACGCGTCGGTGCCCTGGTCGAAGACCTGCACCACGTTGGGGTGGGCGAGCCGGGCGACCGACTTGGCCTCGCGGATGAACCGGTCCACGAACGACCCGTCGACCGCCAGGGCCGGGTGCATCACCTTGAGCGCGAGCACGCGGTCCAGGCGGGTGTCCAGGGCCCGGTAGACCGTGGCCATCCCGCCGACGGCGATCCGCGCTTCGACGCGATAGCGTCCGTCGAGCACCTGCCCGACGAGCGGGTCCTGAAGGGTCGTATCCACGCAGGCGAGTGTACGAGGACCGACGGACACCGCCGTGCGCTGCGCCGTTCCGGTGACGTACTGCAGCAGACCTGTGACTGTCCCGCGAGGCGGGAGGGCGAACTAGAACGCGGGCCGCTCGGGGTCCAGGTCGGCGCGGCCCCCGGTGGGGGAGGAGGCCTCGGCGAAGTGCCTGCGCGGGATCCGGCCCGCCAGCCGGGCCAGCCGCCCCGCCTCCACCGCGTGCCGCATCGCCGCCGCCATCGTCTCGGGCCGCTGGGCCCGCGTCACGGCGGAGGCGAGCATCACACCGGCGCAGCCCAGCTCCATCGCCAGCGCGACGTCCGAGGCCGTGCCGGCGCCCGCGTCCAGGATCACCGGCACGCGTGCGTGCTCCACGATGAGCTGGAAGTTGTGCGGGTTGCGGATCCCGAGCCCGGAGCCGATCGGGGAGCCCAGCGGCATCACCGCCGCACAGCCCACGTCCTCCAGCTTCCGCGCGAGCACCGGATCGTCGTTGGTGTACGGCAGCACCGTGAACCCGTCGTCGACCAGCGTCTCCGCCGCCTCCAACAGCTCCACCGGATCCGGCAGCAGGGTGCGCTCGTCGGCGATGACCTCCAGCTTCACCAGGTCGGTGCCCAGCGCCTCGCGCGCCAGCCGGGCCGTCAGCACGGCCTCCCCGGCGGTGAAGCAGCCCGCGGTGTTCGGCAGCACCCGGATGCCCAGCCTCTCCAGCACCGACAGCACCGAGCCGTGCACCGCGGGATCGACCCGGCGCATGGCCACGGTGGTCAGCTCCGTGCCGGAGGCGACCAGCGCGCGCTCCAGCACGTCCAGGCTGGGCGCGCCGCCGGTGCCCATGATCAGCCGGGACCCGAAGGGCACCCCGCCCACCAGGAAGGGATCGTCGGACATGGTCAGCCTCCCTGGACGGCGGTGAGGACCTCGACACGGTCACCGTCGAGGAGCGCGGTGGCCGCCCACCGCGCGCGCGGTACGACGGTCTCGTTGACGGCCGCGGCCACCCCGGAGGGTGCCACGGTCAGGGTCTTCACCAGCGCGTCCAGCGCGGTGCCCGGGGCGATCTCCCGGCGCTCGCCGTTGACCGAGACACAGATGCTCATGCGGGCTGCTCCACGAGTGCGGCGCCGAAGCGCTCCGGGGTGAACGGACGGGCCGCCTCCGGCAGCTCGCCGCCGGTCAGCAGCTCGGCCATGACGTCCCCGGTGACGGGAGTGAGCAGCACGCCGTTGCGGTAGTGCCCGGTGGCCAGCAGCAGTCCGTCGAGCCCGGACGGGCCGAGCAGCGGGGCGTTGTCGGGGGAACCGGGGCGCAGACCGGCCCGGGTCTCGGTCAGGGGCAGCTCGGTGATCCCCGGCACCAGTTCATGGGC
Organism: Streptomyces sp. NPDC047869; assembly: GCF_040704065.1. Taxonomy (NCBI): domain Bacteria; kingdom Bacillati; phylum Actinomycetota; class Actinomycetes; order Kitasatosporales; family Streptomycetaceae; genus Streptomyces; species Streptomyces sp. NPDC047869. The sequence continues at coordinate 28,098 of NZ_JBEYRK010000044.1, forward strand.
GTCGCGCAGCAGCTCGTACACGCCCCCCGCGGTCACCGTGGTGTCCCAGCCCAACTCCTCGCTGGTCGCGCCGACGACCAGCTCGCCGTTCTCCCGGGGCACCAGGTAGACCTGGCTGCCGCGCACCACGGCCCGCACGGTACGGCTCAGGAACGGCGCGTACCGCCGGGGCACGGTCAGCCGCAGCACCTGCCCCTTCACCGGCCGCACCGGGGGCAGCAGATCGTCCGGGACGCCCGCGAGACGCCCGCTGAGGCTGCCGCCGGCGAGCACCACCCGGCCCGCGCCCAGCCGGGTGCCGTCCGCCGCGGTGACCCCGGCGGCCCGGCCCCCGGCGACGTCGAGCCGCTCGGCCCAGCACCGGTGGAACACCACCCCGGCCCGCTCGCACGCGTCCACCAGGGCGGACGCCAGCCGTCTGGGGTCGATCTGGTGGTCGCCGTCGACCCGCAGCCCGCCCCGCACCCCGGGCGCGAGCATCGGTTCGAGGCGCCGGCACTCCCGCCCGGACAGCCACACGGAGTCGAGCCCCGAGCGCCGCTGCAGGGCGTGCAGCTCCCTCAGATGGGCGCGGTCGTCCGAGTCGAGCGCCACGGCGAGCGTGCCGCAGCGCCGGTAGCCCAGGTCGTGACCGGTCAGTTCGGTCAGCTCGGCCGCGAAGTCCGGGTAGCGGCGGGCCGATTCCAGGTTGAGGGCGAGCAACTTCTCCTCGCCGTAGTGCAGTTCGGTGACCGCGGCCAGCATCCCCGCCGCGACCCGCGCGGCCCCGCCGCCGGGCTCGGGGTCCACCACGGCAGTGGTGAGCCCGCGCTGCGCGGCGCGCCAGGCCGTGACCAGGCCGATGATCCCGCCCCCGATGACGAGGACGTCGGACGTACGTGACGGCATGGGCGTCCAGCCCCTCCCTTCGCCGGCATGACCCGGATCAGGTTCGTACGGTCGGAGGCCGCCAGCCTCCCTCTCAGCCCGGTGCGTCCGGGCTCCCGCGAGTGCTTGTACGGTGGCCACCCTAGCCCTCGGCCCCCCGACCTCGTAAGGAGCCCCGCCCCATGGCCCGCTCGCTCGACGGACTCTTCCTCGCCCCGGTGGCGGACCAGGCCCCGGGTCAGGTGGGTACGCAAACCCGCTTCGCCTACCACGAGCGGGGCGGCGAGATCTGGGCCGAGTACGCGGGCGGCGACGTGGTGCGCGGCCACCTGGTCGGCACCCGGGCGGGCGACCGGCTGGACTTCCGGTACGTACAGCTCAAGCAGGACGGGACCACCTCCTCGGGGCACTGCGTGTCGACGGTCGCGGAGCTGCCCGACGGGCGGGTGCGGCTGGAGGAGACCTGGGAGTGGGAGTCGCAGGAGGGCGCCGGAACCAGCGTGGTGGAGCAGGTCACCGAGCACGCCCGCTGACTGACTCTCCGTCAGTTGTCTAAGGTGATCGGGTGAGCGAGCAGACAGCACAGCAGGACACGTCGCCGCGGCGGCGCGTGGTGGTCGCCGGCGCGGGCATGGCCGGGGTACAGACCGCGGTGGCCCTGCGGGAACAGGGCTTCACCGGCACCGTCACCCTGATCGGCGCCGAGCCCCATCAGCCCTACGACCGGCCGCCGCTGTCCAAGGCCGTGCTCCTCGGCACGGCCGAGGGCTCCGCCTTCGACGTGGACTTCGAGTCCCTCGGCATCGAACTCAGGCTCGGCTGCGAGGCGCTGGGGGTGCGCCCCGCCGACCACGAACTGGACACCGAGGCCGGTCCCGTGCCGTACGACGTCCTGGTCCTCGCCACCGGCGCCGAGCCGGTCACACTGCCCGGCACCGAGGGCGTGCCCGGCGTGCACCTGCTGCGCACCCTGGACGACGCCGAGCGGCTGCGGCCGGTGCTGGCCCGGCAGCACGACATCGTGGTCGTCGGCGCCGGCTGGATCGGCGCCGAGTTCGCCACCGCCGCCCGCGAGGCGGGCTGCGCCGTGACCGTCGTGGAGGCCGCCGACCGGCCGCTCGCCGGCGCGCTGCCCGCCGAGGTCGCCGCGCCCATGACCGCCTGGTACGCCGACAGCGGCGCCGAACTGCGCACGGACGCGCGCGTGGAGCGCGTGGAGCCCGGCGCGGTGCTGCTCGACGACGGCACCCGGCTGGCCGCGGACGCCGTCGTGGTCGGCATCGGCGCCCGCCCCGCCACCGCCTGGCTGGCCGGCTCCGGCATCGAGCTGGGCCCGCAGGGCGAGATCCTCGCCGACGACCGGCTGCGCGCCTCCGCCGAGGACGTGTACGCCGTCGGCGACTGCGCCTCCTTCCCGTCCGCCCGCTACGGCGCCCGGCTGCTGGTCCACCACTGGGACAACGCCCTGCAGGGGCCGCGCACGGTCGCCGCGAACATCCTCGGTGAGATCCCCGCCGTCTACGACCCGGTGCCGTACTTCTGGTCGGAGCAGTTCGGCCGGTTCGTCCAGTACGCGGGCCACCACGCCGCCGCCGACCGCATGGTGTGGCGCGGCGAGCCGGAGGGTCCCGCCTGGTCCGTCTGCTGGCTGCGCGAGGACCGGCTGGTGGCCCTGCTGGCGGTGGGCAGGCCCCGCGACCTGGCCCAGGGCCGGCGGCTGATCGAGGCGGGCCGCCGCATGGACCCCGAGGTCCTGGCCGACCCGGCGCGGCCCCTGAAGAGCGCCACCCTCGACTAGGGCGGTGGCACCCACGCGGACCGGCCTGGCTTCCGACTGTCAGTGACGGATGGCAGGCTAGATCCCGTGACCGAGATTGACGCAAAGATCGATGCACTCGTCCCCGGCTGGCTCACCCTCCCCGACATCGCCGAACGGCTCGATGTCGAGGTGACGCGCGTGCGGCAGCTGGTCAAGGAGGGCCAGCTCATCGCCGTACGCCGAGGTGAGAACCGGGCGCTGCACGTCCCCGCCGCCTTCATCGACGGGGACAAGGTCGTCAAGGGCCTGTCCGGCACCCTGACGCTCCTGCGTGACGACGGCTTCACGGTCGAAGAAATGATCGAGTGGCTCTTCACCCCCGACCCGACCCTGCCCGGCACCCCCGCGCAGGCCCTGAGCGAGAATCGCGGCACGGAGGTGAAGCGGCGCGCCCAGGCGCTCGCCTTCTGAACCGACCCGCACCGCGCGGTGGCGTACCGGCCCCGGTCCGTACGCCACCCGCCCGCACGCCCATGGACGCCGACCCGGGGGGACCCACGCATGCCCGACACCGCCCGCGACCGACTCGCCGACGCCCGCCTGTACCTCTGCACGGACGCCCGCAGACGGCAGGGCGACCTCGCCGAGTTCCTGGACGCGGTCCTGGCGGGCGGTGTCGACATCGTTCAGCTGCGTGACAAGGGCATGGAGGCCGCGGAGGAACTGGAGCACCTCCAGGTGTTCGCCGACGCCTGCGCCCGGCACGGCAGGCTGCTCGCGGTCAACGACCGGGCCGATGTGGCCCACGCCGCCCGCGCCGACGTGCTCCACCTGGGCCAGGGCGATCTCCCCGTGCCCGCCGCCCGCGCCGTCCTCGGTGCCGGCGTGCTGATCGGCCGCTCCACGCACACCGAGTCCGAGGCCGCCGCGGCCGCCGTCCAGCGGGGCGTGGACTACTTCTGCACCGGCCCGTGCTGGCCCACCCCGACCAAGCCCGGCCGGCCGGCCCCCGGCCTCGGCCTGGTGCGGTACACCGCGGGCCTGGGAACCGACCGCCCCTGGTTCGCCATCGGCGGCATCGGCCACGGCAACCTGGAGCAGGTGCTGGACGCGGGCGCCCGACGGGTCGTCGTGGTCCGCGCGATCACCGAGGCCGACGACCCGGGTGACGCCGCGGCCCGGTTCGCCAAGCGGCTGCGGCAGCGGTAGCGGTGGCGGCGCCGCGGACGGGGTGCGGTCCGGGGCCTGTCCGGGTTTCTGTCCAAGGGGTGGACAGGGAAGCGGCAAATCGGGCAAATGACCGGCGTCCGGTTGGGGTACCGCCCACCCCTGGCTAACCTGCGGGTATGGCCCTCGGAACCGCATCCACCAGGACTGATCGCGCACGCACCGTGCGCGACATCCTCGCCACCGGCAAGACGACGTACTCGTTCGAGTTCTACGCGCCGAAGACGCCCCAGGGCGAGCGGAACCTGTGGAACGCGCTGCGCAGGGTCGAGGCGGTGGCGCCGGACTTCGTGTCCGTCACCTACGGCGCCGGCGGCACCACCCGCACGACCACGGTCCGGGAGACCGAGCAGATCGTCGTCGACACGACGCTCACACCCGTCGCCCACCTCACCGCGGTCGACCACTCCATCGCCGAACTGCGCAACATCATCGGCCAGTACGCGGACGCCGGCATCCGCAACATGCTCGCCGTGCGCGGCGACCCGCCCGGCGACCCGATGGGCGACTGGATCCCGCACCCCCGGGGCCTGGAGTACGCGGCCGAACTCGTCCGGCTCATCAAGGAATCGGGCGATTTCTGTGTGGGCGTCGCCGCGTTCCCGGAGATGCATCCGCGCTCCGCCGACTGGGACACCGACGTCCGGCACTTCGTGGACAAGTGCCGCGCGGGCGCCGACTACGCCATCACACAGATGTTCTTCCAGCCGGAGTCGTATCTGCGACTGCGCGACCGGGTCGAGGCCGCGGGCTGCGAGACACCCGTGATCCCCGAGATCCTGCCGGTCACCAGCGTGCGGATGCTGGAACGGGTGCCCAAGCTCAGCACCGCGCTGTTCCCGGACGCCCTGAAAGAGCGCATCCTCACAGCGAAGGACGATCCGGCGGCGGTACGCTCCATCGGTATCGAGTTCGCCACGGAGTTCTGCGCACGGCTGCTGGCCGAGGGAGTGCCCGGACTGCACTTCATCACGCTCAACAACTCCACGGCGACCCTGGAAATCTACGAGAACCTGGGCCTGCACCACCCCCCGCAGGCCTAGACCGGCCGCACCGCGATACGACACACTGCGTAGCGGCCACTGGGAGAGGGGCGTACATGGGCTGGACGGTCCTCTACATCGCGTTCGGCGTCGTCGCACTGTGGCTGCTCGGCGAGGTGCTGCTGCAGTACAAGGCGCGGTTGCGCTGGCGGCTGCTCGCCTTCGCCGGCTTCCTCGGCGTCGTCGTCGGTGTGCTGATGCCATCGGTCGTCGTCATCGGCGCGGGCGCGATAGCCTTCGCGCTCGGCCAGACCTACGTCACGCTGTCCTTCCGCCGCGGCTTCGCCGCCGGCTGGGCGGTCAAGCGTCCCGAGGACGAGGCGGAGGGCGGCAGCAAGCGCCGTCGCGGCAGGCCGGAGCGTCAGGACCCGACGCTGGAGGTCTCCGACCTGGAGGCGGGCGAGGGCCACGACGACGCCGGCTACGGCCACGACGATGACGGCTACGGCCGCGAGCGGCTCCCCCACCGCGACGACTACGACCGGGACGACGTCTTCACCCCCGCCCGCTCCGCCGAGCCGTCCGCCGCCGGGACCACCGACGTCTACGAGCCGCAGCCGCTTCCGGACGACACCGGCTCCTACGGCGTCTACGGCGACACCGCCTACGCGGCCGCGGCCCAGCCCCAGGGCGCCGACCAGAACTACGCCTACGACTACTCGGGCTACGGTCAGCAGAACTACGGCTACGACACCGGCGGCCAGCAGGGCTACGCCAACTACTCCGACCCCTACGTCGGCAGTCAGGGCTACGGCGGTACCGCCTACGACGCCGGCTACGGCCAGCAGCAGTACGGCCAGCAGGGCTACGGCCAGGACCCGTACGCCACCGGCGGCTACGGCGAGACCCCGGTCGGCGGGGTCTGGGTCCCGCAGCAGCGCAGCGACGACAACTACGGCGGCGAACTCCCGCAGGAGCAGCCGTACCCGTACCAGGGCAACGGGCAGCAGCAGCCCGGAGCCGGGTACGACGAGCAGTACCGCTTCTGACGCCCGGTACCCGGTTCCCGGCTCACTGGGAGCCGCGGAACCCGGGTCCCTCCACGATCAGCCCGGCCACCAGCGCCCCCGACATGCCGGCGTGCGGCAGCCCGCCGCCGGGGTGGGACCAGCCGCCCACTCGGTACAGCCCGGGCAGACGCGTCGTGTTCGCCGGGTACAGGAATCGCCCCCGGCCCGCGGCGAGTGCGGGAGCGGGCACGGCCCCGGTCGGGGCGCCCGTCTCCGCTTCCGTGTGCGCGGGCGTGCGCACCTCGTGCCACAGCAGACGCTCCCGCAGCCCCGGCACCGCACGCTCGGCGGCTTCGAGCAGGAAGTCCGTGTAGCACCGGACCGTGCCCTCGTCGTCCCGGGCGGTCTGGGCCGGGACCACGGCGGACACCACCACGGACTCGTGCTCGCCGTCGGGTGCCAGCGCGGGGTCGTCCGGGCGCAGCACGGTCACCGTGGGAAACACCGGCCGGTCGCCGCCGGGCGAGGCCAGGAAGTCCAGCTCGGCCTGGTTGTCCGGAGCGTGGACGACCGTGCGGTGGACGGCTCCGGGCTCGCGCCCGCCCCGCAGGGCCAGCAGGGCAGTGAACCGTCCGGGCCGGGGCAGGACCGGATCGTCGGCACGTACGTCCCCGTCCGCGTCCAGCGGACGCTGCGTCAGGGCCCGCAGCCGCGTCGGGTCCACGTCCGCCACCACGAAGTCCGCCTCGGCCGTCGAACCGTCGGCGAGTTCCACCCCCGCCGCCCGGCCGTCCTTCTCCAGGATCCCGGTCACCTCGGCGCCGAAACCGAACTCGACCCGCCGCTTCAGGCACCGCTCGTACACCGCGCGCGCCAGCTCCCGCATGCCGCCGCGCACGTACCAGGTGCCGAAGGCGTGGTCCATGTACGGCAGCACGGCCGCGCTCGCCGGAACGGTCCGGGGGTCGAGGCCGTATCCCAGCGCATGGCTCTCCAGGAGGGCCGCCAGACGCTCGTCGCGCAGCTCCCAGGCGCCGATCTCGGCCAGGGTGCCCGCCCGGCGGGTGCGCAGCAGCCGCTTGTGCGGCACCGACGGATAGGGTTCGCGCTCGGCCAGCACCTGCCAGTTCGGCCACAGCGGCTCCTCCAGCAGCGGCCGGCGGGTGCGGTCCCAGGCCTCCCGGGCCCGCACCAGGAAGTCCCCCCAGCGCTGCCCGGCGCCGGCACCCAGCGCCTCGTCCAGGGCCTCGACCACACCCGCGCGGGAGGCGTTCGGCAGGGCCACCTCGGTGCCGTCCGCGAAGACGTGCCGCGCGGACGGGTCGACCTGGACCAGCTCGACGACGTCCTCCAGCGCCTCCTTGCCGGTCTTGACGAACAGGTCGCGGTACACGGCGGGCAGCGGCAGCAGCCCCGGCCCGGTGTCGAAGGCGAACCCCTCCCGCTCGAAGCGGCGCACCGCTCCGCCGTACGTCCCCGTACGCTCGTACACCGCCACCCGGTGGCCCGCGACGGCCAGCCGGGCAGCGGCCGCCATCGCGCCCATCCCGGCGCCGATCACCGCAATCCGTGCCATGACCGTGACTTTATCCACCGGCACCGACAGCCCGGCCGACGGGCGGTGCGGACCGGGTCAGCCCGGCGGTCCGGACGCCCGGGAGGCCAGCCGCCGTTCCTCCCGCCGCTGCGCCCGGCGCCGCAGGAAGCGCCGGATGCGGGAGACGAGGAACACCAGCACCACCAGCCCGGCGGCCAGCAGCACCGCCGCGATGACCGCGGCCGCCTCGGGATGGAACATCGCGAAGGACACGATGCCGGCGACCCCCAGGTCCTCCGCGGTGCTCAGCACGAAGTTGCTGAACGGTTCCGGTGAGGTGTTGACCGCCATCCGGGTACCGGCCTTCACACCGTGGCTGGCCAGCGCCGTCGAACCGCCGAGCAGCCCGGCCGCCACGTCCGTCATCGAACCGCTCTGCCCGGCGAGCAGCGCTCCGACCCAGGCGCCCGCGAGCGGCCGTACGACGGTGTGCGCGGTGTCCCACACCGAGTCGACGTACGGGATCTTGTCGGCGACCGCCTCGCACAGGAACAGCACGCCCGCCACGATCAGCACCTCGGGCCGCTGCAACGTCTGCGGGACGTCGTCGCTCACCCCGGTCATGCCGAACAGGCCGAGCAGCAGCACCACCGCGTAGGCGTTGATGCCGCTGGCCCAGCCGCTGGTGAAGACCAGAGGGAGTACGGACACGCAAGGGATCGTAGCCATCCGGCGGGCCGCCGTCCCGGGCACGCGCGCGGCACTGAGTATCCGTACTCAGACGGCCAGATGAGTACGCGCGCGGATGGGGCGCGACCGCCGGACACGGGAGAGTGGGGGCACGGCAGGGGGCGCGGGCCCGGCACCGCCGGCACGGGGCGGCGGAACGGCGCCCGCGCCCTGGCCGCTCCTTCCGCCGATCCGTCGGCGGAAGCGAGGCACGGGGGACCCGCGGCGGACCACCACGGGGGACCATCGGGGGAGAACCGTACGGGGGCGCACGGGGGAGTACGGGAAGTACGGGGGAGTGGGAAGGCGCCGGTCCGGCAAGGGACCGGCGCCTTCTCCGTGTTCCCGGCGCGTCTCAGCCCTTCCCGCTGACCCGTCCCTGGAGCAGCCGGGACAGGGCGGCGTGGACGTCGTCCAGGGAGCGCTCCGGCTGGAACGACTTCCAGTCCAGGGCGGCCACCAGCACCATGCCGACCAGCGCGGCCGCCGTCAGCTGGACGTCGATCTCGTCGCTGAACTCACCGGCCGCCACGCCCTCGCGCAGCACCCCCTCCACGACGGCGACGGCCTCCTGCCGGACCACCATCAGCGTGGACTGCCAGGCACGGTTGGTGCGCCACAGCTCGGCCACGTAGAGCTGGGTGAAGGCCGGGTAGCGGTCGATGAAGACCAGGCCCGCGCGGACCATCGCGTCCAGCGCGTCCACCTTGCCGCCGCCCTCCGCCGCGGTCCGCTCGGCCGCCTCCCTGAGGGAGGCGGTGAGCAGGCCCACGCCGTGCCGCAGCAGCTCCTCGAAGAGGACCGACTTGCTCGCGAAGTTGTAGTACACCGTGCCCTTCGCGACCCCGGCCCGCTCGGCGATCTCGTCCACGGTGGTGGCGGAGAAGCCCTGCTCTGCGATGAGCGTGACGGCGGCCTCGTAGAGCTTCTGCCGGGTGGCCTCGCGACGCGTGCTGCCGCCGGAGGTGGCGTTGCTGCTTTCCATGGCCCCGATTGTCACAGGTACGGGCGCGTGCGGGGACGTCCCCGGGATCACAGGCTCAGTTCCGGGTGCAGCCGGTCCAGCGTCCACACCTGGCGGCGCCGGGCCGCGAGGGCGGTCAGCGCGACGGCGCCCGCGGTGAAGGCGGCCAGCACGCCGCACGCCTGCCAGACCGGGCCGAGCCCGCCGCCCGTGATCAGCCGGCGCAGGGCCTCCACGATGTAGCTCATCGGCAGGAAGGGGTGGATGGCGTTGAAGAAGCCCGGGCTGGTCTGCACGGGGTAGGTGCCGCCCGCCGAGGTGAGCTGGAGCATCAGCAGCGCCAGCACCAGGATCCGGCCCGCCGCGCCGAAGCGGGCGTTCAGCCACTGCACGATCGCCGCGAAGCACGCCGCCACCAGGAACAGGAACCCGACCGTGCCGGCCGCCCGCGCCATCCGCAGCCCGACCGCCCAGTGCAGCACGGCCATCAGCGCGGCCGTCTGCAGCACGCCCACCGCGACCACCGGCAGCCAGCCGGCCAGCGCGATCCGCCAGGCCGGCGAACCGGCCGCCAGGGCACGCCGGTTGAGCGGCGGGATCAGCATGTACGCCACCATCGCGCCGACCCACAGGGACAGCGGGATGAAGTACGGGGCGAAGCCGGTGCCGTAGTTGGGCGCCTTGTGCAGGTCGTGGGAGGCGAGCTGGACCGGGTCGGCCATCACGCCGGTGCGCCGGTCGCGGTCCTGCTTGTCGTAGTCGGGGATCTTCTTCGCGCCGTCGTGCAGGCCGCCGGCCAGCTTGCCGGAGCCGCCGACCAGCTTGTACATGCCGCCGCTGAGGGTCTGGGCGCCCGACTCGGCGGTGCCGATTCCCTTGTCGAGCTTCGCCGCCCCGGTGCCGGCGGTGCCGATTCCGGCGTGCAGCTTCTTGGCGCCGGCGGCGACCTCGGCCGCGCCGTCGTTCAGCTCGTTGATCTTCTTGACGGCGTCGTCGACGTCCTCGTACAGGTGCGGGGCGCGCGCGGCGAGGGCCTGGGCCTGCTTCTGCAGCGTGGTCAGGTTGGCCCGCATGGTCTTCAGGTCGCCGTCCTGGTCGGCGATCAGGGTGTTGAGGTCGTCGGCGACCGTGGCCACGTCGGCCGCCGCCTGCCTGGCCTTCTTCAGGTCGGGACAGGCCGGGTCGTCGATCACCGCCTTCTCGCAGCGCGCCTCGTAGACATCGTCCAGCACGGCCGAGGAGGCGTAGGCGGCCCTGGCGGCGCCCGGCGCCAGCTTCACCATGGTCGCGAGGTTGTGCCGGACGGTCTTGGCCGAGTCGGCGACCAGCCGGGCGGTGTCCCCGATGGTCTTCTCGTTGTCCTTCAGGAACGGACCGGCCTGCTTGTAGACGCCGTTGACGTCGTTCGCGAGGGTCTGGGTGCCGTCCGCGACCCGCCGGGAACCGTCCTCCAGCCTGCCGGCGCCCGAGTCGAGCTTCTTCAGCCCCTTGGCCAGCTTGCCGCTGCCGCTCTTCGCGTCCTTCAGGCCGGCCGCGAGGTCCCTGGAGCCCTTCTCGGCCTTGCCGATGCCGCCCTTGAGGCGGTCGGCGCCCTTGGCGGCGGTCACGGTCTTGCCGTGGATGTCGGAGAAGGAGATGAAGATCCGGTCCAGGAAGGTCCGGGACGCCTTGCTGGACGCGGCCGAGCGGACCTCGTTGAAGACGGTCCTGGAGATCTGGCCGACGATGTAGTTGTTCGCGTCGTTGGTGCGCACCCTGAGCGCGCTCGTCTCGGGGGAGTCGCCGGAGCTGGACGCGATCCGGCCGCTGAAGTCGGCGGGCATGGTCAGCGACAGGTAGTAGGTGCCGTCCTCGACGCCCCGGCGGGCCTCGGCGTCGCTCACCTCGTGCCACTCGAAGGTCCGGCTGTCGCGCAGCCCGGCCACGATGTCGTCGCCGGCGGTGACCTTCTTCCCGCCCGCCGTGGCGCCCTTGTCGTCGTTCACCAGGGCCACCGGGATACGGTCCAGACGGCCGTAGGGGTCCCAGAAGGACCACAGGTACAGGGCGCCGTACAGCAGGGGCAGCACGAGCAGCGCGACCAGCGCGGCACGCGGCAGCTTCCCCCGTCCGAAGCGCCTCAGCTCAAGAGCGGCCAGCCTGGGCGTGCGCATCCGCCTCCTCCTTCCGGCCGTTGTCGTCGTCGGTGTCCGGGGCGGGGTCGTCGCCCGGTTCCGGGCTGCCGTTCCCGGCCGTCCGGGTGCTGTCGCCGGCCGGTTCGGGCCCGCTGTCGCCGCCGGTCCTCCCGGCCGGCTCGGTGGAGACGGTGAGGCAGTCCGCGGGGGCGGTGCGGCACACGGTCACCACCGTCGTGCCCGCGCGCGCGAGGGAGCGCAGCAGGTCCCAGATCCCCTCGCGCTCGGCGTCCGAGAGCTTCATGTCGATGTCGTCCACGCCGAGCAGCCGCGGCCGGCCGAGCAGGGCCAGCGCGATGGACAGCCGCAGTTCCGCCGGGCGCTCCAGGTCCCGCACCGCCGTGCGGGACCCCTTGGGGAGCGTCTCCGGATCGAGTCCGGCGGCGGCCAGGGCCGCGTCGACGCGCAGCCGGGCCTCGTGCACGCGGTCCCGTCGGGGCCGCAGTACCTCCCGCAGGGAGTCGCCGAACCGGTGCTGCAGCAGGGCCCGTTCGCGCAGGTGCTCCCCGACGGTCAGGGCCGGCTCCAGGTCGGTGACACCGGCCACGTTGGCGACGGCGCCGACCCGGCGCACGGCGGCCATGTGGCGGGGGAGTTTGAAGCCGGCCACCGTGGCCACTCCCTCGGTGGACTTCATCCGTCCGGTGAGCGCGAGCAGCAGACACGTACGGCCGGAGCCGGACGGTCCCGCGATCGCGATCAGCGAGCCGGGCTCCGCGTCGAGCGTGACGTCCCGGAAGACCCACCCTCGTGGTCCCTTGAGCCCGAGGCCCTCGGCGGTCAGGTGCGCGCCGTCCACAAGCCTCCCCCTTGCCTGCTGTCTTTTTGCACTGACTGGTCAGTACAAAACTACTCCCGAACCCCTGATCGAAGCAAAGCCGCAGGTCACAACGGATTGTCAGTGCCATACGTCACGATGGGCACATACGGCATCCGTGCCGTCACCAGACGACAGGAGGTTCGTCATGGCCAACCCGTCCGCAGCCGCCGCCCACCGGCGCCGCGCCACCGGCCCTGCCCCCTCACTGACCGGCCCGGCGAGCGACGTGCACCCCGTGCTCCGCCGGGCCACGGCCCCGCCCGCCGTCCTCGACCTGCTCGCCCAGGCCCGCGCCGGACTCGAGGAGGCCGGCCGCCTGGAGACACCCAACGAGCGCTACGCGACCGCCCACCTCGCCGCCCTGCGCACCGCTGCCGCGGTGCTCGCGGCCCGGGGCCGTCCCGAGACCTCCCCGCGCCGCCGTGCGCGCATCCGCAGCGCCTGGGAGGTGCTGCCCGAGATAGCTCCCGAACTGACCGAGTGGAGCGCGCTGTTCGCCTCCGGCGCGGCCCGCCGCGCTCGGGCCGAGGCGGGCATCCAGGGCGCGGCCGGCCGACGGGACGCCGACGACCTGACACGGGACGTGGCGATGTTCATCCGCATCGTCGAGCGGATGCTGGTGCTCCAGCCCGTCCTGCCCCAGCCGCGCCACGACACCGGGGAGCCACCGGGCCCACCCGCCCGCGACGACCTCCCGGACGCGGGCTGACCTCGGCCGTCCGCCCTGCGAGACGGACAGGGCCCACCCCACCGCGATGACCGGGCACGGCGGCGGAGGCAATAGGGTGGAGGCGCCTGAAGCCTTCCTTCCTCCCGCATCCGGGCCGGGGAGGGCACCCCGTTCGCGCCGCCGGGCAACAGGCGGTGCCGCGCCGAGGAGTCAACTGCCGTGTCGGACCCGATGCGCCCCCGTTCCTCCCTCCGTACCGCAGTGGTCTGGGAGGTCCTCCAGGACGCCCTGGACCGCCGGATCAAGGCCACGGGGCGGGAATCGCTGGACGTCCTCGACACCGGGGGCGGCAGCGGCAACTTCGCCGTGCCCCTCGCCGGCCTCGGTCACCGGGTCACCGTCGTCGACCCCAGCCCCAACGCGCTGTTCGCCCTCGAACGCCGCGCCGCCGAGGCCGATGTCGCCGACCGGGTCCGGGGCGTCCAGGGCGACGCCCACGGCCTGTTCGACGTGGTCGAGCGCGGCGGCCACGACGTGGTGTTGTGCCACGGGGTCCTGGAGTACGTGGACGACCCGGCCGAGGGCGTGCGCAACGCGGTGGCCGCCCTGCGCTCCGAGGGGGTCCTCAGCCTGCTCGCCGCCGGCCTCGGCGGTGCCGTGCTCGCCCGTGCCCTGGCCGGCCACTTCAAGGAGGCCAAGCAGGCCCTGCAGGACCCCGAGGGCCGCTGGGGCACCGGGGACCCGGTGCCGCGCCGCTTCACCGCCGAGCAGCTCACCGCGCTGGTGGAGGGCGCGGGCCTGCGGGTCGGCGCCGTGCACGGCGTACGGGTCTTCGCCGACCTCGTGCCCGGCGTCCTGGTGGACACCGAGCCCGGTGCCATGGACGCCCTGCTCAAGCTGGAGGCGGCGGCGGCAGAGCTGCCCGCCTTCCACTCGGTCGCCACCCAGCTCCATGTGCTCGGTGAGACGCGGGCGGCCACCGAGGCCTGAGCGCTCCTGGTGACCCGCCGCTGATCAGGGGCTCGGCGGCGGATGGAGTACGCCACAAGCCACCCGATCGAGCGGTTTGCGCCGTATGATCGAGGTACGCCGTCCGGCATGACGGGTCGGCCGCCGGGGAATGGAAGCCTCAGCGAGCCGGGACGGCCTGGATGGATTCCGGTTGGCCAATTGGCGCAGAGGGGCGGGTTTCACGGGGGCGATTCCCTGCCTATCCTGAAGGGACCCCCCGGGTCGCCCCGGCGACTGCACGATGAGGAGGACTCCGTGCCGCTCTCGGAGCACGAGCAGCGCATGCTCGAGCAGATGGAGCGAGCGCTGTACGCCGAAGATCCCAAGTTCGCGTCGGCGCTTGAGGGAAGTGGGCTGCGGACGTACACCCGGCGGCGGGTCTACCAGGCGGTCGTGGGCTTCCTCGTGGGTATCGCGCTCCTCATGGCCGGAATGGTCGCACAGCAGATCTGGGTCAGCGTGGTGGGCTTCCTGGTGATGCTGGGCTGTGCCGTGCTTGCCGTCACCGGCTGGCGGAAGGCCCCCAAGCCGGGTGAGCAGCCCGCGGGCGCCCCGCGCCGCCAGGTACGGCAGAAGCGCTCCATGATGGACCGGATCGAACAGCGCTGGCAGCGCCGTCGCGACGAGCAGCAGGGCCACTAGCGCCCGCCGTTCGGACCGGGCCCGCACCGCGGCGAGCGACGAAGGACATCCGTGAGGGGTGACCACCAGCTGGTGGTCACCCCTCACGTGTGCCTTGGGGCCGCCGGTCCGCGGCCCCGCGGCCTCAGCCCCGCTGGCCCGACGGCCCGAAGGACATCCGTGAGGGGTGACCACCAGCCGGTGGTCACCCCTCACGTGTGCCTTGGGGCCGCCGGTCCGCGGCCCCGCGGCCTCAGCCCCGCTGGCCCGACGGCCGGCGCCACGACGGCCGGGCCGCCACCGCGCGCTCCCTGAGCGCCGTCCACCGGTCCGACGCCGCCCACAGCACCCGCACGGCCGAACGCGGCGCGAACAGCGCCCGCAGCCTCGTCCGCCGGCGCACGCCTCCGTACAGGGCGGCGACCACCTGGCGCACGTCCTCGGCGAGGCCCGCCACCGGTCGCGGCCGGGGCGCGTACAGCACCTGCTCCACCGCGTCCGCCACCCGGTTCACCGCGGCCCCGGAGGCCGCGTCGAGACGGCCCAGCCGCACGATCCTGGCCGCCGCGTTGCGCGGGGTCAGCGACTCGTCCGGGAGGATGCCGAGGTCCCAGGCGCTGTCGGTCAGCTCCTGCCAGGCCAGCAGCGCGTGGGCGCCGGCCCCCTCCGCCGTCCGCGCGTGCCCGCCCAGCCGGACGGCCCGCAGCCGGGCCCGCCACAGCAGCGGCAGGAACGGCACCGCGAGCACGGCCAGGACGCCCAGCCCGATCAGCCCGAGCCACAGCAGATCCCAGCCGCTGCCGCCACCGCCGGGACGCGCGACCGCGGCGGCCGGACTGTCGCAGGCCTCGAGCCTGCGCAACTGCGCCGAGCAGCTCTCGCTCGGCGAGGCCGCGGCCGAGGGAGCCTGGGACGCCCCGCGCGACGGCAGCGCCTCGTCCGGCTCCGACGTGCCCGGCGTGTTCGACTGGGTGTACGAAGGCACCGTGCCCCGGGTCGGGGTCGGCTCGAAGCGGGTCCAGCCCACGCCCTCGAAGTACAGCTCGGGCCAGGCATGCGCGTCCTTCAGCGACACCGAGACCGAGCCGTCCGCCTGCGGGGTGCCGGGCGCGAAGCCCACCGCGACCCGAGCCGGGATCCCCAACGTGCGGGCCATCGCGGCCATCGCGAAGGAGAAGTGGACGCAGAAGCCCTGCTTCTTCCGCAGGAAGTTCGCGATCGCGTCCGGGCCCTGGCCGACCTCCACCTCGGTGTCGTACTGGAAGCCGCCGTTCACCGCGAACCAGTCCTGGAGCTTGACCGCCTCGTCGTAGTGGCTTGACGAGCCCGCGGTGATCTCCTCGGCGGTCCTGGCCACCGCCTTCGGCAGCCTGGACGGCACCTTGGTGTACTCGTGCCGCAGGGCCGCGGGCGCCTGCGGCGCGGCTGCCAGCTCGGCGGCGGTCGGCCGCACGTCGAGGCTGCGCACCTCGTAGACCTCGCCGCGGGTGTTCTGGCCGTGGTCGCCGACGAGCGTCATGCCGACGGGCTCGTACCGCCAGTTGCCGCTGATGCTCACCCGGCTCGGCGGGTATGGCATCGGCAGCCAGTCCTGGGCGTACCAGTCGGCCGCGGTGATCCTGGTGCGCACCGTGCCGCGCTCGACGTCCGCGTCCAGGCCGGCGGGGGCCGGGAGGACGTCCGGCAGCGCGACGATGTGCCGTTGGGACGGCTTCCAGGTCGTGCCGTCGAAGTCGTCCAGGGACACGATCCGCAGATACATGTCCGACAGGTCGCCCGCCGTGGTCCGCAGCGACAGCACCTGGCGGTCGTTCTCCACGTTCAGGCTGTCGCGCAGCGACACCAGCGGGTTGACCGCGGAGATCGTGCCGCCCCTGCCGTTGCCCGCGCCGACGCCCGTCCCCGTGGCGTCCAGCAGCCCGCCCTGGATCGAGAACAGGGGAATGGCCGGCACCAGTACGGCGACACCGAGAGCCACCGCGCCGAGCCGGCGTCCGGCGCGCACCGGCGCCACCGCCCCGCTCTCCGGCGTGCCCGGGTCGCGGGCGGCGCCGCCGAAGACGCGGCCCCACTGGGCCAGCCGGTCCCGGCTCTCGGCGAGGAGCAGCATCAGATAACCGGCCGCCGCGATCAGGAAGGACAGCCAGTCGGTGCCGCTGTCGGACAGCCCGGCCGCCACCGAGTACAGCGCGAGCAGCGGCAGTCCCGCCGGGGCCGCGCTGCGGAAGGTCACCGCCAGGGTGTCGACCAGCAGACCGATCACCAGGACCCCGCCGATGAGCATCAGTTCGATGCCGTCGGTGAGCGGTGCCGGTATCGCGTAGCGGCTGACGTCGTCGGAGCCCTGCTGGAGCAGATCGCCGAAGTACCGGAACGCGTCCGGGCCGGGAACCAGCCCGCCGACCGCCTGCCGCCGGGCGAAGACCAGGGTCAGCAGCATCAGCGTGACCAGGGCCTGCGCCGCCACGGTCAGCGGCCGCGCCAGCGGCACCCGCCGGGCCGCCGCGCCCACCCCGGTCTGCACGGCGACCAGCAGGACCGTCGTGAACAGCCACGTCGGCTGGTCGACCAGGGGCAGCAGCGCGCACGCGGTCATCAGCGTGGCCGCGGCCGCGCACAGGGCCAGCCGGGCCCGCCCACTCATCACAGTGCCTCCCCGCCGACGCCGGTCAGGCCTGAGCGCTCCCGGTCCGCCTGCCGCCACAGCTCGTTCAGCGACGCCCCGCGCGGCACGCCCAGCGCCGTCCAGCCCGCCTCGCGCAGCATGCGCAGCCGCTCCTCCTGCCGGCTGCCGGGAGCCGATGCACCGGTCGTCTCCCACACCCACGCGTCCGGGTCCAGCACGAACGCCAGCGCTCCGCCGCTGCGCTGGCGCATCTTGGCGACCACCGCCGCCTGCTCCTCGTCCAGGTCGCCCAGGAACGCCACCAGCAGCCCCTCGTTCCCGCCGCGCAGCGAGTCGTACGCCCGGGACAGGCCCGTGCCGTCGGAGTGGTCGATCACCGCGAGGGTGTCCATCATCAGTCCGGCCGCGTCCGCGCTGTCCGGGCCGCTGCCGGCGAACCCGTCGGCGCCCTCCCCGGGCACCGAGGTGCCACCGTCCGTCAGCAGCCGCACCGAGAAACCCTGTTCGAGCAGGTGCGTCAGAACCGACGCGGTACCGGAGACGGCCCACTCGAACGCCGAGTCGGGGCCCGCGCCCTCGTAGCCGATCGCCCGGGTGTCCAGCAGCACCGTGCAGCGCGAGCGCCGCGGCTGCTCCTCGCGGCGCACCATCAGCTCGCCGTAGCGCGCGGTGGAGCGCCAGTGCACCCGGCGCAGGTCGTCGCCGTACCGGTAGCCGCGAGGGATCACGTCGTCCTCGCCGGCCAGGGCCAGGGACCGTCGGCGCCCGTCGCCGTACCCCTTGGCCTCGCCGCTGAACCGGACCGGTGTCAGCGGCTCGGTGCGCGGTATGACGGTCAGCGTGTCGTACGTCGAGAAGGACCGCGTCAGCTCGCACATCCCGAACGGGTCGGTCAGGCGCAGTTGCAGCGGGCCCAGCGGATAGCGGCCGCGCAGGTCGGAGCGGACCCGGTACGACACCTCGCGGCGCCCGCCCGGCTCCACCCGGTCCAGCACGAAGCGGGGCCGGGGACCGAGGACGTAGGGCACCCGGTCCTGGAGCATCAGCAGGCCGGTGGGCAGCCGGGAGACGTTGTCCATCCGCAGGTGCACGCGCGCCTCGCCGGCGGCGGGCACGCGCGCGGGGGAGAGCCGGCGGCTGCCGGCCACCCGGTAGCGCGTGCGGTACAGCACGGCCGCGCAGAGCAGGGGCAGTACCGCCAGCAGCAGGCCGACCCGCAGCAGATCGCTCTGGCCCAGCACGTACGCGCAGACCGCGGCCGCGATCCCGGCCGCGAGAAAGGAGCGCCCGCGCGTGGTGAGGCCCGCCAGGGCGGTACGGACGCCGCCCGCGTCCCCGCGGTCGGGCTCCGCCCGCCCCGTCCCCCCGGTACTCATCAAAGACCCCGAGGGGGCTGCTGGGGGTAGGCGGGCATGGTCCGGCCCAGCGAGCCGAAGCCGCCGTGCTGCTGCGGCGACGCGGGTACGGCGGTGTGCTGCAGGATCTCCAGCACCACCTGTTCGGCCGTACGCCGGTTGAGCTGGGCCTGTGCGGTGGGCAGCAGGCGGTGGGCGAGGACGGCGACGGCGAGTTCCTGCACGTCGTCCGGCAGCGCGTAGTCCCGGCCGGCGAGGGCGGCGGACGCCTTGGCGGCGCGCAGCAGATGCAGGGTCGCGCGCGGGGACGCGCCGAGCCTGAGGTCGGGATGGGTGCGCGTGGCCGAGACCAGTTCCACCGCGTACCGGCGCACGGCCTCGGAGACGTGCACCCCGCGCACGGCCTCGATCAGCTTCACGATCTCGTGCGCGTGCGCCACCGGCTGCAGGTCCTCCAGCGGGCTCACCCCGCCGTGCACGTCGAGCATCTGCAGCTCGGCCTCGACGCTCGGGTAGCCGACGGAGACCCGGGCCATGAAGCGGTCGCGCTGGGCCTCGGGCAGCGGGTAGGTGCCCTCCATCTCGACCGGGTTCTGCGTGGCCACCACCATGAACGGGCTGGGCAGTTCATAGCTCTGCCCGTCGATGGTGACCTGCCGTTCCTCCATGGACTCCAGCAGGGCCGACTGGGTCTTCGGCGAGGCGCGGTTGATCTCGTCGCCGATCACGATCTGCGCGAAGATGGCGCCCGGCTTGAACTCGAAGTCCCGGCGCTGCTGGTCCCAGATGGACACACCCGTGATGTCCGAGGGCAGCAGGTCGGGCGTGAACTGGATGCGCCGCACCGAGCAGTCGATGGACCGCGCCAGTGCCTTGGCCAGCATCGTCTTGCCCACACCGGGGACATCCTCGATCAGCAGGTGTCCCTCGGCGAGCAGTACGGTCAGCGAAAGCCGTACGACCTCGGGCTTGCCCTCGATCACACTTTCCACCGAACTGCGGACACGCTCCACAGTCGCGGTCAGATCATCCCCCACGCTCGACTGCGCTCGCGCGGGGGCACCCCCATGGCTCGCACGATCGTCATAGGTCGTCACCCGGCCCTCCTCGGCCCTTTCTTACTCGGGCCGACGCTCTGCGCTGCGAAACCGGCCCACCCCGAACACGGGCACCGCGCCGGAACGGTTCCGGGCGACGCCACACCCCGCATTCTTGCCGCCGTTACCGATTCGTGTCACTCGCCTGTGGACAACTGCCCGCACTATGTCGGTCTTGGGGCCTTTTGGACTGCCGTTCTCGCCGTGCGGCGACGGAACGCCCGCGTGATGCGGGGGTGTTCGTGATGGGCCGGTGTGCTTCGTCAGGCGGGGTCGATCTCGCGCAGGCGGCCGGTCTTGACGTCGAACACGAAACCGCGCACGTCGTCGGTGTGCAGCAGGAAGGGCGAGGTGCGCACGCGCTGCATGGACTGCCGCACGTCCTGGTCGACGTCCCGGAAGGCCTCCACCGGCCACGCGGGACGCTGGCCGACCTCCAGCTCCAGCTCGTGCCGGAAGTCCTCGGTGATGGACTCCATGCCGCATCCGGTGTGGTGGATCAGCACGACGCTGCGGGTGCCGAGCGCCCGCTGGCTGATGGTCAGGGACCGGATCACGTCGTCGGTGACGACCCCGCCCGCGTTGCGGATGGTGTGGCAGTCACCGAGCTGCAGGCCGAGGGCCTTGTGCAGGTCGAGGCGGGCGTCCATGCAGGCCACGACGGCGACGCGCAGGACGGGCCGGGCGTCCATACCGGGGTCGCTGAACTCGGCGGCGTACCGCTCGTTGGCCTCGAAGAGGCGGTCCGTGACGGTGCCGTCACCCGCTATGGTTCCATCGGCTCCGGGCTGAGCTGCTGCAGAAGTCGTCATACCCAAGACCGTACTGGTCATCCCCGCTCCGGTCCTGCTGTGCAGAGCGGACAAAGAACGCCATTGTGGCTTGTTGTGAGCGACTCCACACACAGCGCGAACCGTAATCGCGCCCGGTCGGGCGACGCGCAGGCCGGTTGATTGACCGCGCGACACGGTGGACTAAAGTGACGCGAAGCGGGAGGCGCGGCTCTCCCTGCTGGTGAATCCCCCGGAGACCCGGCCCTCACCCGGACGGTCTCCCCACGTGCGCGGCGCGTACGTACGGCTCGGCCTCCTCCCGCTCCCGGCCGGCCGACGCTTCCGGCGCCGGCGGGCCTCCCCTTCACGGAGCGGGCGGGGACCCGGCGGTGCGTACGGCCCGCCGGAAACGAGAGGCCCC
Source organism: Streptomyces sp. NPDC047869 (assembly GCF_040704065.1). Taxonomy (NCBI): domain Bacteria; kingdom Bacillati; phylum Actinomycetota; class Actinomycetes; order Kitasatosporales; family Streptomycetaceae; genus Streptomyces; species Streptomyces sp. NPDC047869. The sequence continues at coordinate 48,742 of NZ_JBEYRK010000044.1, forward strand.
CTTGAGCGAGAGTCGACACGTCCCGGTGATGCTCCAGCGGTGCCTGGACCTGCTGGCACCCGCCCTGGAGCGGCCGGGAGCGGTGGTCGTCGACTGCACCCTCGGCCTCGGCGGCCACAGCGAGGCCCTGCTGAGCCGGTTCCCCCAGGTGCGCCTGATCGGCCTCGACCGGGACAAGGAGGCGCTGCGCCTGTCGGGTGAGCGGCTGGCGCCGTACGGGGACCGGGCCACCCTCGTGCACGCGGTGTACGACGAGCTGCCCGAGGTCCTGGACCGGCTCGGCATCGCGCGCGTGCAGGGCGTCCTGTTCGACCTCGGCGTGTCCTCCATGCAGCTCGACGAGGCCGACCGCGGCTTCGCCTACGCCCAGGACGCCCCGCTCGACATGCGCATGGACCAGACGACCGGCATCAGCGCCGCCGAGGTGCTCAACACCTACCCGGCGGGCGAACTGGTGCGGATCCTGCGCGCCTACGGCGAGGAGAAGCAGGCCAAGCGGATCGTCTCGGCGATCGTTCGGGAACGCGAGAAGGAGCCGTTCAGCAACAGCGCGCGGCTCGTCGAGCTGATCCGGGACGCGCTGCCGCAGGCCGCCAAGCGCACCGGCGGCAACCCGGCCAAGCGCACCTTCCAGGCCCTGCGTATCGAGGTCAACGGAGAGCTGTCGGTCCTGGAGCGGGCGATCCCCGCGGCGGTCAAGGCCGTCGGCGTCGGCGGGCGCGTCGCCGTGCTGTCGTACCACTCGCTGGAGGACCGGCTGGTGAAACAGGTGTTCGCGGCCGGCGCCGCCACCACCGCGCCGCCCGGACTGCCCGTCGTGCCCGAGCGCTACCAGCCGCGGCTCAAGCTGCTCACGCGCGGTGCCGAACTTCCCACCGAGGAAGAGATCGCAGAGAACCGCCGGGCCGCCCCGGCCCGGCTGCGCGGCGCCGAGCGCATCAGGGAGGACGCCGAGTGAGCGAAACGGGTCGGCTGGGTTCCCGGACTCACCCGTCGGCGTACCGGAGCCACCGGAGGCCCAGTGAGTAGGAAACCCGAACTGAGGGGGAGGGCCGCCCGGCTCGCCCGGCTCTTCCCGGCCGGCCGCGCCCGCGCGGCCCGCGCCCCGTTCGTCCTGCTCGTCGTTCTGCTGCTCGGCGGCGGCCTCATCGGGCTGCTGGTGCTGAACTCCGCGCTCAGCGAAGGCTCGTTCCGGCTCGACGCCCTGCGCAAGCAGACGAAAAGCCTCACCGACGAGGAGCAGGCGCTCCAGCGGGACATCGACGGCTACTCGTCCCCCGACGCCCTCCAGCGCCGCGCCCGCGAACTCGGCATGGTCCCCGGCGGCGACCCGGCCTTCCTGGACCCCGGCGGGACCGTCAAGGGCGTACCCGGCGCCGCGAGCCCCGAGCCTGCCGCCCTCCACGGCCCGGCCGCCCCGGAGACCGTCACCCCGTCCGCCGGGCCGCCGTCCTCACCGGCGCAGACCCCCGGCACCCCGACGCCCGCCGCCACCCCGACGCCCACTCCCTCGGCCCCCGCCCCGGTGACCACCACCCCTGCGGCGGTGGCGCCGCTCTCCACCCTCCAGTCCGCCCCCACCCCGACCTCCGGCAGGTGACGGAAGTGTCCGACAGGGAACCGCCGCGCCGCCGCGTGCCCGGCCCCGCGAAGCCTTCCCCGAGTCCCCGGCCCCGTCCGGACCGGGCCGAGCCCCGCCGGGCGCGGGGCGCCGTCCGGCGGCAGCCCGGGCCCGGTGCCCGGCCGGCCCGCAGGCCGGGCGGTGCCCGGCCCATGCCCCCGCCGCCGCTCCGGCTCGGCCGGCCCAGGCCCCGGCTGCGCATGGTGGGCCTCGCCCTCACCCTGGTGATGAGCGCCTTCGTCGTGCGGCTGCTCCAGGTCCAGGCCGTCGACGCGCACGCGTACGCCGCCAAGGCCGAGCAGAACCGCTACGTCGTGCACACCCTGGCCGCCGACCGCGGCGGTATCACCGACCGCAACGGCGTGGACCTCGCCGTCAGCGAGGACGCGTACGACATCACGGCCGACCCCACGATGTTCAGCCGCAAGCAGCTGAAGATCGGCGACGGGCCCGAGCAGGCCGCCGCGCTGCTCGCGCCGATCCTCGGCCAGGACCAGGACACGATCGTCAGGAAACTGCGTCCCAGGAACGAGCTGTCCCGCTACGCCAAGCTGGCCGTGCGCCAGACCCCGCAGGTCTGGAAGCAGATCAAGGACCTGAAGGCGGCCCTCACCAAGAAGGCCGGCTCCGACGGCAAGGCGCCCAACGTGCTCGCCGGCGTCTTCGCCGACCCCAGCAGCCAGCGCGTGTACCCCAACGGCGACCTCGCCGCCGGGATACTGGGCTGGGTCAACGCCGACGGCCGGGGCGGCGGCGGCATCGAACAGGAACTCGACAAGCAGCTGTCCGGCAAGGACGGCAAGATCCGCTACGCCCAGTCCGGCGGCCGCGAGGTGCCCACCGCGGGCTCGACCGAGACCCCCGCCGTACCCGGCAGCGACGTCGAACTCACCATCGACCGCGACATCCAGTGGGCCGCCCAGAACGCCATCTCCGAGCAGGTGAAGAAGTCCAGGGCGGACCGCGGCTACGTCATCGTCCAGGACACCCGCAGCGGTCAGATCCTGGCCATGGCCAACTCGCCCGGCTTCGACCCGAACGACCTGTCGAAGGCCGACGCCGAGGCCATGGGCAACGCGGCCGTGCAGGACGCCTTCGAGCCCGGCTCGACCGCCAAGGTGATGTCCATGGCGGCCGTACTGGAGGAGAACGCGGCCACCCCGCTCACCCACGTCGTCGTCCCCAACCGGCTGCACCGGGGCGACCGGCTGTTCCAGGACGACGTCGACCACGCCACCTGGTACCTCACCCTCAACGGAGTGCTCGCCAAGTCCAGCAACATCGGCACGATCCTCGCCACCGGCCAGCTCGGCAAGTCGCAGTCCGAGGCCAACAAGGTCCTCCACTCCTATCTGCGCGACTTCGGCATCGGCCGGCCCACCGGGCTCGGCTTCCCCGGCGAGACCAAGGGCATCCTCGCCGCCCCCGGCAACTGGTCGACCTCCCAGCAGTACACGATTCCTTTCGGCCAGGGTTTCTCGCTGAGCGCCATGCAGGCCGCCTCCGTGTACTCGACGATCGCCAACGGCGGTGTCCGCGTCGAGCCGACCCTGGTGCGCGGCACCCGGGGCGCGGACGGCCGCTTCACGCCGGCTCCGCAGCCCGGGAAGTCCCGCGTGGTCAGCGCGAAGACGGCCAAGTCCGTCGCCCAGATGCTGGAGTCCGTGGTGGACGACGAGCAGGGCACCGGCATCAAGGCCCGCATCCCCGGGTACCGGGTTGCGGGCAAGACCGGCACGGCGAACCGAGTGGATCCGGCCACCGGCAGGTATCGCGGATACACCTCGTCGTTCGCCGGATTCGCACCCGCGGACAAACCGCGGATCACCGTGTACTGCGCCATCCAGAACGCCACGTCCGGCAGCTACTTCGGCGGCCAGATCTGCGGCCCCGTCTACAAGCAGGTGATGGAGTTCGCCCTGAAGACGCTGCAGGTCCCGCCGACCGGCGCGAAGGCCGCGAACCTGCCTGTCGACTACAAGCCCTGATCAGCACCTCGGAAAGACCAGGAACCACTCGTGACAACGATCACTCCCGACCCCGGGAACCAGGGCACCCAGGAGCCCTCGCTTCGCTCCGGAGCCAGTGCGCCCGGTACGCTCACCGCCGTGCCACACGCTGATCAGTCCCACATCACCCAGAAGGGCGCTTCCGTGACATATCCGGGACCGCCGCGACCGGTCCAGGTCTCCGCCACACCCCTCGCGGAGCTGGCCGATCAGCTGGGTGCCGCCGTCGAGGGCACCGCCGAGGTCACGGGCATCACCCACGACTCGCGCGCGGTCCGCCCCGGCGACCTGTACGCCGCCCTCCCGGGCGCCCGCCTGCACGGCGCCGACTTCGTCACCCAGGCCGCCGGCCTCGGTGCCGCCGCCGTGCTGACCGACCCGACGGGTGCCGAACGCGCCGCCGCGACCGGCCTGCCGGTCCTGGTCGTCGACGACCCGCGCGCGCGGATGGGCGCACTGGCGACCACGATCTACGGAGACCCGGGCCGCGACCTGCTCCAGATCGGCATCACCGGCACCTCGGGCAAGACCACCACCGCCTACCTGGTCGAGGGCGGTCTGAAGACCACCCGCACCACGGGCCTCATCGGCACCGTCGAGATGCGGGTCGGCGAGGAGCGCATCAAGTCCGAGCGCACCACCCCCGAAGCCACCGATCTGCAGGCCCTGTTCGCCGTCATGCGCGAACGCGGCGTCGAGGCCGTCGCCATGGAGGTCTCCAGCCACGCCCTGGTCCTCGGCCGGGTCGACGGCTGCATCTTCGACATCGCCGTCTTCACCAACCTCAGCCCGGAACACATGGAGTTCCACTCCGACATGGAGGACTACTTCCGGGCCAAGGCACAGCTCTTCACGCCGGAACGCAGCAAGCTCGCCGTCGTCAACACCGACGACGAGTACGGCCGCCGGCTCGCCCAGGAGGCGACCGTCCCGGTCGTCACCTTCTCGGCCGAGGGCCACCCCGACGCCGACTGGCGCGCGGAGGACGTCCAGGTCGGCCCCATGGACTCGACGTTCACCGTCCTCGGCCCCGACGGCGAGCGGGTCCAGGCCAGGTCGCCGCTGCCCGGCCCGTTCAACGTGGCGAACACCCTCGCCGCGATCGTCGCCCTCGCGGTGGCCGGCCTCGACGCGCAGGCCGCCGCCGACGGCATCGCCGCCGTGCCGGGGGTGCCCGGCCGCCTGGAGCGCGTGGACGCCGGGCAGCCCTACCTCGCGGTCGTGGACTACGCCCACAAGACCGACGCGGTCGAGTCGGTCCTCAAGGCGCTGCGCAAGGTGACCAAGGGCCGTCTGCACGTCGTCCTCGGCTGCGGCGGCGACCGTGACCAGACCAAGCGCGCCCCGATGGGCGCCGCCGCGGCCCGGCTCGCCGACACGGCCGTACTGACCTCCGACAACCCCCGCTCCGAGGACCCGCTGGCGATCCTCGCGACCATGCTCCAGGGCGCGGCCTCCGTGCCGTCCCACGAGCGCGGCGAGGTGCTCCTGTTCGAGGACCGGGCCGCCGCGATCGCCGCCACCGTCGCCCGGGCGCACGCCGGGGACACCGTGCTGGTCGCGGGCAAGGGGCACGAGCAGGGCCAGGACATCGCCGGCGTGGTCCGTCCCTTCGACGACCGCCAGGTGCTTCGCGAAGCTATCCAGAAGACCCAGGGATGAACTTGTGATCGCCCTCTCCCTCGCCGAGATCGCCGAAGTCGTCGGCGGGCAGACGCACGACATACCGGATCCGTCCGTCCAGGTCACCGGACCGGTCGTCCGGGACTCCCGAGAGGTGGTGCCGGGCAGCCTCTTCGTCGCCTTCGTCGGCGAGCGCGCCGACGGCCACGACTACGCGCGGGCGGTCGTTGAGGCCGGTGCCGCGGCCGTTCTGGCCTCCCGGCCCGTCGGTGTGCCCGCGATCGTCGTCGAGGACGTCCAGGCCGCCCTCGGCGCCCTCGCCCGCCACGTCGTACGCAGCCTCGGCGCGACCCTCGTGGCACTGACCGGCTCCGCCGGCAAGACCAGCACCAAGGACCTCATCGCGCAGGTGCTGCGGCGCAAGGCGCCGACCGTGTTCACGCCCGGCTCGCTCAACAACGAGATCGGGCTCCCGCTGACCGCGCTCAGCGCCACCGCCGAAACCCGTTTCCTCGTTCTGGAGATGGGCGCCCGCGGCATCGGGCACATCCGCTACCTCGCCGGCCTCACCCCGCCGAGGATCGGCCTGGTGCTCAACGTGGGCACCGCCCACATCGGCGAGTTCGGCGGCCGCGAGCAGATCGCCCAGGCCAAGGGCGAACTCGTGGAGGCGCTTCCGGAGGACGGCGCGGCGATCCTCAACGCCGACGACCCGCTGGTGCGGGCCATGGCCTCCCGTACCAAGGCGAAGGTGGTCCTTTTCGGAGAGTCGGCCGAAGCGGACGTACGCGCCGAGAACGTGCGACTCACGGACAGTGGACAGCCCGCCTTCAGACTTCGCACACCCTCCGGTGCAAGCGATGTGACCATGCGCCTGTACGGTGAGCATCACGTGTCGAACGCGCTCGCCGCGGCCGCCGTCGCCCATGAGCTGGGCATGTCCGCGGAAGAGATCGCCACCGCGATCTCGGAGGCGGGCTCCCTCTCCCGCTGGCGCATGGAGGTCACGGAGCGCCCGGACGGCGTGACCATCGTCAACGATGCCTACAACGCCAACCCCGAGTCCATGCGGGCCGCCCTCAGGGCGCTCGCGGCCATGGGCAAGGGGCGCCGTACGTGGGCGGTGCTCGGCAAGATGGCCGAGCTGGGGGACGAGGCGCTCGCCGAGCACGACGCCGTCGGACGGCTCGCCGTCCGGCTCAACGTCAGCAAGCTCGTCGCGGTCGGGGGGATTGAGGCCTCCTGGCTGCAACTGGGCGCATATAACGAGGGTTCGTGGGGTGAGGAGTCGGTGCACGTGTCCGACGCACAGGCGGCGGTCGACCTGTTGCGCAGCGAGTTGCGCCCGGGGGACGTCGTGCTCGTGAAGGCGTCCCGTTCGGTGGGGCTCGAGGGCGTCGCCCAGGCGCTGCTCGAGACCGGTGCCGAGGGTGAGGTTGCCGCCCGATGATGAAGCAGATCCTGTTCTCAGGAGTCATTGGCCTCTTCCTGACGCTGGTCGGCACCCCGCTGCTGATCAAGCTCCTCGCCCGCAAGGGCTACGGCCAGTACATCCGTGACGACGGCCCGCGCGAGCACGCCAGCAAGCGCGGTACGCCGACCATGGGCGGTATCGCCTTCATCCTGGCGACCATCGCCGCGTACTTCCTGAGCAAGCTCATCACCGGCTACCCCCCCACCTACTCCGGACTGCTGGTCCTCGGCCTCATGTTCGGCATGGGCCTGGTCGGCTTCCTGGACGACTACATCAAGATCGTCAAGCGGCGGTCGCTCGGTCTGCGGGCCAAGGCCAAGATGGCCGGCCAGCTCATCGTCGGCATCGGCTTCGCGGTGCTGTCGCTGATGTTCGCGGACGCGCGCGGCAACACCCCGGCGTCCACCAAGCTGTCGTTCATCACCGACTTCGGCTGGAGCATCGGCCCGGTGCTGTTCGTCGTCTGGGCGCTGTTCATGATCCTGGCGATGTCCAACGGCGTGAACCTCACGGACGGTCTGGACGGCCTCGCCACCGGCGCCTCCGTGCTCGTCTTCGGCGCCTACACGTTCATCGGCGTCTGGCAGTTCCAGGAGTCCTGCGCCAACGCGACGACGCTGACCAACCCGGGCGCCTGCTACGAGGTGCGCGACCCGCTGGACCTCGCCGTGGTCGCCTCCGCGCTGATGGGCGCCTGCCTGGGCTTCCTGTGGTGGAACACCTCGCCGGCCAAGATCTTCATGGGCGACACCGGTTCGCTCGCCCTCGGCGGTGTCCTCACCGGCCTGGCCATCCTCTCCCGCACCGAGCTGCTGGTGGCCATCATGGGCGGCCTGTTCGTCCTCATCACCATGTCGGTCGTCATCCAGGTCGGCTCCTTCCGGCTCACCGGGAAGCGCGTCTTCCGGATGGCGCCACTTCAGCACCACTTCGAACTCAAGGGCTGGTCCGAGGTCCTGGTGGTGGTCCGCTTCTGGATCATCCAAGGCATCTGTGTGATCGTCGGACTGGGCCTCTTCTACGCGGGATGGGCAGCGGACAAGTGACCTCCTCGGTGCCTTCTGAATTCCAGGGCAAGCGCGCCACCGTCGCCGGGCTCGGCGTCTCCGGCGTCCCGGCGGCCAAGGTGCTGCACGCGCGCGGTGCGATCGTCACGGTCGTCAACGACGGCGACGACGCACGCGCGCGTGAGCAGGCCGCGGAGCTGGAGGCGCTCGGCGTCACCGTGCGCCTCGGCGACGGCGCCACCCTGCCGGAAGGCACCGAGCTGATCGTCACCGCGCCCGGCTGGAAGCCGGACAAGCCGCTGTTCGCCGCCGCCGGGAAGGCCGGAGTGCCGGTCTGGGGCGACGTGGAGCTGGCCTGGCGCCTCAGGGGGCCCGACGCGGCACCCTGGCTGGCCGTGACGGGCACCAACGGCAAGACCACGACCGTGCAGATGCTCGCCTCCATCCTGGCGGCCGCGGGCCTGCGCACCGCCGCCGTGGGCAACATCGGCGTCTCCCTGCTGGACGCGGTCCTCGGCGAGGAGGAGTACGACGTCCTCGCCGTGGAACTCTCCAGCTACCAGCTCCACTGGGCGCCCTCGCTGCGCGCCCACTCCGCCGCCGTCCTCAACCTGGCTCCGGACCACCTCGACTGGCACGGCTCCATGGAGGCCTACGCGGCCGACAAGGGCCGTATCTACGAGGGCAATCGGATCGCCTGCGTCTACAACGTGGCCGACAAGCTCACCGAGGACCTGGTGCGCCAGGCGGACGTCGAAGAGGGCTGCCGGGCCGTCGGCTTCACCCTCGGTACCCCCGGTCCCTCCCAACTCGGCGTCGTGGACGGCATCCTGGTCGACCGGGCCTTCGTGGAGAACCGCCAGAAGAACGCGCAGGAGCTGGCCGAGGTCTCCGACGTCAACCCGCCGGCCCCGCACAACATCGCCAACGCCCTTGCCGCCGCCGCCCTCGCGCGCGCGTACGGCGTGCCCGCCACCGCCGTGCGCGACGGTCTGCGGGCCTTCCGCCCGGACGCCCACCGCATCGCGCACGTCGCGGACATCGACGGGGTGGCGTACGTGGACGACTCCAAGGCCACCAACACCCACGCCACGGAAGCCTCGTTGGCGTCATATGAGTCGATCGTATGGATTGCGGGCGGTCTGGCGAAGGGTGCCACCTTCGACGAGCTGGTCGCCAAGTCTGCGAAGCGGCTGCGCGGGGCCGTCCTGATCGGCGCCGATCGTGCCCTGATCCGCGAGGCCCTGGCGCGACACGCCCCGGAAGTACCCGTCGTCGACCTCGAACGGACCGACACTGGGGCGATGCTCCAGGCGGTGACGGAGGCGAAGCGGCTGGCCAGGGCCGGCGACACCGTGCTGCTGGCCCCGGCCTGCGCCTCCATGGACATGTTCACCAACTACAACCAGCGCGGCGACGCGTTCGCGGCCGCGGTCCGCGAACTCGGCGCCTGACCCGGCCGCCCGCCGGGCGGATCTTGGGAGGGACGCGTGGGACGGTCGACGTTCAGGGGAGGCGCCCATGCCCGGTAGCCGTACCGGCCGCCCGCCCGTGCAGCGGGCGTCCCGGCGCCCCGCGCTCCCCGGACCACCGCGCGAGAACGCCGTGCAGCGGCTCTGCACGCGCGCGCGGAAGGCCTGGGACCGGCCGCTGACCGCGTACTACGTGATCCTCGGCGGCAGCCTCCTGATCACCGTGCTGGGCCTGGTGATGGTCTACTCGGCCTCCCAGATCACCGCGCTGCAGCTGTCGCTGCCGGGCTCGTACTTCTTCCGCAAGCAGTTCCTCGCCGCGGCCATCGGCGGCGCGCTGATGTTCGTCGCCTCCCGCATGCCGGTGAAGCTGCACCGGGCGCTGGCCTACCCGATCCTGGCCGGCGCCGTCTTCCTGATGGTCCTGGTACAGGTGCCCGGGATAGGGATGGCGGTCAACGGCAACCAGAACTGGATCTCCCTCGGCGGTTCCTTCCAGATCCAGCCCAGCGAGTTCGGCAAGCTCGCCCTGGTGCTGTGGGGCGCCGACCTGATCGCGCGCAAGCAGGAACGCAAGCTGCTGACCCAGTGGAAGCACATGCTGGTGCCGCTGGTGCCGGCCTCCTTCATGCTGCTGGGTCTGATCATGCTCGGCGGCGATATGGGAACCGCGATCATTCTCACAGCGATCCTGTTCGGCCTGCTGTGGCTGGCGGGGGCGCCGACCCGGCTGTTCGCCGGAGTGCTCTCGGTCGCCGGCCTGATCGGTGTCGTGCTCATCAAGACCAGCCCCAACCGGATGGCCCGGCTGGCCTGCATCGGAGCCACCGAGCCCAAGTCGGGAGTGGCCGACTGCTGGCAGGCCGTCCACGGGATCTACGCCCTCGCCTCCGGCGGACTGTTCGGCTCCGGGCTCGGCGCGAGTGTGGAGAAATGGGGCCAACTGCCCGAAGCGCACACCGACTTCATCTTCGCCGTCACCGGCGAGGAACTGGGTCTGGCGGGGACGCTGTCGGTACTCGCCCTGTTCGCGGCTCTAGGCTATGCGGGTATCCGCGTGGCCGGACGCACGGAGGACCCCTTCGTGAGGTACGCCGCGGGAGGCGTGACCACCTGGATCACCGCCCAGGCGGTGATCAACATCGGTGCGGTGCTCGGCCTGCTGCCGATCGCCGGCGTCCCCCTCCCGCTGTTCTCCTACGGAGGGTCCGCCCTGCTGCCGACCATGTTCGCCATCGGGTTGCTGATCGCCTTCGCGCGCGAGGACCCCGCTGCGCGGGCGGCGCTTGCGATGCGGCAACCTCGCTTTGGTAGAAAGCGGGCAGGAGGCTCCGGTGCCGAGCGGGGGCCTCGGAGATGGAACACGATGCGACGGCGCGCCTCGGTGGCGCGCTCGTCCGGAGAGCGGTGAATTTCGGTGCATGTCGTACTTGCCGGCGGAGGTACCGCGGGCCACATCGAGCCCGCGCTCGCCCTCGCGGACGCCCTGCGCAGGCAGGACCCGACCGTGGGGATCACGGCCCTGGGCACGGAGCGCGGCCTGGAGACCAGGCTCGTCCCGGAGCGCGGCTACGAGCTGGCGCTGATCCCGGCGGTGCCGCTTCCCCGTAAGCCCACTCCCGAGCTGATCACCGTCCCGGGCCGGCTGCGCGGCACGATCAAGGCCGCCGAGCAGATCCTCGAGCGCACCAAGGCGGACGCCGTGGTCGGCTTCGGCGGCTATGTCGCCCTGCCCGCCTACCTGGCCGCCAAGCGCCTCGGCGTGCCCATCGTGATCCACGAGGCCAACGCCCGCCCGGGCCTGGCCAACAAGATCGGCTCCCGGTACGCCGCCCGGGTCGCCGTCTCCACCCCGGACAGCAAGCTGCGCGACGCCCGCTACATCGGCATCCCGCTGCGCCGCACCATCGCCACCCTCGACCGGGCCGCGGTCCGTCCGGAGGCGCGCGCCCGCTTCGGTCTGGACCCGAACCTGCCCACCCTGCTCGTCTCCGGCGGCTCCCAGGGTGCCCGGCGCCTCAACGAGGTGGTCCAGCAGGTCGCGCCGTGGCTGCAGCAGGCCGGTATCCAGATCCTGCACGCGGTCGGCCCGAAGAACGAACTGCCGCAGGTGCAGCAGATGCCGGGAATGCCGCCCTACATCCCGGTAAGTTACCTGGATCGGATGGACCTCGCGTACGCCGCGGCCGACTTGATGCTCTGCCGCGCGGGCGCGATGACCGTCGCCGAACTCTCCGCCGTCGGACTCCCGGCCGCCTACGTCCCGCTGCCCATCGGCAACGGCGAACAGCGGCTGAACGCCCAGCCGGTGGTGAAGGCGGGCGGCGGGCTCCTCGTCGACGACGCGGAACTCACCCCCGAGTGGGTGCAGCAGAACGTCCTGCCCGTGCTCGGGGACCCGCACCGGCTGTACGAGATGTCGCGCGCGGCAAGCGAGTTCGGCCGTCGCGACGCCGACGAGCTGCTCGTCGGCATGGTGTACGAGGCGATCGCCTCACGCCGATAGGACCATATGACGAAGGGGTAGTGAGGGTGGCCGGATCGACTACCGCCGAGCGCGGTGAACGCCAGGAGGAGTCGTCCGGCCCGCCGCCCGCGCGACGGCCGAGGCGGGCCCGCCTTCGTATGATCGTCATCCTTGCCGTCGCCCTGGTGCTCCTCGGGGCAGGCTCCACCTGGGTGTTGTACGGCTCCTCGTGGCTGCGCGTGCGGCACGTCTCGGTCACCGGCACGCGGATGCTGACCCCCGCCGATGTGCGGGAGGTCGCCTCCGTGCCGGTCGGGGCACCGCTGGTCTCCGTCGACACGGACGCCGTCGAAGCCCGGCTCCGGCGGAAACTGCCCCGGATCGACACCGTTTCGGTCGTTCGCGCCTGGCCCCATGGAATCGGCCTCAAGGTGACCGAGCGGACTCCGGTGCTCCTTGTCCGCAAAGACGGGAACTTCGTCGAAGTCGACAGCGAGGGCGTCCGTTTCGCCACCGTTTCGCAGGCACCGAAAGGCGTTCCGCTACTGGAATTGACCGCGTCCCGGTCGGATCCGGCCGCCGCGAGCTTCCGGCGCTTCGGCACCGACCGTCTGGTGCGCGAGGCGGTGGGGGTGGCCGGCTCCCTCCCGGCCGCCGTCGCACGGGACACCCGGACCGTCCAAGTCCGCTCCTACGACGACATCTCGGTGGAACTGGCCGACGGCCGCACGGTCGCCTGGGGCAGCGGTGAGAACGGTCGCGCCAAGGCACGGGCCCTCACAGCACTCATGAAAGCAGCTCCCGGCGCCCGGCACTTCGACGTGAGCGTGCCCACCGCGCCTGCGTCATCGGGGAGTTGACGGGTATCAGCGCAGGCCAGCACCCTGGTTGGGCACTGCTACGGCTGATCACATAGGGTGAAAAGAAAAACGGGAGGTTCGGCGTGTTCGTTGAACGGGCGCCACTTGTCGACTTAGTGTCCTGTTCAGAAGACTTCAGGGAACAGACACACTGGTAACCCTAAACTTCAGGGTTAGGGTTCGGGTCGGCGCTACGGACCGTCCCATTCGGCATCCGTCGTCCCGGTGCGGGGAACCGCCCGGCGGCGACAACGTAATTCGAGGCGAGAGGCCTTCGACGTGGCAGCACCGCAGAACTACCTCGCAGTCATCAAGGTCATCGGTGTCGGCGGCGGTGGTGTCAATGCCATCAACCGGATGATCGAGGTCGGTCTCAAGGGCGTCGAGTTCATCGCCATCAACACCGACGCGCAGGCGCTGTTGATGAGCGACGCCGACGTGAAGCTCGACGTCGGCCGCGAACTCACCCGCGGACTCGGCGCCGGAGCCAACCCGGCCGTCGGCCGCAAGGCCGCCGAGGACCACCGCGAGGAGATCGAGGAGGTCCTCAAGGGGGCCGACATGGTCTTCGTGACGGCCGGTGAAGGCGGCGGCACCGGCACCGGCGGCGCGCCCGTCGTGGCCAACATCGCGCGCTCGCTCGGCGCCCTCACCATCGGCGTGGTCACGCGCCCGTTCACCTTCGAGGGACGGCGCCGCGCGAACCAGGCCGAGGACGGCATCGCCGAACTGCGCGAAGAGGTCGACACCCTCATCGTCATCCCCAACGACCGGCTGCTGTCCATCTCGGACCGGCAGGTCTCGGTCCTGGACGCCTTCAAGTCGGCCGACCAGGTCCTGCTCTCCGGTGTGCAGGGCATCACCGACCTCATCACCACGCCCGGCCTGATCAACCTGGACTTCGCCGACGTCAAGTCGGTCATGTCCGAGGCCGGTTCCGCCCTGATGGGCATCGGCTCGGCGCGCGGCGACGACCGCGCGGTGGCCGCGGCAGAAATGGCGATCTCCTCGCCGCTGCTGGAGGCGTCCATCGACGGCGCCCGCGGCGTGCTGCTCTCCATCTCCGGTGGCTCCGACCTCGGTCTGTTCGAGATCAACGAGGCCGCCCAGCTGGTCAGTGAGGCCGCCCACCCCGAGGCCAACATCATCTTCGGTGCGGTCATCGACGACGCCCTCGGCGACGAGGTGCGGGTCACCGTGATCGCGGCCGGCTTCGACGGCGGTCAGCCGCCGGCCCGCCGGGACAACGTCCTCGGCTCCGCCTCCGCCTCCGGCTCGTCCGCGCCCCGCCGCGAGGAGCCCGCTCCGGCGCGGCAGCCGGAGAGCCGCCCGTCCTTCGGCTCCCTCGGCAGCGTGACGCCGAAGGAGGAGCCGGAGCCGGCGCCCGAGCCGGTGGCCGAGATCCCGGTCACCCCGTCGGTCCCGCCCGCGCCGCGCACCTACGCGGACAGCGCGGCCGAGGAACTGGACGTCCCGGACTTCCTGAAGTGATAGGACAGCGCGAGAGCGTGAGCGGCGCGCACTTCGCCTTCACCGACCGGTGGGGCGGGGTGAGCGCCGCTCCGTATGAGGAGCTCAACCTCGGTGGCGCGGTCGGCGACGACCCCGGATCGGTCCGGGAGAACCGGGAGCTGGCGGCGGAGTCGCTCGGGTTCGGCGCCGACACGGTCGTCTGGATGAACCAGGTGCACGGGGCCGACGTGGCCGTCGTGGACGCGCCCTGGGGCGAGCTTCCCGTGCCGGAGGTCGACGCGATCGTCACCGCACGCCGGGGGCTCGCGCTCGCGGTCCTCACCGCCGACTGCGTACCGGTGCTGCTGGCCGACCCGGTCGCCGGGGTCGTGGCCGCCGCCCACGCGGGCCGGCCGGGAATGATCAAGGGGGTCGTCCCCGCCGCCGTACGGGCCATGGTCGAACTGGGCGCCGAGGCGGAGCGGATCACCGCCCGCACCGGACCCGCCGTCTGCGGCCGGTGCTACGAGGTGCCGGAGGCGATGCGCGCCGAGGTGGCCGCGGTCGAGCCGGCGGCGCACGCCGAAACCGGCTGGGGCACTCCGGCGGTGGACGTGAGCGCCGGAGTGCACGCCCAGCTGGAGCGGCTCGGGGTGCGCGACCGCGCGCAGTCCCCCGTGTGCACCCTGGAGTCGGGCGACCACTACTCGTACCGCCGCGACCGCACCACCGGGCGGCTCGCGGGCTATGTCTGGCTGGACTGATGGGGCATGACGGACCGTAAGACCGAACTCGCCGCGAACCTGGCGAACGTGGAGCAGCGCATCACCGCCGCGTGTGCGGCGGCCGGGCGCGAGCGGGAGGAGGTGACCCTGATCGTGGTCACCAAGACCTACCCGGCGAGCGATGTGCGCATCCTGTCGGAACTCGGTGTGCGCCACGTCGCCGAGAACCGTGACCAGGACGCGGCGCCGAAGGCGGCCGCCTGTGTGGATCTGCCGCTGAAATGGCATTTCGTCGGCCAGTTGCAGACCAACAAGGTCCGTTCCGTGGTTGGTTATGCCGATTTCGTGCAGTCCATCGACCGGGCCCGGCTCGTCACCGCACTGTCGAAGGAGGCGGGGCGCGCCGGGCGCGAGGTGGGATGCCTCATCCAGGTCGCGCTGGACGCGGGGGAGAGCGGCCGGGGTGGGCGCGGTGGTGTGGCGCCGGACGGGATCGAGGAGTTGGCCGGCCTCGTGGCCGGGTCGCCGGGACTGCGGCTCGACGGTCTGATGACCGTCGCACCGCTCACCGGGGAGTACGCGGGACGCGAACAGGCGTCGTTCGAGCGGCTCATGGATTTGTCGACTGACCTGCGCCGGGCTCATCCTGCTGCAACCATGGTGTCGGCAGGGATGAGTGCGGACCTCGAGCAGGCCGTGGCGGCCGGAGCGACACATGTGCGCGTCGGCACTGCGGTACTCGGAGTCCGCCCCAGGCTCGGGTAACGTCGCCAGGAAGTCGGACCACAGCAGAAAATATGGTCAATGTCCGCGAAAGCGGACACAACGACCACGTGGATCGCGGGCACTTGGCAGTCGCAGTCGATCCACCACAGAGCGGAGGACTCAGAGAATGGCCGGCGCGATGCGCAAGATGGCGGTCTACCTCGGCCTCGTGGAGGACGATGGGTACGACGGCCGCGGATTCGACCCCGACGACGACTTCGAGCCCGAGCTGGACCCGGAACTCGACCGGGACCACCGACGGCATGAGGTGTCACACCAGTCGCACGGTGCGCATCAGTCCCAAAGGGACGAAGAGGTGCGAATCGTGCAACCGCCCGCGCCGCGTGAGCCGGTGGCCCGTTCGACTTCGCTCGCCGCGGAATCCGGGCGCCCGGCGCGAATCGCGCCCGTGGCATCCATCACACAAGAACGCCAGTCCCTGGAGAAGAACGCACCGGTGATCATGCCCAAGGTCGTGTCCGAGCGGGAGCCTTACCGGATCACCACGCTGCACCCGCGGACGTACAACGAAGCCCGTACCATCGGGGAACACTTCCGTGAGGGCACCCCGGTGATCATGAATCTGACTGAGATGGATGACACAGACGCGAAGCGACTTGTCGACTTTGCGGCCGGTTTGGTGTTTGGTCTTCACGGCAGCATCGAGCGGGTGACGCAGAAGGTGTTCCTGTTGTCTCCTGCTAACGTCGATGTCACGGCGGAGGACAAGGCCCGCATCGCAGAGGGCGGGTTCTTCAACCAGAGCTGAGACGTACCACCGGGAAAAGCACGGAACAGGGGAGAGGGAAAGTCAGGCCATGAGCGTGTTCGCGCAGGTGATCTACATCGCGCTGATGGTATTCCTCGTCGTGCTCATCTTCCGGCTGGTCATGGACTATGTCTTCCAGTTCGCCCGCTCGTGGCAACCCGGCAAGGCGATGGTGGTCGTCCTGGAGGCCACCTACACTGTCACCGATCCACCGCTGAAGCTTCTGCGGCGGTTCATTCCGCCGCTGCGTCTCGGGGGCGTGGCGCTCGACCTGTCCTTCTTCGTACTGATGATCATCGTCTGGATCCTCATCTCCGTCGCACAGAGATTTGTGTGATGAGGATGGACGATACGGTCTTGCCGACTGCCGATGACTACGTTGAGGTGAAGAGATGCCGTTGACCCCCGAGGACGTGCGGAACAAGCAGTTCACGACCGTCCGCCTCCGAGAAGGCTATGACGAGGACGAGGTCGATGCCTTCCTCGACGAGGTCGAAGCCGAACTGACGCGCCTGCTCCGCGAGAACGAGGACCTGCGCGCCAAACTGGCCGCGGCCACGCGCGCTGCTGCCCAGAACCAGCAGAACATGCGCAAGCCCCCGGAGCAGGACCAGCAGCAGGGCGGCATGCCCCAGCAGGGCGGAATGCCTCAGCAGGGCGGGATGCCCCAGCAGGGCGGCATGCCCCAGCAGGGGATGCGAGGTCCCGGCGCTCCGGTGCCCGCCGGCATATCGGGCCCGCCGCAGCAGCAGATGGGTGGCCCCATGGGTGGTCCGCCCCAGCTGCCGAGCGGCGCCCCGCAGCTGCCCGCCGGTCCCGGCGGTCAGGGCGGCCCGCAGGGTCCCGGCCCGATGGGCCAGGGTCCGATGGGTCAGGGCCCCATGGGCGGTCAGCCGCCCATGCAGCAGCAGATGGGTGGCCCGATGGGCGGCCCCATGGGCGGTCCGATGGGCGGCCCCGGTCAGGGCCCCGGTGGCGACAGCGCCGCCCGAGTCCTCTCGCTGGCGCAGCAGACCGCCGACCAGGCGATCGCCGAGGCCCGTTCCGAGGCCAACAAGATCGTCGGCGAGGCCCGCAGCCGCGCCGAGGGTCTGGAGCGCGACGCCCGTGCCAAGGCCGACGCGCTGGAGCGGGACGCGCAGGAGAAGCACCGCGTCGCGATGGGCTCCCTGGAGTCCGCCCGCGCCACGCTGGAGCGCAAGGTCGAGGACCTGCGCGGCTTCGAGCGCGAGTACCGCACGCGTCTGAAGTCGTACCTCGAGTCCCAGCTGCGTCAGCTGGAGACCCAGGCCGACGACTCCCTGGCGCCGCCGCGCACTCCGGCCACCGCCTCGCTTCCGCCGTCCCCGGCGCCCTCCATGGCCCCGGCCGGCGCGAGCGCTCCGTCCTACGGAGGCAACCAGGGGATGGGTGGTCCCGCGCCGTCCGCCCCGTCCTACGGCGGTCAGCAGCAGATGACCCCCGCGATGACCCAGCCCATGGCTCCGGTCCGTCCGCAGGGTCCGTCCCCGATGGGCCAGGCGCCCTCGCCGATGCGCGGGTTCCTGATCGACGAGGACGACAACTGACGGGCCGCGGCCAGTAGTACGACAACGGCGTCGGCAGCGTTCAGGGCGGGCCCTCCGGACTTCGGTCCGGAGGGCCCGCCCTTTTTACGCGTGTTGACGCCCCTGGGCGGGTATCGAGAGCCGGCCTTCCCGCCCGCCGCCCCGTCCCGTTCCGCTCTTTCGTGCCGCCCGTCCGGGCCGCCCCTCTGCCCCGCCCTTGCGGGATGGCCTTCCGGGACGCCGAAGGCCCGGCCCCCAGTGCTTCCGTTCTAGTGGTCGTCGCAACACCCCAGTTCAGGGGATGCGATGGACTTCGAGGTTCGGGAGCTGCGGACAGTGGCTCAGGGCCGCAGGCGGCTGGTGCGTGAGCGGGAGGCATACTCCCAGCTCATGCAGCAGGGCCTGAGCAGCAAAGAGGCATGCCGGATCGTCGGCATCAACGAGAAGACCGGCCGGCGCTGGCGCAACGGCCGCAGCGCCGACCGCAGGCAGAAGGCGGCACCACCGATCAACACGGTGGTGCCGCCTCCTGGTCTCTCCAGATACCTGCGCGAGGAAGACCGGATCCACATCGCCGA
>NZ_JBEYRK010000045.1:0-52061 GCF_040704065.1 Streptomyces sp. NPDC047869
ACGCCCGGTTACATTCCGAACCCGGAAGCTAAGCCTCACAGCGCCGATGGTACTGCAGGGGGGACCCTGTGGGAGAGTAGGACGCCGCCGAACAAATTTTGAAAGGGTTGGACCCCGAACTTCGGTTCCGGGTCCAACCCTTTTTTGTTTTGCGTAACTTCGAGTTCACGTTCCACCCGCAGCATCGGAGCCATGGGTACTGCTGCAATGCTCAGGGCGGCCGGCGTCGGATCCGGTGACGAGGTCGTCGTACCGGCCTTCGGGAACGTCGAAGTGGCCGAGGCCGTCACCCAGGCGGGTGCGCTCCCGGTGTTCGCCGACATAGATCCGGCCAGCTACTGCCTCGACGCGTCAGCCGTGGAAGCGGCGACAACTCCACGCACGGCGAGCATAGTTGTCGTGCACCGCTTCGGGCGGCGCGCGGACATCGCCCGGATGCACCAGCTCGGACAGCGGCACGGGCTGCTCGTGCTGGAGCAGGGGGAGTCCGAGGCGCCGTACGACGAGATGGCGCAGCGCAGGGAGCGAGCCGCCTACCTCGACGCCAAGTTGAAAGGCGTGCGGACACCGGACGGGAGCCCCGGGCACACCTACCAGCAGTACGTGGTGCGGGTGCCCGGTAACGGCCGGCCGGACCGCGACGCCTTCGCCCGCGCCCTGCGGGCCAAGGGAATCGACTGCCGCGTCCCCGTGAAGACCCCCGTGCACCGGCTCTCTGAGTTCCGGCGCTGTGTCGCGCTGCCGGAGACCGAGCGGGCCGCGGACGAGACGCTCGCCCTGCCGGTGGACGCCTCCCTCACCAAGCGGGAGATGCAGCGGATCGTCTCCGCTTGCAACGCGCTCGGCGGACTGCTTCAGCCCGCCTTCTGAACGTACGCCGAACGAGTTTGGGAACTCGGGCCTGTTCAGGGTATGGTTTTCTTGTTGCCGCGAGGGAAACCTCGAAAGCGACAGGCCCCTATAGCTCAGTCGGTAGAGCGTCTCCATGGTAAGGAGAAGGTCAACGGTTCGATTCCGTTTGGGGGCTCTGACAGAAAGGCCCCGCCCATTCGGGCGGGGCCTTTTTCATGCTTCCTGATGGGGCTCCGGCACTCGCATGGCGAGGATCGCCATGTCGTCGGACGGGGCGTCCGAGGCGAAGCGTTCCACCGCGCGCATGATGCGCGCGGCCACCGCGCCCGCCGTGAGGCCCGTGCACGTCGTGAGGACGTCGGCGAGGCCGTCGTCGCCCAGCATGCGGGTGCCCTCCCGGCGTTCGGTGACCCCGTCCGTGACGCAGAGAAGGACGTCACCGGGGTCGAGGGTGACCGTCTCCTCGTACAGCTCCAGGTCCTCGATGACACCGAGCAGCGGCTGGGGTTCGGCCGACGGGACCACCGTGCCGTCCTGGCGCAGGCGCAGCGGGAGCGGGTGGCCGGCGCAGACCACCTTCAACTCGGCGCTGCCGTCCGCCTGCGGCCGCATCTCGCCGTAGAGCAGCGTGAGGAAGCGGCTGCGGTCACCCTCGTCGAGGATGGCCGAGTTCAGCCGTTCCAGCACCGCCGGGCCGGAGAGGCCCTCGCGCGCCAGCAGACGCAGCGCATGCCGGGCCAGGCCGGTGACCGCGGCCGCGTTCGGGCCCGTGCCGCAGACGTCGCCGATGGCGAAGCCGTAGGCGCCGTTGCCGATGGGGAAGAGGTCGTAGAAGTCGCCGCCGACCTCGTTGCCCTCGCCGGCCGCGCGGTAGATGACCTCGACCTCGACGCCGTCGATGTGGGGCAGGCCGGGCGGGAGCAGGCTGCGCTGGAGGGACTGGCTGATGGCCGTGCGCTCCGAGTACAGACGGGCGTTGTCCAGGGCGAGCGCGGCCCGGCGGGACAAGTCCTCGGCCAGTTCCAGGATTTCCTGGCGGAAGTGCTCGTCGGTCGGCTTGCCGAGGGTCAGCATGCCGATGACGCGGTTGCGGGCGACCAGGGGCAGGACGACCGTCTCGCCGCCGACCGCGGAGGCCGTGGCGAGGGTCGGGCCGATGGCCGAGGCGACCTGGTGGGTGGGGCCGCCTGCCAGTCCCAGGCTGCGCATGGAACTGCGCAGGGCCGCCTGGTGGGCGACCTCGCCGGGCGCGGACCAGATCCGGGCGCCGGGCGTCGGCACCGGGTCGGGCGCGGGCACCTTCGACAGCAGCGACTTGATGCCGTCGATGAGGTCCTCGTCCTCGTGCAGCACGTACGACAGATAGGGCTCCGAGGCCTGGTCGGCGATCGTGTAGACCGCGCACCAGGTCGCGAGGGTCGGCACCGTCATCTGCGCCATCAGGGCCAGGGTCTGGTCGCGGTCCAGGGTGCCGGCCAGCAGGTCGGAGGCCTCCACCAGGAAGCTCAGCGAGCCGCGGCGCAGCCGCTCCAGCTCGCCCAGCCGGGCCGACTCGACGGCCAGCGCGATGCGGTCGGCGGCGAACTGCAGGCGCAGTGCTTCCTCGTTCGAGTACCGGCCGGGTGCCTCGGCGGCGACACCGAGGGAGCCGGTCAGACGGCCCTCGACCTTCAGCGGGACCGTGACCACCGAGCGCATGCCCGTGCCGGACAGCAGGGGCACGGCTCCGGGGACGGCGGTGAGGTCGTCGTGGACGGCGGGCATGCGTGCGGAGCCGTAGCGGCCGGGGCCGGCTTCCACGGGCACGCGGGCGAAGCGCTGGCGGGCGGAGGGCAGGCCGGTGGAGGCGCGCACCTCGAGCTCGGTCTCGTCGTCGGTCGCGAGCAGCAGGAACGCGGAGTCGCCGTCGAGCATGTCGCGGGCCCGCTCCACCGTGCGCTGGAGCAGGCCGTCCAGGTCGTCGGGGGCGGGGGAGCCGATGAACACCTCGAACGGGTCGGTGCTCTGCCCGTCGGAGGTGGACGTCTGGTCGGTGGCGGGACCGCGCAGCGGCGTCTGCAGGACGGCGCGCTCGTGATCGCGTACCAGGAGGCACACGGTGGACGGCTCGCCGCCGGTGTCGCGGACCCGCAGGTGGGAGGCGTACACCGGGGCGACCCTGCCGTCGGCGCGGCGGATGCCGTAGCTGCCCTCCCAGCGGGAGAGCCGCAGGGCCTCGGCGATGCCGGTGCCGGTGCCCGGGGTGTGCGGCCAGGCCGCGAGGTCGGTGAGCGGCTTGCCGACGACCTCGTTCGCCGGGTGGCCGAACAGTTCCTCCGCGTCCTCGTTCCAGGCGCTGATGGAGCCCTTCCGGTCGACCTGGAGGACCGCGACGCGGATCCGGCCGTCGGCCAGCGGGAGCAGGTCGGCGGGGATCGAGGGGCCGGCGGCACGCGTGCCGACCGGACGTTCGGGCAGGTCGAGCTGGAACCAGACGTTCTTGTGGGTGGGCGTGTAGTCCACACCCCAGCGGGCCGCCAGGGCCGCGCACAGCTGCAGGCCGCGGCCGCCCTCGCGGTCGGGGTTGCCCATCGCCGCGTGGGCGCTCTGCACGGGCAGCTCGCGCTCCGGGTAGCGGTCGGAGACCTCGACGCGGACGCCGTCCTCGGTGCGCAGGCACAGGACCTCCGCGTGCGTACCGGCGTGCACCACCGCGTTGGTCACGAGTTCGCTGGTGAGAACCACCGCGTCGTCGATGATGTCGGCGAAACCCCAGCCCTGGAGGGTGTCGCGGACGAAGGACCGGGCGGTCGCCACCGATCGTCCCACGGGCTCGAAGCTGGCGGCCGCGCGCGCGGTGATCACAAAACTCCTCGGCCTGTTGTCGGCGGACAGGGCTGCGGGGCCGGCCGGCTCGCGCCGCTGCTGCGGCATCAGCTCACCCGTCGGCCGTGGCTCCGGGGGTTGTCCCCCGGGGATCAGTCCGGTGGTCATGTTCTGCGGCCGCCCCTCCGATGCCCGCTCGTTCTGGTGCCACCGCCCAGGCCGGACGGACCGGTGCGGCTGGACAGCCGCATGCAAGGTTACTTACCTTCGCCGTCCGAGCGGATGCCGGTCGCCGTTGTTTAACCCCCCAGGGTGTGTGCGGACGATGTGCGAAGCTGCCGAACTGTTATGGCCTGGTTCGGCCGGGGTGAAACACTGGGCAAGCTTCTGATGAAGGTCCGGTCAGTTTGAGTGTGTTCCGTGCACGGCGGGCAGCAGCCCCTGGTGTGTCCGGAACTCATCTGGCAGAAATACCGAGCGGTAACGGGTACGCGGAAGCAACCGGTATGCCGGGGAGCGGCACACCGGGCCGATGTGACCGAGCACGGCAGTAACGGTCTACCCCTTCGGGAGGGACACAGTGGAGTCTGGCGCAGCGACGCGGGGCACGAAGGCGCGCGCGAAGGGCGGACAGTCCCAGGGCAGGGGCGGCGGCACCACCGTCGTGGACACGGCCGCCCTGAACCGGCTGCAGGCGGCCCTGGTCGCCATGCGGGACGGGAACTTCCGCAAGAGGCTCACGGTGTCCGGGGACGGCGTGATGTCGGAGATCGCCGCGGTCTTCAACGAGGTCGCCGACCGCAACCTGCACCTGACCGGTGAGCTGTCGCGCGTGCGGCGCATGGTGGGGCGTGAGGGAAAGCTCACGGAACGGCTGGAGACAGGGGCCTGCGAGGGCTCGTGGGCGACCGCCGTCGACAACTCCAACGCGCTGGTCGACGATCTGGTGTGGCCCGTCTCGGAGGTCAGCCGGGTCCTCACGGGGGTCGCGGAGGGTGATCTGTCGCCGCGGATGGATCTGCGCACGCAGGCGCCGGACGGCACCGGGCATCCTCTGCGGGGTGAGTTCCTGAAGGTCGGCCGTACGGTCAACAACCTGGTCGACCAGCTTTCGACGTTCACCGACGAGGTCACGCGCGTGGCCAGTGAGGTCGGCACCGAGGGCAAGCTCGGCGGCCAGGCCCGGGTGCGCGGGCTCTCCGGTTCGTGGAAGGACCTGACGGACTCCGTCAACACGATGGCGTCCCGGCTGACGGCGCAGGTGCGGGACATCGCCCTGGTGACCACCGCGGTCGCCAAGGGTGATCTGTCGCGGAAGGTCACCGTTCACGTGGCCGGCGAGATGCTGGAGCTGAAGAACACCGTCAACACGATGGTCGACCAGCTCTCCGCGTTCTCCTCGGAGGTGACGAGGGTCGCGCGGGAGGTCGGCACCGACGGCATCCTCGGTGGTCAGGCGCACGTGCCGGGTGTGGACGGCACGTGGAAGGAGCTCACCGATTCGGTGAACCTGATGGCCGGCAACCTGACGGCCCAGGTGCGGGGGATCGCCCAGGTGACCACGGCGGTCGCCAACGGTGATCTGTCGCAGAAGGTGACGGTTCCGGCGCGGGGCGAGGTCGCTCAGCTCGCCGAGACGATCAACCAGATGACCGAGACGCTGCGCATCTTCGCGGACGAGGTCACGCGCGTGGCCAACGAGGTCGGCGCCGAGGGCCGGCTGGGCGGTCAGGCGACGGTGCCGGGCGTCGCCGGCACCTGGAAGGACCTGACGGACTCCGTCAACACGGTGTTCCGGAACCTGACGACGCAGGTGCGTGACATCGCCGCGGTGACAACCGCCGTGGCCAGCGGTGACCTGTCGCAGAAGGTCACGGTGGACGTGGCCGGCGAGATGCTGGAGCTGAAGAACACCGTCAACACGATGGTGGACCAGCTCTCCGCGTTCGGCGCCGAGGTGACGCGGGTCGCGCGGGAGGTCGGTGTCGAGGGTGAGCTGGGCGGTCAGGCGCAGGTGCCGGGCGCTGCCGGTACCTGGAAGGATCTGACGGACTCCGTCAACACGGCGTTCCGGAACCTGACCGGCCAGGTGCGCAACATCGCCCAGGTGACCACGGCGGTGGCCAACGGCGACCTCTCCCAGAAGGTCACCGTGGACGTCTCCGGTGAGATGCTCCAGCTGAAGAACACCGTGAACACGATGGTGGACCAGCTGTCGAGCTTCGCCGACCAGGTGACGCGGATGGCCCGAGACGTGGGGACCGAGGGCCGGCTCGGCGGTCAGGCCCGGGTGGACGGGGTGTCGGGCACCTGGAAGGAGCTCACCGACTCCGTCAACTCGATGGCGTCCAACCTGACCGGTCAGGTGCGCAACATCGCGCAGGTCACGACGGCCGTCGCGCGGGGTGACCTCTCGCAGAAGATCGACGTGGACGCGCGCGGTGAGATCCTCGAGCTGAAGAACACGATCAACACGATGGTCGACCAGCTCTCCGCCTTCGCCGACCAGGTGACCCGGGTCGCCCGGGACGTGGGCACCGAGGGCCGTCTCGGCGGCCAGGCGCAGGTGCCGGGCGTGGCCGGGGTGTGGCGGGACCTGACGGATTCCGTGAACGGCATGGCCGGCAACCTCACCGCCCAGGTGCGCAACATCGCCCAGGTGGCCACGGCGGTGGCCCGCGGTGACCTCTCCCAGAAGATCACCGTGGACGCGCGCGGGGAGATCCTGGAGCTGAAGAACACGCTGAACACGATGGTGGACCAGCTGTCGTCGTTCGCCCAGGAGGTCACGCGCGTGGCCCGTGAGGTGGGCACCGAGGGCATGCTGGGCGGGCAGGCGGAGGTCCAGGGTGTCTCGGGCACCTGGAAGGACCTCACGCAGTCCGTGAACTTCATGGCGAACAACCTGACCATCCAGGTGCGCAACATCGCCGAGGTCACGACCGCCGTCGCCAAGGGCGATCTGTCGAAGAAGATCACCGTCGACGCGAAGGGCGAGATCCTCGAGCTCGTCACGACGGTCAACACGATGGTGGACCAGCTCTCGAGCTTTGCCGAGCAGGTGACCCGGGTCGCCCGTGAGGTGGGCACCGAGGGCATCCTGGGCGGTCAGGCGCACGTACCGGGTGTCACGGGCATCTGGAAGGACCTGAGCAACAACGTCAACCTGATGGCCAACAACCTGACCATGCAGGTGCGGAACATCTCCCAGGTGGCCGCCGCGGTCGCCAACGGTGACCTGACGCGGCAGGTGACCATCGAGGCGAGCGGTGAGGTCGCGCAGCTCGCGGACACCTTCAACACCATGGTGCGGACGCTGAGTTCGTTCGCCGACCAGGTCACCAAGGTGGCCCGTGAGGTGGGTACGGACGGCATCCTGGGCGGCCAGGCGCACGTGCCGGGTGTGGCCGGCACCTGGAAGGACCTCACCGAGTCCGTGAACCAGATGGCGTCCAACCTGACCGGTCAGGTGCGCAACATCGCCATGGTCACCACGGCCATCGCCAAGGGTGACCTGACCAAGAAGATCGACATCGACGCCCGTGGCGAGATCCTCGAGCTGAAGACGACGATCAACACGATGGTGGACCAGCTGTCCAGCTTCGCCGAGGAGGTCACCCGGGTCGCCCGCGAGGTGGGTACCGAGGGGCAGCTCGGCGGTCAGGCACGCGTGCGTGACGTCGACGGCACCTGGCGTGACCTGACGGAGTCGGTGAACGAGATGGCCGGGAACCTGACCCGGCAGGTGCGTGCCATCGCGCGCGTGGCGACCGCGGTGACCCGTGGCGACCTGAACCTGAAGATCGACGTCGACGCCTCCGGCGAGATCCAGGAACTGCAGGACTACATCAACAAGATGATCGCCAACCTGCGCGACACCACGATCGCCAACAAGGAGCAGGACTGGCTGAAGGGCAACCTGGCCCGTATCTCCGCGCTGATGCAGGGGCGCCGTGACCTGGCGGACGTGGCCTCCCTGATCATGAGCGAGCTGACGCCGGTGGTCTCCGCGCAGCACGGCGCGTTCTTCGTGACGATGCCGCTCATGGAGGGCCAGGACCTCGGCGCCGACGCCGAGGACCACTACGAGCTGCGGATGCTCGGCTCGTACGGCTACCTGACGGGCTCCATGCCGGCGTCGTTCCGGCCGGGTGAGGGGCTGATCGGCACGGCCGCCGAGGAGAAGCGCACGATCCTGGTGGAGAACGCGCCCAGCGGCTATCTGAAGATCTCCTCGGGGCTCGGCGAGGCCCCGCCGGCGCAGGTGATCGTGCTGCCGGTGCTCTTCGAGGGCAAGGTGCTCGGCGTGATCGAGCTCGCGTCGTTCACGCCGTTCACGCAGATCCAGAAGGACTTCCTCAACCAGATCGCCGAGATGATCGCGACCAGCGTCAACACCATCTCGGTGAACACCAAGACCGAGCTGCTGCTGAAGCAGTCGCAGGAGCTGACCGAGCAACTGCGGGAGCGGTCGGCCGAGTTGGAGAACCGGCAGAAGGCGCTGCAGGCGTCCAACGCCGAACTGGAGGAGAAGGCCGAGCTGCTGGCGCGGCAGAACCGGGACATCGAGGTGAAGAACACCGAGATCGAGGAGGCCCGGCAGGTCCTGGAGGAGCGTGCCGAGCAGCTCGCGGTGTCCATGCGCTACAAGAGCGAGTTCCTGGCCAACATGTCGCACGAGCTGCGTACGCCGCTCAACTCTCTGCTGATCCTGGCCAAGTTGCTCGCCGACAACGCCGAGGGCAACCTTTCCCCCAAGCAGGTCGAGTTCGCCGAGACGATCCACGGCGCCGGTTCCGATCTGCTTCAGCTGATCAACGACATCCTGGACCTGTCGAAGGTCGAGGCGGGCAAGATGGACGTCTCCCCGACGCGCATCGCGCTCGTCCAGCTCGTGGACTACGTGGAGGCGACCTTCCGGCCGCTGACCGCGGAGAAGGGCCTGGACCTGTCGGTGCGGGTCTCCCCGGAGCTGCCGGCCACCCTGCACACCGACGAGCAGCGGCTGCTGCAGGTGCTGCGCAACCTGCTGTCCAACGCGGTGAAGTTCACCGACTCCGGTTCGGTGGAACTGGTGATCCGGCCCGCCGGCACCGATGTGCCCCAGATCATCCGGGAGCAGATGCTGGAGTCCGGTTCGCTGACCGCCCCGGACGCCGGCCTGATCGCGTTCTCGGTGACCGACACGGGGATCGGCATCGCGGCCAGCAAGATGCGGGTGATCTTCGAGGCGTTCAAGCAGGCGGACGGTACGACCAGCCGCAAGTACGGCGGCACCGGTCTCGGTCTGTCGATCTCGCGGGAGATCGCACAGCTGCTCGGCGGTGAGATCTACGCACAGAGCGAACCGGGCCGCGGCTCGACGTTCACGCTGTATCTGCCGGTGCATCCGAGCGAGTTGCCGCCGCAGGGCTACCAGCAGTCCGTGCAGGCGCTGGAGGCCGGTGAGCTGCTCGCCTCCGAGGGCCGACCGGACGCGGATCTGTCGGCGGCGGAGATCGAGACGCCGGCGGAGGTGAAGTCGTACCGGGAGACGCAGAACGGGGCCGCCGCGCTCTTCAGGCGCCGCCGCCGGAGTCTGCCGCCGCCCGAGCACCGGCCGGAGCAGTGGAGCACGGTAGCCGAGCAGGAGAGCGCGCCGCGGCCCGCCCTCGCGGTGCGGTTCGGCGGCGAGAAGGTGCTGATCGTCGACGACGACATCCGCAACGTGTTCGCGCTCACCAGCGTGCTGGAGCAGCACGGGCTGTCGGTGCTGTACGCGGAGAACGGCCGTGAGGGCATCGAGGTGCTGGAGCAGCACGACGACGTGGCGGTGGTGCTGATGGACATCATGATGCCGGAGATGGACGGGTACGCGACGACCACGGCGATCCGCAGGATGCCGCAGTTCGCCGGGCTGCCGATCATCGCGCTGACCGCGAAGGCGATGAAGGGCGACCGGGAGAAGGCGATCGAGTCGGGTGCCTCCGATTACGTGACCAAGCCGGTCGATCCGGACCACCTGCTGGCGGTCATGCGGCAGTGGATGGGCGAGCGGTGACGGGCCCGTGGGAGCGGATGTGAACGCGGCGGGAACCTTCGGCGCGCACGCGGAGTTGTCGGAGTGCGGGGTGCCGGGCCGTGCGCCGGGACGTGTGGGAATCCTGAATTCCGGGAACCTTCGGGTCACTCACGGCATTTCGCTTATGTGCACAGTGACATCGCGGTGACAGGGTGTGGCGACGGGCAGGGTGCGGCTACGATGACCGGCACAAGGACGGGCGGCGAAAGGGAGTCGTCCCCTGGGGCGGCGCCCGGTGTACCGCCGGGGCGAGGAGGGCGGGCCATGGTGCAGAAGGCCAAGATCCTCCTGGTCGATGACCGGCCGGAGAATCTGCTGGCGCTGGAGGCGATCCTCTCTGCGCTCGATCAGACGCTGGTGCGGGCATCGTCCGGGGAGGAAGCGCTCAAGGCACTGCTCACGGACGATTTCGCGGTCATTCTGCTGGACGTCCAGATGCCGGGCATGGATGGGTTCGAGACGGCCGCGCACATCAAGCGGCGGGAGCGGACCCGGGACATCCCGATCATCTTCCTCACCGCGATCAACCACGGCCCGCATCACACCTTCCGGGGTTACGCGGCCGGCGCGGTGGACTACATCTCCAAGCCGTTCGACCCGTGGGTGCTGCGGGCGAAGGTCTCCGTGTTCGTCGAGCTGTACATGAAGAACTGCCAGCTCCGGGAGCAGGCGGCGCTGCTGCGGCTGCAGTTGGAGGGCGGTGGCAAGGGCGCGGTCGGCGCGAAGGAGTCCGCGGGGCTGCTCGCCGAACTGTCCGCGCGTCTGGCGGCCGTCGAGGAGCAGGCCGAGGCGCTGTCGAAGCAGTTGGACGACGAGTCCGCGGACGCCGCCGCGGTGGCCACGGCCGCTCATCTGGAGCGGAAACTGACGGGCCTGCGGCGGGCGCTCGATGCCCTGGAGCCGGGTACGGGCGCCGGCAGCCAGTCGGTGCCGACGCAGAACTGACGTCCGCCGGGAAGGCAGTTGCCCATGAGTGTGCGTCACTTCCGCGCCTTGGCAGGGGCGACACGAACGGGTGAAGCAGTGGGCACACGTGTCCGCTGTCGTCTCCCCCGGTAATCTCACACCTATGGCCTCACGTCCCTCCGCAGCCAAGAAGCCGCCCGCCAAGAAGGCGGCCGCTCCCGCGAAGGCTGCGGCGAGGAAGGCCGCCGCGAAGAAGGTCCCGGCGAAGAAGGCGCCCGCCAAGCGGGCTCCGGCGAAGAAGGCCGCGCCGCCCAGGCCGGCTCCGAGCCCCACGGGGGGCGTGTACCGGCTCGTACGCGCCCTCTGGCTCGGCCTCGCGCACGCCGTCGGCGCCGTCTTCCGCGGCATAGGGCAGGGCGCGAAGAACCTCGACCCTGCCCACCGCAAGGACGGCGTCGCGCTGCTGCTCTTCGGCCTCGCGCTGATCGTCGCCGCCGGCACCTGGGCCGACCTGCGCGGTCCGGTCGGCGACCTGGTGGAGATCCTGGTCACCGGCGCCTTCGGGCGGCTCGATCTGCTGGTGCCGATCCTGCTCGCGGTGATCGCGGTCCGCTTCATGCGGCACCCGGAGCAGCCGGAGGCCAACGGCCGGATCGTGATCGGCCTGTCCGCCCTCGTCATCGGCGTCCTCGGGCAGGTGCACATCGCCTGCGGCGCGCCCGCCCGCAGCTCCGGCATGCAGGCCATAAGGGATGCCGGCGGACTCATCGGCTGGGCGGCGGCGACCCCGTTGACGTACACCATGAGCGAGGTGCTCGCCGTACCGCTGCTGGTGCTGCTGACGGTCTTCGGGCTGCTCGTGGTGACCGCCACGCCGGTCAACGCCATCCCGCAGCGCCTGCGCGCGCTCGGCGTGCGCCTCGGCCTGCTGTCCGACCCGCAGGAGTTCGAGGCCACCGGGGACGACGAGCGGTACGACGAACAGTGGCGCGAGGCGCTGCCCGCACGCCCCCGCGGGCGCCGGAGCGCCCCCCAGGCGTACGCCCCCGAGGGAGCCGAGGAGGACGCGCTCTCGCAGCGCCGCGGCCGCCCGAGGCGCTCCGCGGTGCCGCAACCCGATCCGCGGCGCCGGATGGACGCGGTGGACGTCGCGTCGGCCGCCGCGGCCGCGCTCGACGGCGCCGTCCTGCACGGTATGCCGCCGTCCCCGGTCGTCGCCGACCTGACCCAGGGCGTGAGCGTGGGCGAGCGCGAGGACACCACCCCGGTGCCCACGCCGGATCCGGCGCCGGCCCCGACGCCGGTCCCGGCCGCCCGCCCCAGGCAGGAGAGGCTGTCCACCGGCGGCGTTCCCGACCTGACCAAGAAGGCCCCCGACGAGCCCCGCGACCTGCCCGCGCGCGCGGAGCAGCTCCAGCTCTCCGGTGACATCACCTACGCGCTGCCGTCGCTGGACCTGCTCACCCGGGGCGGCCCCGGCAAGGCCCGGAGCGCGGCCAACGACGCGGTCGTCGCCTCGCTCACCCAGGTCTTCACCGAGTTCAAGGTCGACGCGGCCGTCACCGGCTTCACCCGCGGTCCGACGGTCACCCGCTACGAGGTCGAGCTCGGCCCCGCCGTGAAGGTCGAGCGGATCACCGCGCTGACGAAGAACATCGCGTACGCCGTCGCCAGCCCCGACGTGCGGATCATCAGCCCCATCCCCGGCAAGTCGGCGGTCGGCATCGAGATCCCCAACACCGACCGGGAGATGGTCAACCTCGGTGACGTGCTGCGCCTCGCCGAGTCCGCCGAGGACGACGACCCGATGCTGGTCGCCTTCGGCAAGGACGTCGAGGGCGGGTACGTGATGCACTCGCTGGCGAAGATGCCGCACATGCTGGTCGCGGGCGCCACCGGCTCCGGCAAGTCGTCCTGCATCAACTGCCTGATCACCTCGATCATGATGCGGGCGACCCCGGAGGACGTCCGGATGATCCTCGTCGACCCCAAGCGCGTGGAACTGACCGCCTACGAGGGCATCCCGCACCTGATCACGCCGATCATCACCAACCCCAAGCGGGCCGCCGAGGCCCTGCAGTGGGTGGTGCGCGAGATGGACCTGCGCTACGACGACCTCGCCGCCTACGGCTACCGGCACATCGACGACTTCAACCGCGCCGTCCGCGAGGGCAAGGTCAAGCCGCCGGAGGGCAGCGAGCGCGAGCTCCAGCCGTACCCGTATCTGCTGGTGATCGTGGACGAGCTGGCCGACCTGATGATGGTCGCCCCGCGGGACGTCGAGGACGCCATCGTGCGCATCACGCAGCTCGCGCGCGCGGCCGGCATCCACCTGGTGCTCGCCACCCAGCGCCCGTCGGTCGACGTGGTCACCGGCCTGATCAAGGCGAACGTGCCCTCCCGGCTGGCGTTCGCCACCTCCTCGCTCGCCGACTCCCGGGTCATCCTCGACCAGCCGGGCGCCGAGAAGCTGATCGGCAAGGGCGACGGCCTCTTCCTGCCGATGGGTGCGAACAAGCCCACGCGTATGCAGGGCGCTTTCGTGACCGAGGCCGAGGTCGCGCTCGTCGTGCAGCACTGCAAGGACCAGATGGCGCCCGTCTTCCGCGACGACGTCACCGTGGGCACCAAGCAGAAGAAGGAGATCGACGAGGACATCGGCGACGACCTCGACCTGCTGTGCCAGGCGGCCGAGCTGGTCGTCTCCACCCAGTTCGGGTCGACGTCCATGCTGCAGCGCAAGCTCAGGGTCGGCTTCGCCAAGGCGGGACGGCTCATGGACCTGATGGAGTCCCGCAACATCGTGGGACCGAGCGAGGGTTCGAAGGCGCGTGACGTTCTCGTGAAACCCGACGAGCTGGACGGCGTACTCGCGCTGATCCGTGGGGAGACGGACGGATAGGGCAGCGGGCCGCCCGGCGTGTCGGGGTTACGCCGGGTGGCGGCAGCGCCGTGATCCACCCGTTAGGGAGCGGCGAGCAACCGTTTCCCCTCGCTGTACGTCAAGTTGAGCGAAAGGACCGGTACGGATCCCGTCCTGGGGTATGTGTCTGTCCCACCATCGGGTTGTCGGGCCATACCGATGGCGTACAAGCACCCCCCGCCCGGTCGCTCCACCCTTTCGTACCCGCCTAGACTGAACCTCCAGCACAGGTGGCTCACACGCTCGAAAGGCGCCCCCGTGTCCATCGGCAACTCCCCTGAAGACGAGCGTCCGTTCCACGACGTGTCCGAGGAAGCCCGTCCCTCCGTCGGCCGCGCCCTGCGGCAGGCCCGCATCGCGGCCGGGCTCACGGTCGACGACGTCAGCAGTGCCACTCGTGTCCGTATCGCCATCGTGCACGCCATCGAGGCGGACGACTTCGCCCCCTGCGGCGGTGACGTGTACGCGCGCGGGCACATCCGCACGCTGGCCAGGGCCGTGCGTCTCGATCCCGCCCCGTTGATCGCCCAGTACGACGCCGAGCACGGCGGGCGGCCCGCGCCCACCCCGGCCGCGCCGATGTTCGAGGCGGAACGCATCCGCCCCGAGCGCCGGGGACCCAACTGGACGGCGGCCATGGTCGCCGCGATCGTCGCCGTCGTCGGTTTCGTCGGGTTCACCGCGTTCAAGGGCGGCGACAGCGGCAACGACGCCAAGTCGCAGGTGGCCGAGGGAGCCTCGCCCGAGCCCGGCAAGTCGTCCTCGCCCACGCCCAAGAAGGACAAGCCCGCCGCGCCGTCGTCCGAGCCGTCCGACAGTGCCATCGCCGCCGCACCGCAGGACAAGGTCACCGTCCAGGTCAGCGCGCCGAACGGGCGCAGCTGGATCTCCGCCAAGGACCACAACGGCCGGATGCTCTTCGACGGGCTGCTGAAGAAGGGCGAGTCCAAGACCTTCCAGGACAGCTCCAAGATCAACCTGATCCTCGGTGACGCCGGCGCGATCGAGCTGTACGTCAACGGCAAGAAGATCGAGGACAACTTCCGGCCGGGCGCCGTGGAGCGTCTCACGTACACGAAGGGCGACCCCGAGGCCGGATAAACGCAGACGGGGCGCGGATGTGACGGGGTTGGCCAAGATCGGCCAACCCCGTCGACGTGGGGTGTCAGCCAGACAAAGTAGTCTTGAGCCCATGCCTGAACGCCGTACCGTCGCACTTGTCACTCTTGGCTGCGCCCGTAACGAGGTGGACTCGGAGGAGCTCGCAGGCCGTTTGGAGGCGGACGGCTGGCAGCTCGTCGAGGACGCCGCGGACGCCGATGTCGCCGTGGTCAACACCTGTGGCTTCGTCGAGGCTGCCAAGAAGGACTCCGTGGATGCCCTTCTGGAGGCCAACGACCTCAAGGACCATGGCAGAACCCAGGCCGTGGTGGCGGTGGGCTGCATGGCCGAGCGGTACGGCAACGAACTGGCCGCGGCGCTCCCCGAGGCCGACGGCGTGCTCGGCTTCGACGACTACGCCGACATCTCCGACCGCCTGCAGACCATCCTCTCCGGCGGCATCCACGCCGCGCACACCCCGCGCGACCGCCGCAAGCTGCTGCCGATCAGCCCCGCCGAGCGGCAGGACTCCGCCGCCGCCGTGGCGCTGCCCGGCCACGGCCCGGCCGACCTCCCGGAGGGCGTCTCGCCCGCATCCGGCCCGCGGGCGCCGCTGCGCCGCCGCCTGGACGGCTCGCCGGTCGCCTCGGTCAAGCTGGCCTCCGGCTGCGACCGGCGCTGCTCCTTCTGCGCCATCCCCTCCTTCCGCGGCTCCTTCATCTCCCGCCGTCCCAGCGACGTGCTGAACGAGACCCGGTGGCTGGCCGAGCAGGGGGTGAAGGAGATCATGCTGGTCTCCGAGAACAACACCTCCTACGGCAAGGACCTGGGCGACATCCGCCTGCTGGAGTCCCTCCTGCCCGAGCTGGCGGAGGTCGACGGCCTCGAGCGGGTGCGCGTGAGCTACCTGCAGCCGGCCGAGATGCGCCCGGGCCTGATCGACGTCCTGACCTCCACCCCGAAGGTCGTCCCCTACTTCGACCTGTCCTTCCAGCACTCCGCGCCCGGCGTCCTGCGCGCCATGCGCCGCTTCGGCGACACCGACCGCTTCCTGGAGCTGCTGGACACCATCCGCGGCAAGGCACCGCAGGCCGGCGTGCGCTCCAACTTCATCGTCGGCTTCCCCGGCGAGAGCGAGGCCGACCTGGCCGAACTGGAGCGCTTCCTGAACGGCGCCCGGCTGGACGCCATCGGTGTCTTCGGCTACTCCGACGAGGAGGGCACGGAGGCGGCCACGTACGACGACAAGCTGGACGAGGACGTCGTCGCCGAGCGCCTCGCCCGCGTCTCCCGGCTCGCCGAGGAACTCGTCTCCCAGCGCGCCGAGGAGCGCCTCGGGGAGACCGTGCACGTCCTCGTGGAATCCGTCGGCGGGGAGGACGGCGTGTACGGCCGGGCCGCGCACCAGGCACCGGAGACCGACGGCCAGGTGCTGCTCACGAGCGGCGAGGGCCTGAGTGTGGGACGTATGGTCGAGGCGAAGGTGGTCGGCACGGAAGGTGTCGACCTGGTCGCCGAGCCGCTGGCGGGCTCGCCGTCGTGCAGTGAGGAGGCGGGCAGATGACCGGAGTCCCGGCATCCGCCGCGGGCGGCTCCACCGGTGCGCAGGGCACCCGGGGTTCGGCCGCTGCTGCCGACGGCGCTGCTTCCGAGGTCTCCGGCTCCGTTGCCCGCTCTGCCGCTCCGGCCCCCGGCCCGGAGGGCGGTGCGCGTCCCGCGCGCGGCGGGAAACTGACGGCGGCGGCCGTCAACCAGGCCAGCGTGTGGAACGTCGCCAATCTGCTGACGATGCTCCGGCTGCTCCTCGTGCCCGGCTTCGTGGCGCTGATGCTGGCCGACGGCGGCTACGACCCAGCCTGGCGCTCGCTCGCCTGGGCGGCCTTCGCCGTCGCCATGATCACCGACCTGTTCGACGGGCATCTGGCGCGCACCTACAACCTGGTCACCGACTTCGGGAAGATCGCCGACCCCATCGCCGACAAGGCGATCATGGGTGCGGCGCTCATCTGTCTGTCGGCCCTGGGCGATCTGCCGTGGTGGGTCACCATTGTGATCCTCGGCCGGGAACTCGGCATCACGCTGCTGCGTTTTCTCGTCATTCGCTACGGCGTGATCCCCGCGAGCCGGGGCGGCAAGCTGAAGACGCTCACCCAGGGCGTCGCCGTCGGGATGTACGTCCTGGCACTGACGGGGTGGCTGGCCACCATGAGGTTCTGGGTGATGGCCGTGGCGGTCGTGCTCACCGTCGTCACCGGCCTCGACTACGTGAGACAGGCCATTGTGCTGCGCCGGCGGGGAATCGCCGAACGCGCGGCGGCGTTGGAGGAGAAGGAAGCGTGAGTTCCCCGGCCACCGAACTGGTGCGACTACTGACCGTGAGGGGCGAGAGCCTCGCCGTCGCGGAGTCGCTGACCGGTGGTCTGGTGGCGGCGGAGGTCACCGCGGTCCCCGGGGCGTCCAAGGTCTTCCGCGGTTCGGTCACCGCCTACGCCACCGAGCTGAAGCGGGAACTGCTCGGAGTCGACGCCACCCTGCTGGCGGAGCGCGGCGCGGTGGATCCGCAGGTCGCGGCAGAGATGGCCGCCGGGGTGCGCAAGGCTCTGGGTGCCGACTGGGGTCTCGCGACGACCGGAGTCGCCGGGCCCGACCCGCAGGACGGCCAGGCCGTCGGGACGGTGTTCGTCGCCGTAGACGGGCCGTTTTCCGCGCTTCCTGGTTCTGCCGGTGGCGGAAAAGTGGAGGCGCTGCGGTTGAACGGCGACCGTGCGGAAATTCGTATGGAGAGTGTACGGAGCGTACTCGCACTGCTTCTGAAGGAGCTTGCGGGCGAACAGACCGGGAATGAGCGGGCACAGGATACGGAACGGAACGGGGGGTTTTGATGTTTGCAGCCCTGAGTGAACACGACATCGCTCCCCGCACGGCCGCGGCGCAAGGCGGTACGGTGGGGCGAGAAGGATGCGGCTACGCGGTCCGAGGAGGGAGCCACCGATGATTCTGCTCCGTCGCCTGCTGGGTGACGTGCTGCGTCGGCAGCGCCAACGCCAGGGCCGTACTCTGCGCGAAGTCTCCTCGTCCGCCCGAGTCTCACTCGGCTATCTCTCCGAGGTGGAGCGGGGGCAGAAGGAGGCTTCCTCCGAGCTGCTCTCCGCCATCTGCGACGCGCTGGACGTACGGATGTCGGAACTGATGCGGGAAGTGAGCGACGAGCTGGCGCTCGCCGAACTGGCCCGGTCCGCCACGGCCACCGAGCCCGTACCCGCGCCGGTCCGTCCGATGCTGGGTTCCGTGTCGGTGACCGGTGTGCCACCGGAACGGGTGACCATCAAGGCGCCCGCCGAGGCGGTGGACGTGGTCGCCGCGTGACGTCCGCGAGTACGGCCTGACCACCCGATACACGTGAAGCCCCGGCCGGGCCACCCAGCAACCTGGGTGGCCCGGCCGGGGCTTTTCTTCTGTCCACGTGACCCGGGCCCGTGGCTGCGCCCGTTTGCCGGTACCCGGCACGGCGGTCATCGTGGAGGTGACGTGACCGGCGCCGAACCCACCGGAGGAAGCGGATGTACGTCGTGAAGAGCCCGCTGCCCGACGAGGCACTGAAGACCGTGGCCGAGGCCTTGCAGGGCGCCCTGGTGGACCTGGTCGACCTCTCGCTGGTCGCCAAGCAGATCCACTGGAACGTCGTCGGACCCCGCTTCAGGTCCATCCACCTGCAGCTCGACGAGGTCGTCGCCTCCGCGCGCACCCACTCCGACACGGTGGCCGAGCGGGCCTCGGCCCTCGGCGTCCCACCGGACGGCCGCGCGTCCACCGTCGCCGCCAGCAGCGGCATCGGAACCACTCCGGCCGGCTGGATCAAGGACGCCGACGCGGTCCGGGCGATGGTCGACGCGCTCGGCGCGGTGATCACGCGGATGCGGGAGCGGGTGGCGGCGACCGGCGAGCCCGACCCGGTCTCCCAGGACATCTTCATCGGGATCACCGCCGACCTGGAGAAGCACCACTGGATGTTCCAGGCGGAGAACGCGTGAGGAGCCGCCCTGCGCCGGTCGCTCCGCGGACCGCCTGTCCGGTGCCCTTGCGGCAGTGAGCCCTCGGTGCGCCTCCCGTGCGGGTCGGGCGGTGTTCCGGCGTCCGGCTGGAGGTGGCGGCCATGGTGAGACGGGTGCTGCGCTGGGGAACCGCTCTCGGGCTGGGCGCCGTGTGGTGGTGGGCCGTGCTCCGGATCGCCCTCGGACAGGGCGCGGGTGTGCTCGAAGGAGCCGTCGCCATCGGTGGCTGGGGGCTCAGCGTTCTGCCGGTTCACTGCGTGCCCAGGGGACGGGCGACGGGCGCCGTGGCGGCGGGACGGTGGAATGCCGCCTGGCGGGCGGGCAGCGTCATCACAGCGGCGCCGGGCCCCTGTTCCGGGGATGTGGAATCGGTCCGGCGCGACGGCATCGACTCGGACACCGCACCGGCCGACCTCGGTGACGGGCGTCTCTGACGGAGCGTGGACCGCCCCTGACGGAGCGTCGATCAGTTGGACGGCGACCTGCGCGGATAGCGCTCGCGCCAGGCCTGGGTCGTGCCCGGTGCCGGAGCCGGGCCCGTCTGGCAGTGCGGGCACCAGTAGGTGGGGCGTTCCTGATAGCCGTCGCCCTGGTCGGCGACCCGGATCGAAGTGCGGCAGCGCAGGCACGGACGCGGGGCGCGGCCGTAGACGAAGAGATCCTGCCGGTGCAGGCCCGTGGTCTGCCGGACCGGGCGGTCGAGATTGCTCTCCAGCAGCTTCTTGGCGAGTCCGATCAGCCGGGTGGCACGGTCCGCCGGCAGGGCGCCGACCGGCAGCCACGGCGTCGCGCCGACCAGAAAGCAGAGCTCGCACTTGTAGATGTTGCCGATGCCGGCGAGATTGCGCTGGTCGAGCAGGGCCTCGCCGAGAGGACGGCCGGGGTCGGCGAGCAGGTTGGTGAGGGCGAGCTCGGGGTTCCAGTCCGGGCCGAGCAGGTCAGGGCCGAGGTGGCCGACAGCCTGCTCCTCCTCGCCGGTGCGCAGGAGCTCCAGCACCGGGAGGCGGTATCCGACGGCCGCGCGGTCGGCGGTGCCCAGGATCACCCGGATCTGGTGGGCCGGGCCGCCGCGCCAGCGCTCGCCGGTGCCGTACACCTTCCAGGCGCCCTCCATGCGCAGATGCGTGTGCAGGGTCAGCCCACCCTCGAAGCGGGTGAGCAGGTGCTTGCCGCGCGCGATCGTGCTCAGTACCGTGCGACCGCCGAGATCGACCGTCGCGTACTGCGGTACCCGGAAGTCGCTGCGGATCAGCACCTTGCCCGTGAGGGCCTCGTGCAGCCGTTTCGCGGCCTGCCAGACCGTGTCACCTTCGGGCATGCGTCAAGGGTGCCACGGACGGGTGATCCGCGGTGGCGCCGCCGGGCCGTGGTGGTCGCCGTGTTCAGGCGCGCAGGCGCAGACCGCGCGGGGTCGCGATGAAGCCGGCTCCTTCCAGCAGGGCGCCCAGGGGAGAGGTCAGGGCCTGCGCGCCGTTGATCCGCTCGACCGTGACCGTGCCGAGGGAGCCCGCGCGGGCGGCCGAGGCCAGAGCCTGGGCGGCGGTGCGCAGGCGTGGATCGTCGCCGGCGGCCGCGTCCGGGTCGGCGGGCCAGGCCAGCAGGGTCTTGCCGCCACGTTCCATGTACAGCGTCAGCTCGCCCTCCACCAGCACCACGAGCGAACCGGCCTTGCGGCCCGGCTTGTGTCCCGCTCCGGCCGGCGGCTCGGGCCACGGAAGGGCCGCGCCGTAGGCGTTGCCGGGGTCGGCCGCGGCGAGGACCGCGGCACGCGGGTCGGGGGAGGAGGACCGGCCGCGGCGGTCGCCGAATTCACGGTTCCCGTACGGGCCGTGAGCGGGACCGCCGCCTCTGGGGCCGCCGTAGCCGGGAGTGGCGAAGGGGTCCGCCGGGGCGCGGTCGCGCGGGGAGACGTACTCGTCCGGGGCGGGGCTGTGGTTCCCGGGCGGCCAGGTGAAGT
The DNA here is from genome assembly GCF_040704065.1 of Streptomyces sp. NPDC047869. NCBI lineage: Bacteria > Bacillati > Actinomycetota > Actinomycetes > Kitasatosporales > Streptomycetaceae > Streptomyces > Streptomyces sp. NPDC047869. The sequence continues at coordinate 20,658 of NZ_JBEYRK010000045.1, forward strand.
CACCGCCGCCCGGCCGTGCCGCTTCGTCCGGCGGCCAGGTGAAGTCGCCGTCGAGGCCCGGGTGGGCCAGTCCGCCGTCGGTCTCGGCGAAGCCGCCGGGAGTGGTGTGACCGGCGGCGCCCCGGTCGGGAACCGTGCCGCCGTCGGCGGGGAAGGGCGAGGTGCCGTGGTCGCCCCCGAAACCGTTGGGCAGGCCCTGGCCGCGCTCGCGGGCGTTGGAGACCGCGCGGAGGCGGTCGACAGCGCCGTCCATCGCGAACTGGGCGGCGCCCAGCCCCTCGACCACATAACCCCGCCTGGCCTGCCCGCTGTCCTCGAAGGCGGACAGCACGCGGTACACCGCGGAGAAACCGCCCTCGACGCCCTCGGCGGCCACCGCTCCCCGGGTCACCACGCCGTGCCGGTCGAGCAGGGTGCGGGCCAGCGCGTGCGCGCGCACCGTGGCGTCCGGTTCCGGCGCGGGGAGGAGGGACCAGCGGCCGGCCACCGTCGGCGGGCCGGTGCGGGAGGCGGCGCGGGCCGCGGCGGTCAGGGAGCCGTAACGGCCGCGCGGGACGGTGCGCTTGGCGCGGTGGGCCGTCGAGCCCGCGGTACGGCCGGAGCCGAGCAGGGCGCGCATCGGGGTGAGGGTGTCGTTGGTGAGCCGTCCCGACCAGGCCAGATCCCACAGGGCGTCGGCCAGTTGGGGATCGCCGGCCTCGGGATGCGTGGTGGCGCGCACCTGGTCGGCGATCTGGCGGAAGAACAGGCCGTAGCCGCCGGAAAGGGTGTCCAGCACCGACTGGTGAAGTGCCGTCAGCTCCAGCGGGTGTGCCTGGGGCAGCAGCAGCGGGGCCGTGTCCGCCATGTACAGGGAGACCCAGCCGTCCTTGCCGGGCAGGGCGCCCGCCCCGGCCCACACGACCTCGCCGGCCGCCGTGAGTTCGTCGAGCATCGAGGGCGTGTAGCCGGCGACGCGTGAGGGCAGGACCAGCTTCTCCAGCGCGGAGGCGGGCACGGAGGCGCCCTGCAGCTGTTCGACGGCCCGCACCAGTCCGTCGATGCCGCGCAACTCGTGGCCCTTGCCGATGTGCTGCCACTGCGGCAGGAACTGGGCGAGCGCGGCGGGCGGCACGGGCTCGAGCTCATGGCGCAGGGCCGCCAGGGAACGGCGGCGCAGTCGGCGCAGGACGGCCGCGTCGCACCACTCCTGGCCGATGCCCGCCGGGTGGAACTCTCCCTGGACGACACGGCCGGCCGCGGCCAGCCGCTGCAGGGCGCCCTCGGTGACCGCCACGCCCAGACCGAAGCGGGCCGCCGCCGTGGCCGACGTGAAGGGACCGTGGGTGCGGGCGTACCGCGCCAGGAGGTCGCCGAGCGGGTCCTTGACCGGTTCGGTGAAGGCCTCGGGGACGCCCACGGGCAGCGCCGTGCCGAGAGCGTCCCGCAGGCGGCCCGCGTCCTCCACGGCCGCCCAGTGGTCGGTGCCCGCGATGCGCACCCGGATGGCCCGGCGGGCGGCGGCCAGGTCGCGAGCCCACTGCGGCTCGGCGCCCCGCTCGGCCAGCTCGGCGTCCGTCAGCGGGCCGAGCAGCCGCAGGAGGTCGGCGACCCCCTCCACGTCCTTGACCCGGCGGTCCTCCGTCAGCCACTGCAGCTCGCGCTCCAGCTCGGTCAGCACGTCGGCGTCGAGCAGTTCGCGCAGTTCCGCCTGCCCCAGCAGCTCGGCCAGCAGCCGGGAGTCCAGGGAGAGCGCGGCCGCGCGGCGCTCGGCGAGCGGCGAGTCGCCCTCGTAGAGGAACTGGGCGACGTAGCCGAAGAGGAGGGAGCGGGCGAAGGGGGACGGCTCGGGGGTGGTGACCTCGACCAGGCGGACCTTGCGGGACTCGATGTCGCCCATCAGCTCGACGAGTCCGGGGACGTCGAAGACGTCCTGGAGGCATTCGCGGATCGCCTCCAGGACGATCGGGAACGAGCCGAACTCGCTCGCCACCTGGAGCAGCTGGGCGGCCCGCTGGCGCTGTTGCCACAGCGGGGTGCGCTTGCCCGGGTTGCGGCGCGGCAGCAGCAGCGCGCGGGCGGCGCATTCGCGGAACCGGGAGGCGAACAGGGCGGAGCTGCCGACCTGGTCGGTGACGATCTGGTCGACCTCGCCCTTGTCGAAGGCGACGTCCCCGGCGCCGATCGGGGCCTGCTCGCTGTCGCACTCGGCGCCGCCCCTCGACGGTTCCTGGTCGAGCAGGTCCAGCCCCATCAGATCGGTGTCCGGCAGGCGCAGCACGATGCCGTCGTCGGCGTGCATGACCTGCGCGTCCATGCCGTACCGCTCGGACAGACGGGCGCCCAGGGCGAGGGCCCAGGGGGCGTGGACCTGGGCGCCGAAGGGGGAGTGGACGACGACCCGCCAGTCGCCCAGCTCGTCCCGGAAGCGCTCGACCACGATCGTGCGATCGTCCGGGACATGCCCGCAGGCCTCGCGCTGTTCGCTCAGATAGGACAGGACGTTGTCCACCGCCCAGGCGTCCAGGCCCGCGCTGAGCAGGCGCCGCCGGGCGTCGTCCTTCGGCAGGGAGCCCACCTCGCGCAGGAACGCGCCCACCGCACGGCCCAGTTCGAGCGGACGGCCCAGCTGGTCGCCCTTCCAGAAGGGCAGCCGGCCCGGCACGCCCGGTGCGGGGGAGACCAGGACACGGTCGCGCGTGATGTCCTCGATGCGCCACGAACTGGTGCCCAGGGTGAAGACGTCCCCCACCCGGGACTCGTACACCATCTCCTCGTCGAGCTCACCGACCCGGCCGCCGCCCTTCTTGGGGTCGGAACCGGCGAGGAAGACCCCGAAGAGGCCCCGGTCGGGGATCGTGCCGCCGGAGGTGACCGCGAGACGCTGGGCGCCCGGGCGGCCGGTGATCGTGCCGGCCACGCGGTCCCACACCACGCGCGGGCGCAGTTCCGCGAACGCGTCGGACGGATAGCGGCCCGCGAGCATGTCCAGCGTCGCGGTGAACGCCGACTCGGGGAGCGAGGCGAAGGGAGCCGCGCGGCGGATCACGGTGAGCAGGTCGTCGAACTGCCAGGTGTCCAGCGCCGTCATGGCGACGAGTTGCTGGGCGAGCACGTCCAGCGGGTTGGCGGGGACCCGCAGGGACTCGATGGCGCCGGAGCGCATCCGCTCGGTGACCACTGCGGACTGGACCAGGTCGCCTCGGTACTTGGGGAAGACCACGCCGGTGGAGACGGCGCCCACCTGGTGGCCGGCGCGGCCGACGCGCTGTAGCCCGGAGGCCACCGAGGGCGGGGACTCCACCTGGACGACGAGGTCGACCGCGCCCATGTCGATGCCCAGCTCCAGACTGGAGGTGGCGACCACGGCGGGCAGCCGGCCCGCCTTCAGGTCCTCCTCGACGAGGGCGCGCTGCTCCTTGGAGACCGAGCCGTGGTGCGCGCGGGCGATCACCGGGGGCGCTCCGTGGGCCGCCCCCGAGCCGCCCATCAGCTCGGCCGGCGAATGGTGCTCGTCCAGGGACTCGCCGGTCGCCCGCTCGTAGGCGATCTCGTTGAGCCGGTTGCACAGCCGCTCGGCCAGGCGCCGTGAGTTCGCGAACACGATCGTGGAGCGGTGTGCCTGGACCAGGTCGGTGATCCGCTCCTCGACGTGCGGCCAGATCGAGGGCCGCTCCGCCCCGTCGCCGCTGTCGGCCGCCGGAGAACCGCCCAGCTCGCCCATGTCCTCCACCGGGACGACCACGGACAGGTCGAACTCCTTGCCGGACTCCGGCTGGACGATCTCCACCTTGCGGCGGGGCGAGAGATAGCGGGCCACCTCGTCCACCGGACGCACCGTCGCCGACAGCCCGATACGGCGGGCGGGCCTCGGCAGCAGCTCGTCCAGCCGCTCCAGGGACAGCGCGAGGTGCGCGCCGCGCTTGGTGCCCGCGACCGCGTGGACCTCGTCCAGGATCACCGTCTCGATGCCCGTCAGCGCGTCGCGCGTGGCCGACGTCAGCATCAGGAACAGCGACTCGGGGGTCGTGATCAGGATGTCCGGCGGGCGCGTGGACAGCGCGCGGCGCTCGGCGGCCGGGGTGTCCCCGGAACGGATGCCGACCTTCACCTCGGGCTCGGGCAGGCCGAGGCGCACGGACTCCTGGCGGATGCCGGTCAGCGGGCTGCGCAGGTTCCGCTCGACGTCGACCGCGAGGGCCTTCAGCGGGGACACGTACAGCACCCGGCAGCGCTTCTTCGGGTCGGCCGGCGGAGGCGTCGAGGCCAGCTGGTCCAGCGCGGCGAGGAACGCGGCCAGCGTCTTCCCCGAGCCGGTGGGTGCCACCACCAGCACGTCCGAGCCCGCGCCGATGGCCTGCCAGGCGCCCGCCTGGGCCGCGGTGGGCGCGGAGAACGCCCCGGTGAACCAGCCGCGGGTCGCGGGCGAGAAACCGTCGAGGGCTCGGAGTGCGGAGCTGACCATGCCCTCCATCCTGCACCCAGCCACTGACAATCGCGCTGACCTGGGCAAAAGGGGCGGGGCCGGGCGTGAGCCGCCCGCCGCCCGGTCTCCGCCGGCCTGACGGAGAATGGACCTATGGCGGGTTCGGCGGAGCGGGCACGGCACTGGCGCTACGAGCAGCTGCCCGGTGTCGACCTGCTGCGTGCCCGGTACATCCGCAAGAGCTTCGTCCGGCACACCCACGAGAACTTCGTGATCGCGGCCATCGCCGACGGCGTCGAGGTCTTCCACCACCGGGGCTCCGACGTGTCGGCGGGCGCGGGCGCCCTCGCCCTGGTCAACCCGGACACCCCGCACACGGGCCGGGCCGGGGTCCCCGAGGGCTGGCGCTACGGCGCGGTCTATCCGTCGCCCGAGGTGGTGGCCGGGATAGCGGCCGAGACCACCACGATCCGCGGTACCCCCGGCTTCGCCGGCCCGGTCCTCGACGATCCGTACACCGTCCGCCTGGTCCACCAGGTGCTGCGCGCCGCCGACGAGGGCAACGCGCTGGCCGCCGACACCCTGCTGCGGGTGGCCGTGACCCGGCTGCTGCGGCTCAACGGTGGCCCGCTGCCGCAGCGGCCGCGCCGGACGGCCGGCGCCCGGATCGCGGCACGCGCGCGTGCCGTGCTGGAGGAGGAGATGGCCGCGCCGCCGACCCTGGAGCGCCTGGCGGCCGACCTCGGGACCGGCCCGTTCGCCCTGCTGCGGGCGTTCCGCGACGCCTACGGGATGCCGCCGCACACCTGGCTGACGGACGCGCGCGTGCGCCGCGCGCGGCTGCTGCTCGACGCGGGGACCGCGCTCGCCGAGACTGCCGTCGCCGTCGGCTTCACCGACCAGCCTCACCTCAACCGGCACTTCGCCCGCATCGTCGGCGTGCCCCCGGGCGCCTACCAGCGCGAGCGCAAGAACGTACAAGACCCGGACTGAGGGCCGGACGTACCGTCCGGGGCGTGGCACAACAGACAGCACTCGCGGACATGTCCTCCGATGGCACCGCCAAGCCCGATTCCGCCGTCGTACGGGACGCTCTCGGCGTCGGCGTCGCGGTGGGGCTTTCCGGCTTCGCCTTCGGGGTGACCTCGGCCGGCAGCGGACTCGGACTCCTCCAGACCTGCGCGCTCAGCCTCCTGGTCTTCACCGGCGCCTCGCAGTTCGCCCTGGTGGGCGCGCTCGCCGCGGGCGGCAGCCCGTTCACGGCCGCCGCCGGCGCCTTCTTCCTGGGCGTGCGCAACGCCTTCTACGGGCTGCGCCTGTCGCAGATGCTGGCACTACCGCGCGCGCTGCGGCCGTTCGCCGCCCAGTGGGTGATCGACGAGACCACGGCCGTGACCCTGGCCCAGCCGACCCGGCGTGCCGCGCGTATCGGTTTCACCGTGACCGGGCTCAGCCTGTACCTGCTGTGGAACCTGACCACGCTGCTCGGCGCGCTGGGCGCGAAGGCCATCGGGGACACCGACGCCTGGGGGCTGGACGCGGCCGGGCCCGCCGTCTTCCTGGCCCTGCTCGCCCCCATGCTGAAGACACGCACCGAGCGGGCGGTCGCGGGCCTCGCGGTTCTCCTGGGCCTCGGTCTGCTGCCCGCCCTGCCGGCCGGCGTACCGGTTCTGGTGGCGGCGCTGGCCGCGCCGGCCGCGCTCTTCGTCGAGGGCCGGCGCATGGGACGCGTCCGGAGGACCACGCCGGGCGGAACGGAGGAGGACCGGTGAACACCTGGACAGCGATCGGCCTGACCGTCCTCGGCTGCTACGCCGTCAAGCTCGCCGGACTGCTCGTGCCCGCGGGCGCCATGGAGCGGCCGCTCGTCCGGCGGCTCGCCGCCCTGCTGCCCGTCGCCCTGCTGGCCGCGCTCACGGCCCAGCAGACGTTCGCCGACGGGCACGCCCTCGTGCTGGACGCCAGGGCGGCGGGGCTCGGCGCGGCGGCCGTGGCGCTGGTGCTGCGCGCACCCTTCCTGCTGGTCGTCGCCGCCGCGGTGGTGGTGACCGCGGGGGTGCGGGCGATCGGCGGCTGAGCACGGCTCAGCCCACGAAGCGGCCGTACGCCCTGAGGGTGTGCAGCGCCTCGATCGTCACCATGGGCCGCGCCTCCAGGACCGGGGCCGGTGCCCACCGGCGCCGGCGGACGGGCCAGCCGCCGTCCTCCTGCTGCGATCGCGTGAGGTGGTCCAGGGAGCGTGTCATCTCCTCGTCCGTGAACCACGCGCGCGCGAGTGACCGCGGGCTCCTCGCGAAGTCGTGCGGGAAGTGGTGCTCGCCGGGGGCGTACCCGGGCGGGACCGGGCACGCGTCGAGCCGGTCCGGGTCCAGTACCGCCAGCCGCTGTTCGCGCACCAGGCGGCCGAGCCGGTCGGCCGCCGCCTCCGCGCGCGGGCGGTCCGGGACGGAGTCCAGGAAGGCCACCGCGGCCCGCACCTCGTAGGGGTGTGACTTCCGCAGGGACTCCACCGCCTGCCAGCAGAAGTCGGTGGCACGGAACAGCCAGGCGTGCCACACCTCGTTGCGGTGCAGCAGCCCCACCACGGGACCGGTGGCGAGCAGCTCGCTCGGCGGGTCGTCCACGACCGGGACGAACGGTGCCACCGGGTAGCCGCGCTGGCCGGGACCGGCCGCCGGCAGCGCGCCGTCCGCGGTCGAGACGGCGGTCAGATGACGGCACACCCGCTCCACCCGCTGCCCGCCGCAGCGTCCGATGGCGTCCAGGACGCCCAGCGCGCGAGCGGTGTGCAGGGGCTGGCTCACGGGTCCGCGCAGATCGGGATCCAGCGCGTGACCGTAGCCGCCGTCCTCGTTGCGGTAGGCGTTCAGCGCGGCCTCCACCGGCTCGGCGGCGCCGTTCAGGAAGTGGTACGCGAAGAGCCGCTGCTCCAGCACGCGCGCGGTGAGCCAGACGAACTGTTCGGCGCGGAAGAGCGGGGAGCGCGCCGGGGGCTTTGGGGGGAGTGGGGAAGCTCCTGATTCGGCCATGCGACAGACCGTAGGACGGAAAGCGGTCCCGGCAGGCGCCTCCCGGCGGGCCCCACCCTCAGGGGCGGGATACTGGAGTCATGCGGTTGACGGTCTTCTGGCAGCGGATGGCGGAGCACTTCGGTCCGGGGTACGCCGACACCTTCGCGCGCGATCATGTGATGACGGAGCTGGGCGGGCGCACGGTGCACGAGGCACTGGACGCCGGCTGGGACGCCAAGGACGTGTGGCGCGTGGTCTGCTCGGTCATGAACGTGCCCGGGGAGAGGCACTGAGCCGACACGAGGACTCCGGGCGGGCCGTGGCCGCCGGCGGCGTGGGCGAGACTGGGTGCGTGGCACCCACTGACGACAATGAGCCGGCCGTCCGGCACACAGCCTCCCCGACCGCTTCGCCGCCGCACGCCCGGCGCCCGGCCGACGACGGCTCCGCCGAGCGGCCCGGGCGCCGCATGCCGCGCTGGCTCCCGCGCGCCATGGTGCTCGCCCTCGCACTCATCGCCTCGTTCCAGCTGGGCAGCTGGGCCTTCCACCAGCTGACCGGACTGCTGATCAACATCCTGATCGCGTTCTTCCTCGCGCTCGCCATAGAGCCCGCGGTGAGCTGGATGGCCGCCCACGGCATGCGCCGGGGCCTCGCCACCTTCCTGGTCTTCCTCGGCCTGACGATCGTCGCGGCGGGCTTCGTCACGCTGCTCGGGTCGATGCTGGCGGGACAGATCATCAAGATGGTCGAGGGCTTCCCCGGCTATCTCGACTCGGTGATCAACTGGATCAACGAGACGTTCCACATGGAGCTCAGACGGGTGGACGTCCAGGAGGGCCTGCTGCACTCCGACTGGCTGCGCAAGTACGCCCAGAACAGCGCGGCCGGCGTGCTCGACGTGTCCGCCCAGGTGCTCGGCGGCCTCTTCCAGCTGCTGACGGTCGGGTTGTTCTCGTTCTACTTCGCCGCCGACGGCCCCCGGCTGCGCCGGGCCCTCTGCTCCGTCCTGCCGCCCGCGCGCCAGGCCGAGGTGCTGCGCGCCTGGGAGATCGCCGTCGACAAGACGGGCGGCTATCTCTACTCCCGCGGCCTCATGGCGCTCATCTCCGGGGTCGCGCACTACATCCTGCTCGAGGCGCTAAGCGTGCCGTACGCGCCCGTGCTCGGTGTCTGGGTGGGGCTGGTCTCGCAGTTCATCCCGACCATCGGCACCTATCTCGCGGGCGCGCTGCCGATGCTGATCGCGTTCACCGTGAACCCCTGGTACGCGGTGTGGGTGCTGATCTTCGTCGTGGTGTACCAGCAGTTCGAGAACTACATGCTGCAGCCCAAGCTGACCTCCAAGACCGTCGACATCCATCCGGCCGTCGCCTTCGGCTCGGTGATCGCGGGCACCGCGCTGCTCGGCGCGGTCGGCGCGCTGATCGCCATCCCCGCGGTCGCCACGCTGCAGGCCTTCCTGGGGGCGTACGTGAAGCGGTACACCGTCACGGACGATCCGCGGGTGCACGGGCACCGCCGGCGGGATCCGGGCCGTCCCGGCGCTTTCACGCGCGTGCGGCTGCTGTGGGGACGGCGGCCCGGTTCGCAGGAGTCCTCGTAGCGGACCACGCCGCCGGCCGCCCTCCGCGGCCCGGGTGGTGCGCTTGACACCAAAATCGAACATCCATTCTTATGGAGACTCAGGCGAGGTTCCGGACGGGGATTTTGTCCCCTTTGGATGGGGTATGTGCCCAGGTTATCCACAGGCCGGGCCTGCGTCGGGGCGCATTGTCAGTGGCAGGCGTTAGCGTCTTTGACGTGAAGCGATCGACTCAAGCAAACCGGGTGGAACCCATGGCAGGAACCGACCGCGAGAAGGCGCTCGACGCCGCGCTCGCACAGATTGAACGACAATTCGGCAAGGGCGCTGTCATGCGCATGGGCGAGCGGTCGATGGAGCCCATCGAGGTCATCCCGACCGGGTCGACCGCGCTCGACGTCGCCCTCGGCGTCGGTGGCCTGCCGCGCGGCCGTGTCGTGGAGATCTACGGACCGGAGTCCTCCGGTAAGACCACGCTGACCCTGCACGCCGTGGCCAACGCGCAGAAGGCCGGCGGCCAGGTCGCGTTCGTGGACGCGGAGCACGCCCTCGACCCCGAGTACGCGAAGAAGCTCGGCGTCGACATCGACAACCTGATCCTCTCCCAGCCCGACAACGGCGAGCAGGCCCTGGAGATCGTGGACATGCTGGTCCGCTCCGGCGCCCTCGACCTCATCGTCATCGACTCCGTGGCCGCGCTCGTCCCGCGTGCGGAGATCGAGGGCGAGATGGGCGACAGTCACGTCGGTCTGCAGGCCCGTCTGATGAGCCAGGCGCTGCGGAAGATCACCAGCGCGCTCAATCAGTCCAAGACCACCGCGATCTTCATCAACCAGCTCCGCGAGAAGATCGGTGTGATGTTCGGCTCCCCGGAGACCACGACCGGTGGCCGGGCGCTGAAGTTCTACGCCTCGGTGCGCATCGACATCCGCCGCATCGAGACCCTGAAGGACGGCACGGAGGCGGTCGGCAACCGCACCCGCTGCAAGGTCGTCAAGAACAAGGTCGCGCCGCCCTTCAAGCAGGCCGAGTTCGACATCCTCTACGGCCAGGGCATCAGCCGTGAGGGCGGCCTGATCGACATGGGCGTGGAGCACGGCTTCGTCCGCAAGGCCGGCGCCTGGTACACGTACGAGGGCGACCAGCTCGGCCAGGGCAAGGAGAACGCGCGCAACTTCCTGAAGGACAACCCCGACCTGGCCAACGAGATCGAGAAGAAGATCAAGGAGAAGCTGGGCGTGGGTGTCCGGCCGGAGAAGACCTCCGCCGAGCCGGGCGCGGACGCGGCGGTCGCCGCCCCTGCCGACGACGCCGCCAAGACGGCGCCCGCGGCCGCCAAGGCCACCAAGCCCAAGGCCGCCGCAGCCAAGAGCTGACCCGTGACACGACGAACCGACTGGGCCGAGTACGAGTACGCCACCCCCGGTGCCCCGCGGGGAAGGGGCACCGGGGATGGCATGGGCTCCGCCACGGCCGGCGACGACGGGTACGGGGGCGACGGAAGAAGGAACGAGGGGCTCGGCGAGTACGAGGGCGGCGGCACGCGCCCGGGCGGCGAGCCCTACGGGGACGGCACGAACGGGACCGGCGGCCAGGGGAGGCCCGCCGGAGCACGGGGTGGCCGTGGGCGCGGCCGTGGCCGCCGGCGGGTCGGCTTCGGGGAGCCGCCCGGTGAGGACGAAGGCACCCCTGCCTCGTCGAGGGCCGAGCGGGGGGAGTCTTCGGGGGACCCGGTCGAGCGGGCGCGGGCGATCTGTCTGCGCCTGCTCACCGGGACCCCGCGCACCCGCAAGCAGCTCGCGGACGCCCTGCGCAAGCGGGACATCCCCGAGGAGGCGGCCGAGGAGGTGCTCTCGCGGTTCGAGGAGGTCGGGCTCATCGACGACGGCGCGTTCGCGGAAGCCTGGGTGGAGTCCCGGCACCACGGCCGGGGACTCGCCCGCCGCGCACTCGCCCGAGAACTGCGCACCAAAGGCGTCGACTCCACGCTGATCGACGAGGCCGTCGCCCAGCTCGACTCCGAGCAGGAGGAGGAGACCGCCCGGGAACTCGTCGCCCGCAAGCTGCGGGCCACCCGTGGCCTCGACCGCGACAAGCGGCTCCGGCGCCTGGCCGGCATGCTCGCCCGCAAGGGCTACCCCGAGGGCATGGCCCTCCGCGTCGTCCGCCAGGCCCTCGAGGAAGAGGGCGAGGAGACGGAGTTCCTCGAGGGCGAGGGCTTCTGACGGCGGGCGCCCGGCCACCGAGCGCCGCCGGCCCACGATCCGCACCGAGCGCTATGCCGCCGCTCCCGTTGTGGTCTCCGCCGACCAGTACGTCCACCGCACCACCGTGAAGCACAAGAAGGGCAAGACCAAGGTCAAGCACAAGGCGAAACCCGTCGCCGAACGCGCTTGGCTGTCCGCCGACTTGGGAACGACCCTCGCCCGCACCCCCGGCGTCGCCCGCGTCGTGCCCGAACTGACCTTCATCGCACAGCCGTTGACCCCGGCCGGCACCGGCGGCCGTACCGCCTACGGGCACGCCTGGGAATCCGCCGCACTGACCCCGTACCGGCTCACCGCAGGCACCGCGCCCAGGGCCACCGGTGATCTCGTCGCCGACCGCGACCTCGCCGCACGCGCCCGTCTCCGGCCCGGCGGCCGCCTCACCGTGCAGTCCACGGGGTCGCCGCGCGACTACCGGATCACCGGTATCGCCACTCCCGCCGTGTCCGTACGCCATCAGACCTCCCTGTTCTTCTCCACCGCGGAGGCCCGCCGGCTGGCCGCGCACCCCGGGCAGGTCAGCGCGTTCGGCGTCCTTCCGGCCAGGGGCACCGACCCGGAAGCGGTGCGGCAGGCCGTGGCACGGACGCTGCACGGCACCACTGCCCAGGTCAGCACCGGCGACGCCCGCGGTCCCGTCGAGTTCCTGGACGCGGCCGCGGCCCGCACCCGGCTGGTCAGCATGGGCGGCGCGATGGGCGGCACCTCACTGCTGGTGGCGGTGCTCGTGGTCGTCGGCACCTTCGCACTCACCGTCCAGCAGCGCCACCGCGAACTCGCCCTGCTGCGGGCCATCGCCGCCACGCCCGGTCAGGTCCGCAAGCTGCTCGGCCGGGAGGCGCTGATCATCGGCGCGGCAGCGGGCACCGCCGGGGCCCTCCTCGGACTGCCGCTCGGCGGTCTGCTGCACTCCAGATTCGTCGCCCTGGGCGCCGTACCCGCCACGCTCCAGCACACCACCAGCGTCTACCCGCCCTTCGCCGGTCTGGCCGCAACCCTGCTCGGCGCCTGGGCGGCCGCCCGGATCGCCTCTCGCAGGGTCGCCCGGATCCGTCCGGCGGAAGCCCTGGCCGAGTCCAGTACCGAGCGCGATCGGCCCGCCTGGGGGCGTATCGCCGCCGGTCTGCTCCTCCTCGCCGGTGGCATCGTCCTCGTCGCCGTCCTCACCGCCCTGCGCACCGAGCCCGCCTCGACCCCCGTGACCTTCCTCGCCGTCGTCGTGCTGTCCACCTCCGTCGCCCTGCTCGGTCCCCTCCTGGTCAAGGCGGCCGCGCTGCTGCTCGCCGTACCGCTGCGGCTCACCGGACACGGCGGGCGGCTCGCCGCCGCCAACCTGCGCGGCAACGCCGCCCGGATGGCCTCCGTCGTCACCCCCCTCACCCTGCTCATCGGCATGACCTGCACCGTCCTGTTCGTCCAGTCGACCCTCGGCGGCGCCGCCCGGACCCAGGCACGCGAGGGTGTCACCGCCGACTGGGTCGTAGCCGCCCAGGGACCCGGCATCCCCGGCGAGGCCGCGCGGCTGCTGCGGGCCCGGCACGACACCGTCACCGAGGTGGTGCGCACCACCGTCCGTGTCGGCCTCGACAAGTACCCCGCCCAGGGCGTCACTCCGGCCGGTCTCACCCGCACCTGGGACCCGGAGGTGACCGCCGGCTCCCTCGCGGACCTCGGCCCCGGCACCGTGGCCGTCAGCCGACTGGCCGCGGATCAGCTCCACTTGAAGCCCGGAAGCCGCGTGAAGCTGACGCTCGGCGACGGGACGCCCGCCACGCTCACCGTCGCCGCCGTCTACGCCCGGGGTCTCGGCTTCGGCGACCTCACCATCGCCCACGACCTGCTGGCCCGCCACATGGACAACCCGCTCGCCTCCTCCGTCCTCGTCGGCACGAACCGTACAAAGACACAACTCGCGACTACGCTCCGTGAGTTCCCGGGTCTTGAAATTCTTTCGCCGACCGCCGCCGACTCACTCCAGGCCGAACGACAGCAGGCGAACGCCGAGGTCAACTACCTGGCCATGGGGCTGGTCCTGGCATTCACCGCCATCGCGGTCGTCAACACCCTCGCCATGTCGGTCGCGGAACGTGTGCGCGAGTTCGCCCTGCTCCGTCTCGCCGGAGCGACCCGCCGCCAGGTGCTGCGCATGCTCCGCACCGAGGCGCTGTCCGTGCTGCTCCTCGCCACCGCGCTCGGCAGCGGAATCTCGCTCGCCGTGCTCAGCGCGTTCAGCCTCGGCATGACGGGCCGGGCAGCGCCCACGGTCATGCCCCTGCTCTATGTGGCCGTCGTCGCGGTGGCCGCGCTCCTGGCGCTCACCGCCAGTGCCCTCCCCGGGCGTGCGGCGCTTCGCGTCAGAGCGGTGACGGTGGCCACCGCGAAGGAGTAGGGCGAGCGGCGACGACTGCGGGCCACCGCCGGAGGCCGCCTCGGCCGAGAGCCGCGGGTCGCCTCCCGGCGGAGGCCCGCTCAGCCCGCCGCCGGCTCCACGGGCAGTCCCTCGGCTCGCCACGCCTGGAAGCCGCCCACCAGGTCCGTCGCCCGGTGCAGGCCCAGTTGGTGGAGGGAAGCGGCCGCCAGGCTGGAGGCGTAGCCCTCGTTGCAGATGACGACGACCCGCAGATCGTGGCCGGTGGCCGCGGGCACCCGGTGGCTGCCCCGGGGATCGAGGCGCCACTCCAGCTCGTTGCGCTCGATGACCAGGGCGCCGGGGATCAGCCCGTCCCGCTCGCGCAGGGCCGCGTACCGAATGTCGACCAGCAGGGCGTCACCGGCGCGCGCCGCCTCGTGCGCCGCTCGCGCGTCGATGCGCCGGTAGTCCGCACGGACCCGCTCCAGCAACTCGTCGATGCCGGTCGGCCGCACCGTCGGGTCGCCGCTCACTGCCAGTCCTCCGGGCGTTCGATCTGCTCCAGGCGCAGCACCTGGCCCGTGCGACTGTAGCGGCGGATCCGCGGCAGCGGCGGATAGTAGGCGTGCACCGAGATCGCGTGCCGGTCCAAGGACTCGTTGAGCACCTCGTGCACATGGTGGTGGCCGAAGGCGCGGCCCTGCCCGGCGGGCAGCCGGCGCTCGCGGTCCACGTCCTCGGTGAGCTCCAGGGTCTTCCAGCCGTCGGTGGGGAGCCGGGCCGCCAGCGAGTACTCCGTGAGTTCGCCCGAAGCGGTGACGAAGGCGCCGACCGAGTCGGCGTGGTCGTGCCAGCCGGTGCCACTGCCGGGCGGCCAGCCGATCAGCCAGGCCTCGCTGCCGCCGGGGCCCTCGAGGCGCACCCAGGTGCGGCCCTCGGGGTCGAGCGGGAGCGAGGCGATCAGCTCACCGTCTGCGGCCGTACGCCGCGCGAAGTCGAGGAGTTCCGCCTGGGTCGGCACCTGACCGGCGGCACCGGCCGTGGCAGGGCGTACGGAGGGGGCGGCGGAGCCGGAGTGTGAGCCGGCTGTGGAGAGGGATGCGGAGGCAGTGGGGGAGACAGACACGTACACCGTCCTGAGGAAGGTTCGCCGAAACGGGCGCACGACGGCGCCCGGGAGAAAAAGGGGAGCGAGATTCAGCAGGACGGGCGACACACGCAGCCCGCATAGCGGACGAGGTCCATATGGACCCTCCGCCACAGGCGCACACAGGTGTCGGTCACGATCCGGAGTACAGCACGCTGCCGGACCCCGGTCAACTCACCGTCACCATGCGGACAGCGGGTGACGGATGCCTTGGTCAGCGCACGCCGGAGCCGGTTTTCGCCTCCTGTTCGACCGAGCCGCCCACGGCCGCCTCCGCTGCCGCGTACAGGTCGGCCGGGCGTACCCCGCTCAGCGCGGTGACGAGGTGGCCGTCGGGGCGTACGAGCAGCACGCTGTGCGCCGGCGCACCCGGGTATTCCTCGGCGACCAACAGTTCCGCCGGATGCGGAAGCGCTGTCACCGCGGCGGCGAGCCGGGGCATGACCCCGGCGGACACCCAGTGCTTGCGGTCCCACACGCCCGTACCGGGCGCGATGAGCACCACGAGCAGCGCGCCGTGGCCCAGCCGGTCGCGCAGCCGTACGAAGGAACCATCCTCCGCCGTGACGCGCACATCCGTGACCGGTGCGCCCGGCGCGGTCCCGACCGGGGTCTCGCCCTCCAGACGCCCCGGCGCGAGCGGCGAGTCGGCGTACGCCCCCGGCGCACCGAGCGGGCCGCGACCCAGATGACCGTCCGTGAGCAGTGCGTCGTGGCCGCGGGCCGCGCCGGGGACGATGTGGCGCAGCCCGCCACCGCCGCGCAGCACCGGCAGCACCTGGTCGGCTGCGCGCAGCCGGGCGGCGACCACCGCGCGGCGCTCGGTCTGGTAGCTGTCGAGCAGGGCCTCGTGATGCCCGTGGTGCCAGGCCGGGGCCAGCTTCCAGGCGAGGTTGTCGGCGTCCCGGAGTCCCTCGTCGAGCCCCTGGGTGCCGAGCGTGCCGAGCAGGTGGGCTGCGTCCCCGGCCAGGAAGACCCTGCCTGCCCGCCAGCGCCGGGCCAGCCGGTGATGCACCGTGTGGACACCGGTGTCGAGCAGGTCGTACGGCGGCGGAGTGGAGCCGTCCGTCCAGCCCGCGAGGGTCTCGCGGATCCGGGCCACCAGCAGTTCGGGCGTGACCAGGTCCTTGCCCGGCGGCAGCAGCCAGTCCAGGCGCCACACGCCGTGCGGGAGGGGACGGGCGGTCACCTCCCCGGCCGAGGGCCCGGACTGCCGCCACGGCGGCATCCGGTGGAGCAACGCCTGGCCCTCCCACGGAAGTTCCGTGCGCAGTGCGGCGACCGCGTGCCGCTCCACCGCCGTACGGCCCGGGAAGCGGATGTCCTGCAGTTTGCGCACTGTCGAGCGGGGGCCGTCGCAGCCGACCAGGTAACTGCCGCGCCACCAGGTGCCGCTGGGGCCTCGGGTGTGGGCGGTGACGCCGGAGCGTTCCTGCTCCAGCGAGTCGAGCCGGCTGTCCGCGGCGACCTTGACCAGCGGCTCGTCCGTGATGGCCGCGCGCAGAGCACCGGTGAGGGAGTGCTGGGCGATGTGCAGCGGGGCGGGATCCGCCGCGTCGAAGGTGATCTCACCCATCACCTGCCTGCGCCGCACCGACCGGAATCCGGTCCATCTCATCCCCTGGTCACCGAGCGGGGTCCCGGTCAGCCGCTCCACCAGGGCGGCCGTGTCCTCGCGCAGTACGACGGTGCGCGCAGGGCGCGGTTCGTCCTTGCCCGGGCCCTCGTCCAGGACGACGGAGGGGACGTCCTGACGGGCCAGCGCCAGGGCGAGCGTGAGCCCGACGGGCCCCGCTCCGACGATGATCACCGGGTCCACGGCGCGGCGCCCCCTGCCCGCAGCGGTGCCCTCGGGGATGTGTGTGAACAGAAGGTTGGAGCAGGGTGCACGATCACAGAATGTATGCAACCCATTGGCAGAGTTTGCGTCAAGCGACCGGAGGCAGTGGCGATCACGCCACTGCCTCCGGGGGCCGTACGGGTGACGTGATGCTCTGTCAGACGATGCCACCGGGGCCGGCGCCGGCGCCGACACCGTCCCCGCCCGCCGTCGTACCCGGCGTGTCAGTGACGTCCTGGGCTCCGAGGACCGCACCGGTCGACTTCTTGCGTCGCCGCAGCCGGCCCTCGAGCCAGCTCGCGAAGGAGGTCAGCGAGAAGTTGATGGCGATGTAGATCGCGGCCACCACGGTGAGAGAGGCGATGATGTTGGCACCGTAGTAACCACTCATCGTGTTCGCCGAGGAGAGCAGTTCGGGGAAGGTGAGGACCGCGCCACCGATCGCGGTGTCCTTCACGATCACGACCAGCTGGCTGACGATCGCAGGCAGCATTGCGGTGACCGACTGGGGCAGCAGGATGAGCCGCATCACCTGGTTCTTGCGCAGACCGATCGCGAAGGCCGCCTCGGACTGGCCCTTGGGCAGGGCGAGGATGCCGGCCCGGACGATCTCCGCGAGCACCGACGCGTTGTAGAGGACGAGACCGGTCACGACCGCGTAGAACGGCCGGTCGTTCGAACTGATGTTGGTGTACTGGGCGAACAGAGCCAGCCCGAAGATCATCAGGACCAGTACCGGGATCGCGCGGAAGAACTCGACGACGGCCGCCGCAGGGACACGTATCCAAGCGTGGTCCGAGAGACGGGCGATGCCCAGTACGGCACCCAGTGGCAGCGCGATGACCATCGCGAGCGCCGCCGCCTCCAGTGTGTTCTGCAGACCCGGCCAGATGTATGTCGAGTACGCTTCCGAGCCGGTGAAGAACGGCTTCCACAGCACCCAGTCCAGCTGACCCTTGTTGTCCAGGGCCTTGTAAACCCACCACACGACGGCCGCGAGGGCGACCAGGAAACCCGCCGTGTACAGGACGTTGCGCCGCTTGGCGCGGGGTCCCTGGGCGTCGTACAGGACCGAACTCATCGCTTCACCGCCACCTTCTTGCCCACCCAGCCGAGGATCAGACCGGTCGGCAGCGTCAGGCAGCAGAACCCGAAGGCGATGACAGCGGAGATCAGCAGCAGCTGTGCCTCGTTCTCCACCATCTCCTTCATCAGGAGCGCCGCCTCCGCCACGCCGATCGCGGCTGCCAGCGTCGTGTTCTTCGTCAATGCGATCAGCACGTTGGCCAGCGGGCCGACGGCCGCGCGGAAAGCCTGGGGCAGCACGATCAGGCCGAGCACCTGCGTGAAGCTCAGGCCGATGGCCCGGGCCGCCTCCGCCTGGCCGACGGGAACCGTGTTGATGCCGGCGCGGATCGCCTCGCAGACGAAGCAGGACGTATAGACGATCAGGCCGAGCACAGCCAGCCGGAAGTTGCTCGTGTCGACCACGTCCGAGCCCAGCGTGATGCCCAGCGTGTCCCTCAGGCCGAGGGAGGCGAACAGGATGATCACCGTGAGCGGGATGTTCCGCACGATGTTCACGTAGCCGGTGGCGAAGCCGCGCATCAGCGGCACCGGCCCCACCCGCATGCCGGCCAGCAGCGTGCCCCAGATCAGGGAGCCCACGGCGGACAGCAGTGTGAGCTGCACCGTCGTCCAGAAGGCGCCCAGCACGTCGTACTTGTCAAGAAAGTCGAACACGATCTCCCGCGCTTCCGCGTGTAGGGATGCCCGGGTGCGCCGCGGTCAGGAGCGGCGCACCCTGCGGGCGTTGCCTCAGCTCTTGATCTCGCCGATCTTCGGAGCCTGCTCGTTCTTGTAGTCGGCCGGGCCGAAGTTCTTGTCCACGGCCTTCTGCCACGAACCGTCGGAGACCATCTCCTCCAGGGCCTTGTTGATCTTGGCCTTGAGGTCGCTGCCCTTCTTGACGCCGATGCCGTAGTTCTCGTTGGTCATCTTGAAGCCGCCCAGCTTGAACTTGCCCTTGAACTGGGACTGAGAGGCGTAGCCGGCGAGGATCGAGTCGTCCGTGGTAAGGGCGTCGATCGCCTTGCTCTGCAGACCGGTCAGGCAGGCCGAGTACGTCGGGTACTGCTGGAGCTGGGCCTTGGGGGCCAGCTTGTCCTTGACGTTCTGCGCCGACGTCGAGCCGGTCACCGAGCACAGCTTCTTCTTGTTGAGGTCCGCCGGCGACTTGATGGTGTTGTCGTCCGCGCGGATCAGCACGTCCTGGTGGGCCAGCAGGTACGGGCCGGCGAAGTCCACCTTCTGCTGACGCTCCGGGGTGATCGAGTAGGAGGCGGCGATGAAGTCGACGTCGCCACGCTGCAGCATGGTCTCGCGGTCGGCGCTCTTCGACTCCTTCCACTCGATCTGGTCCGCTCCGTAGCCAAGCTTCTTCGCGACATAGGTCGCTACGTCGACATCGAAGCCCGAGTAGCCCTGCGGGGTCTTCTGGCCGATGCCGGGCTGGTCGAACTTGATGCCGATCGCGATCTTCTTGCCGCCACCGGAAGAGCTGTTGTCGTCCTTCTTGCCGCCGCCACAAGCGGTGGCGCCCACAGCGAGGGCGAGTACGGCGGCCGAGGCGGCGGTGACCTTGCGGAGCTTCATGGTGAACATCCTTTGCGTGGTGAGAGAACGAGGCCGGTGAGGGACGGGCGACCCCGGAACGTCAGGGCGCGCGGGCTCCGCGCCGTCAGTGGTGCAGGATCTTCGACAGGAAGTCCTTGGCCCTGTCGCTGCGCGGCGCGCTGAAGAACTGGTCGGGGGCGGCCTGCTCGACGATGCGGCCGTCCGCCATGAAGACGACCCGGTTCGCGGCCGAACGCGCGAAGCCCATCTCGTGGGTGACCACGATCATCGTCATGCCCTCGCGGGCGAGCTGCTGCATGACCTCGAGGACCTCGTTGATCATCTCGGGGTCGAGGGCCGAGGTCGGCTCGTCGAAGAGCATGACCTTCGGGCCCATCGCCAGCGCCCGGGCGATGGCGACGCGCTGCTGCTGGCCACCGGAGAGCTGCGCGGGGTACTTGTCGGCCTGGGTGCCCACGCCGACCCGGTCGAGCAGGGCGCGGGCCTTTTCCTCGGCCTGCTTCTTGTCCGTCCTGCGGACCTTGATCTGGCCCAGCATCACGTTCTCGAGCACGGTCTTGTGCGCGAAGAGGTTGAAGGACTGGAAGACCATGCCGACGTCGGCGCGCAGCCGGGCCAGCTCCTTGCCCTCATGGGGCAGCGGCTTCCCGTCGATCGTGATGGTGCCGGCGTCGATGGTCTCCAGCCGGTTGATGGTGCGGCACAAGGTCGACTTCCCGGACCCGGAGGGCCCGATGACCACGACGACCTCGCCGCGGGCGATCGTCAGGTCGATGTCCTGGAGCACATGCAACGCGCCGAAGTGCTTGTTGACGCTCTTCAGGACGACCAGTTCGTCGGTCGCGGCCACGTCTTCCTTGGCCACCGATACTTCGGTCATCGCTCTCGGGCTCCGTCCTCCTCGGTTTCGGTGGACAGTAGTGAGACGCCGTGACCTGCGTCATCACATCTGAGGGGAATCTGAGCATCACGATCCGATAGCAATCGGACACGTGTCGTAGCACTTGCGTTCTGTGCCACGTATCGGGCGCATAACGGAAGCGGCAGGCAACCGGAACCCTCTTGACGCCGTCCTTGTCCATCGGCGTGACTTCCATCGTGCACGCGCGCGTGCTCGTGAGATACAAGCCGAACGAGAACCACGACCGTACGACCACTGAACCGGAGGGGGCGGCGATGAGACTGCTGCTCGTCGAGGACGACAACCACGTCGCCGCGGCCCTGTCCGCGGTCCTCGCGCGGCACGGCTTCGATGTCACCCACGCGCGCAGCGGCGAGGAGGCCCTCCAGGCGCTCGTCCCCGAGGGCGCGGGATTCGGAGTGGTCCTGCTCGACCTGGGCCTGCCCGACCAGGACGGCTACGAGGTCTGCGGCAAGATCCGCAAGCGCACCAGCACCCCGGTGATCATGGTCACCGCCCGGGCCGACGTCCGCTCCCGCATCCACGGGCTCAACCTGGGCGCCGACGACTACGTGGTGAAGCCGTACGACACCGGAGAACTGCTCGCCCGGATCCACGCCGTCAGCCGGCGCAGCGTGCACGAGGACCCCGCGCCGGACGCCGGGAGCGCGCTGCGGCTCGGGTCCGTGCACATCGAGCTGCCCACCCGCCAGGTCAGCGTGGACGGTTCGGTGATCCAGCTGACGCGCAAGGAGTTCGACCTGCTCGCACTGCTCGCCCAGCGGCCCGGGGTGGTCTTCCGGCGGGAGCAGATCATCAGCGAGGTGTGGCGCACCAGCTGGGAGGGGACCGGACGCACCCTGGAGGTGCACGTCGCCTCCCTGCGTTCCAAACTGCGCATGCCCGCGCTGATCGAGACCGTACGAGGCGTCGGCTACCGGCTCGTCGCCCCGGCCGCGTAGCGGGGACGGGTGCGCACCCGGCTGCTGCCGCTGCTCATCGTCCTGATGGCGGCCGTGCTCCTCGCCCTGGGCGTGCCGCTCGCCGTCAGCCTGGCCGCCGCCCAGCAGCAGAACGTCGTCGTCGACCGGATCGACGACACCGCGCGCTTCGCCGCGCTCGCCCAGTTCGTCACCGACGTCCCCACCGCGTCCCGCCCGTCCACCACCGACGAGCGCCGGCAGACCCTGCGCCGCGAACTCGACAGCTACCACGGCGTCTACGGCATCCGCGCGGGCGTCTTCTACAGCAATGACGCGGCCATGGCCAACGCGCCCGGCGACTGGCTCCTCCCGCGGACGGGGGAGGTGCGGGAGGCCTTCGACGAGGCGCTGCTCAGCCGCCGCAGCCACGACCCGCGTCAGGTGTGGCCCTGGCAGCGCGGCCGGCTGGTCGTCGCCTCACCGGTGATCCGGGACGGGGACGTGGTGGCGGTCGTGGTCACCGACTCGCCCACCGGACAGCTGCGCTCGCGCATCCTGCGCGGCTGGCTGGTCATCGGGGCCGGGGAGGCCGCCGCGATGCTGCTCGCCGTCGGTGCCGCGCTGCGGCTGACCGGCTGGGTGCTCAGACCGGTACGCATCCTGGACGCCACCACGCACGACATCGCCACCGGGCGCCTGAAGTCCCGGGTCGCGGTCGGCGGCGGACCGCCGGAACTCAGGCGGCTGGCCCGATCGTTCAACGAGATGGCGGACAACGTCGAGGACGTCCTGGAGCAGCAGCGCGCCTTCGTCGCGGACGCCTCGCACCAGTTGCGAAATCCGCTGTCGGCGCTGCTGCTGCGCATCGAACTGCTCGCCCTGGAG
Source organism: Streptomyces sp. NPDC047869 (assembly GCF_040704065.1). Lineage (NCBI taxonomy): Bacteria > Bacillati > Actinomycetota > Actinomycetes > Kitasatosporales > Streptomycetaceae > Streptomyces > Streptomyces sp. NPDC047869. The sequence continues at coordinate 42,609 of NZ_JBEYRK010000045.1, forward strand.
CTACCGGAGAACAACGCGGAGATCGCCTCGGTGCGCACCGAGGGCAAGCGCCTGGCACAGGTCCTGGACGACCTGCTCGACCTGGCGCTGGCCGAGCACGCCGAGGCCGACCTCCGGCTGACCGACATCGGCGCGCTGGCCGAGGAGCGGGTGGCGGCCTGGGCACCGACCGCCGACGCCAAGGGCGTCCGGCTCACCGGTGACTGCCCTCCGACGACCGGCTGGGCCGACCCGATCACCCTGTCCAGCGCGCTGGACGCGGTGATCGACAACGCCGTGAAGTTCACGCCCGAGGACGGCACGGTCGAGGTCACCGTGGCCTCCAACGGCGACAGCACGACCGTCCGGGTCAGCGACACCGGGCCCGGGCTGACCGACGAGGAACTCACACGCGTGGGCGACCGTTTCTGGCGCAGCGGCCGTCACCAGAACGTCAAGGGTTCCGGGCTCGGCCTGTCCATCACCCGCGCCCTGCTCGCCGCGGGCGGCGGCTCGATCGGCTGCGCGCACCACGAGCCGCGGGGGCTGACGGTCACGGTGACGGTGCCGCGGCACGCCGAGCCGCGCTAGACACCCTCCGGGACCGGCCGGGCGCGCGTGCCCCGGGCGAAGCCCGCTACGGCTTGACCGACTGGTAGTAGCGCCGGGCGCCCTCCTGCAGGGGCAGCGGGTCGGTGTAGATGGCGGTGCGCAGGTCGACCAGCTGCGCGGAGTGGACATGGGCGCCGATGTCGTCCCGGCTCTTGATCACCGTGCGGGTCACCCACTCGGTCAGCCGGGGATCCATGTCCGCGCGGGTCATCAGCACGTTGGACACCGCGATCGTCGCCACCGTCGAGCCGTGCTGCACGCGCGGGTACGCCGACTCGGGGATGTTGGTGGCCCGGTAGTAGCGCCCGGCCTCGCCGGCCGCGTGCAGCTTGGCGACGAGGTCGCCGTCGATCGGCACGAACTTGAAGGCGGCCTTCCTGGCCAGCCCCGCCAGCCCCTTCGTGGGCAGCCCGCCCGACCAGAAGAAGGCGTCGATCTTGCCCTGTGCGAGGCGCGAGGGCCCGACGTCTATGCCGTCCGACACCGGCGTGACGTCCTTGTGCGGGTCGATGCCGGCGGCCCTGAGCACCCGGTCGGCGATCAGCCGCACCCCGGAGTCGGGCAGGCCGGTGGCCACCCGCTTGTGCCGCAGGTCCGCGACGCTGTCGACGTCCGAGTCACGCGGCACGATGAGCTGCACGTAGTCGTCGTACAGCCGGGCCACTCCACGCAGCCGGCCGGACGAGCCGGGGTGCCGCCGCTCGTACGTCCCCACCGCGTCGGCCGCCGCGATCGTGAAATCGGCATGCCCGTCGACCACCCGCTGCACGTTCTGCTGCGAGCCGGCGCTGTTCAGCAGCTTCACCTCCAGGCCTGGCATGTCCTTGGCCATCTCGGTGCGCAGCCGCTCGCCGTACTCCTGGTAGACCCCGCGGGACGTGCCCGTACTGAAGACGATCGTCCCGCTCGGCGGCTTCTCGCCCAGGGGAAGCAGCCACCACAGCAGCAGCCCGAGGACCACGGCACCGGCGGCCGCGCTCTGCAGCGCCCGGCGCCTGCTGACACGGGGGAACACCTTGGACATGCGGGCGATCCTGCCAGCCGACCGCCGGGCTGACCAGGGCCGGGGCCACCGCGGGGTGCGGCGGCGGCGCGGGCCCGGGCTGTCGGTGGCGGCCGTTAGAGTCGCGGCATGAGCACTTCCCCCGCCCGGCTCGTCCGCGAATTCCACCTCGCCTTCGGCCTCGACGCCCACAGCACACCCACCGAAGTGGCTCCCGAGCTGGCAGCGCACCGCGGGGAACTGCTCGCCGAGGAGGCCGCGGAGGTCGCCGAGGTGTCGGTCGAGGGTCCGCTGGACCGGCTCGCGCACGAGCTGGCCGACGTGGTGTACGTGGCGTACGGCACCGCGCTGGTCCACGGTGTCGACCTCGACGAGGTGATCGCCGAGATCCACCGCTCCAACATGAGCAAGCTGGGCCCCGACGGCCAGGTCGCCCGGCGTGCCGACGGCAAGGTCCTCAAGGGGGAGCACTACCGGGCGCCCGACGTGTCGGCCGTGCTGCGCCGCCAGGGCTGGACGGCGGACGGCGCGGCCTGACACCCGCGGCCAGGCGGGCCAGGCGTCAGGCCGTGCCGAGCCCGCCGGGACGGATGGTGGGCGACGACGCTGAGCGAGGCCGGGAGAAACGCCTAGGCTGAGGACCGAGGATTTCGCCCGCATCCGGTCTCGGCCGCTCTCGCCGGCCGGGAGATCGGGGGCCCGTCTCCTGTGTGAAGGCGGTGACGTGCCATGCCGTACGCGGTGGTGAGCGCGCTGAGCCATCCCGGACTGGTCCGCGACCGAAACGAGGACAGCCTCGTCGCCGGTCCGTGGACGCTGTGCGCCACGGTCACCGAGAACCCGCAGACCCTGTTCTTTCCGCTCGGCACACCTCTCGTCGTCGCCGTGGCCGACGGACTCGGCGGACATCCCGGCGGCCATGTGGCCAGCGCCCTGGTGGCCCGCCGGATCGCATCCGCAGGTGCGGCACTGGACTGCGAGGACGCCGTCCGCGACGCCGTGGACGACTGCAACCGCGCCATCCACGCGGCCGCCGGCGGCGACGCGGGAAGCGGGCTCGCGACCATGGGCACGACCGTGGCCGGCGTCGTCCTGCGGCCCGGCTCACTGCTGGTGTTCAACGTGGGCGACAGCCGGGTCTACGCGGCTGACCACGAGGGACTGCGGCTGCTGAGCGTCGACGACCGGCCCCCGCCGGATTCCGCGTGGGGCGGTACCCACCTCGTCACCCAGTGCCTGGGCGGCAGCCCCGCGTACCGTCGCGTCCGCGCCCATGTGACCGCGCGGCCTCTCTCGCCTGGCGACCGCTGCCTGATGTGCACCGACGGCCTGACCGATCCGCTGCCGGACGACGTGCTCGACGAGGTGATGCGCGAGCATGACGACGGCCGGGCGGCCTTCGAACTGTGGAAGGCCGCCATCACGGCGGGCGGCCCGGACAACATCACGCTGGCCGTCGTGCGTGTGGCGGACGAGTGAAGGGGACCCACCTCATTGTGGCAGCCGATCCCGCTCGTCGGAGTGTCCTCCGTAGCCCGTGTTGAGGACCTGCCGGCGGCTCACTGTCCGCGCGTCTTCAACGATCGGCCGGGCTGAGCCAGGTGCTGCGCACCACCTTGTCCTCGCCTGCACTCGCGAGGTACCGGCCGTCCGGATAGAACGCCACGGCGTTCACCGGGCGGTCGTGCTTGACCGTCAGCAGGGGCACTCCTGTGTCGGCCCGCCATACGCATACGGTGCCGTCCCCGGCGCCGGTGGCGAACAGCTCACTGTCGGCACTGAACGCCACCGCCCTCATACCGCTGCGGTGCGCGACGAGAGCGCCGGCCTGAGACGCGCTCCGTTCGGCCGGCGCGAGATTCCCTTACGACGGCGACCTCACTCGGTGCGAGTTCTCGTTCACAGTCCCGTTGGGAGTGGGGTGAACGTGCCGCCGCGCTCGGCGAACCTCGTCAGGTTCGCGGCCGGTTCACGATCCTGGTCGGCGGCCTCGTCGATGAAACGTTCACAGGCCGGCGCATGGCAGTGATCCTGCCGCGCCCAGGACGGCGGACAGGCCTCCGGTAATGAAGGCCGCGCCGAGCGAGAGGCTCACCGGCTCGCTTTGACGATCAGTTTGGCCTCGCCTTCGTCATCATGCCGAAGGTGACGGCCGCGACGACGTCACAGGTGTCGGCGAACAGGCGGGCCAGCTCCGGGATCTTATCCAGGTGGCCGGCCTTGACCTGGTTCCAGTGGGTCTGCCTGAATGGACGGCCCAGCCCCTGGGCGAGGCGAGGATCTCCTCCGCCGCCTTGTGCGCGTCCGCGCCGTCTCTCTCGAAGTTGTCGGCGAACTCCCGCATGGCGTCAGCCATGTGACGGTAGTCGTTCTCGTCTGCCTTCGGGAATTGGATGCGATGTAGTCCAGGACCTGGTCCAGCCAACCCGGCAGCGCGTAACCCATTCCCGTGCAACCCCCGCCCAGCCAATAGCAGTTCAGACAGGGCAATGTGAACAGCGCGCAAGCAGTCGAACATTGATTCCTCGCTAGGGAGAGGGCTGGCGGAGGGAGTGGTCAAGGTGAGTCACGCCGCAGCGTGCCGACTCGATCAAGCCGTCGGCGGAAGGCCGTCACAAGCGGTGGACCACGGCTCAGGTCACCTGGGGAATCACATGGCCGCATGCCCTTGCGAAAGGGGGTGACGGTGACACGACAGCAGCGTGCTGGGCGTTCGCGTCGCGGACCAAATTGGCCGGGAAGAATCCCGCCCCCGGGCGTCGTGCGCATGGCCTCGAGCAGCCGCTCGTCCGTGGTCCCGGCGGCTGTCAGAGCCTGCGCGAGACCCTAGAGGCCCCGTCCACGGAGTTCACGGGCGGATCACCGCACCATCAGCCAGGCGGCCGAGTATCCCGGGAGTGCCAGTGCGGCGCACCCACTCTGGAAAGCGAGGGAAATGAGCTCCCAGGAACCGCCTACCCTTGACCCATGACCAGCAGCAGCGACCGGAGCCCCGCAGTGGACGTGCCCGCACCCAAGAGTTACGAGATCCGCACGTACGGATGCCAGATGAACGTCCATGACTCGGAGCGACTGGCCGGGCTGCTGGAGGACGCCGGGTACGTACGCGCCCCCGAGGGATCCGACGGGGACGCCGACGTCGTCGTGTTCAACACGTGCGCGGTGCGTGAGAACGCCGACAACCGGCTGTACGGCAACCTCGGCCGGCTCGCGCCGCGCAAGGCGTCCCGGCCCGGCATGCAGATCGCGGTCGGCGGCTGCCTGGCACAGAAGGACCGCGACACCATCGTGAAGAAGGCGCCCTGGGTGGACGTCGTCTTCGGTACGCACAACATCGGCAAGCTGCCCGTCCTGCTGGAGCGCGCCCGCGTCCAGGAAGAGGCGCAGGTCGAGATCGCCGAGTCGCTGGAGGCCTTCCCCTCCACGCTGCCGACCCGGCGCGAGAGCGCGTACGCGGCCTGGGTGTCGATCTCCGTCGGCTGCAACAACACCTGCACCTTCTGCATCGTCCCGGCGCTGCGCGGCAAGGAGAAGGACCGCCGCACCGGCGACATCCTCGCCGAGATCGAGGCTCTGGTCGGCGAGGGCGTCTCCGAGATCACCCTGCTGGGCCAGAACGTCAACGCCTACGGCTCCGACATCGGCGACCGCGAGGCCTTCAGCAAGCTGCTGCGCGCCTGCGGGAGCATCGAGGGCCTGGAGCGGGTGCGGTTCACGTCCCCGCACCCGCGCGACTTCACCGACGACGTCATCGCCGCCATGGCCGAGACGCCGAACGCCATGCCGCAGCTCCACATGCCGCTGCAGTCCGGCTCGGACACCGTGCTGAAGGCGATGCGCCGCTCGTACAGGCAGGAGCGCTACCTCGGGATCATCGAGAAGGTCCGCGCCGCCATCCCGCACGCGGCGATCACCACCGACATCATCGTGGGCTTCCCCGGCGAGACCGAGGAGGACTTCGAGCAGACCCTGCACGTCGTCCGCGAGGCGCGGTTCGCGCAGGCCTTCACCTTCCAGTACTCCAAGCGGCCCGGCACCCCGGCCGCGACCATGGAGGACCAGATCCCCAAGGAGGTCGTCCAGGCCCGCTACGAGCGGCTGGTCGCCCTCCAGGAGGAGATCTCCTGGGAGGAGAACAAGAAGCAGGTCGGCCGCACGCTCGAGCTGATGGTGGCCGAGGGCGAGGGTCGCAAGGACGGCGCCACCCACCGGCTCTCCGGCCGCGCCCCCGACAACCGCCTGGTCCACTTCACCAAGCCGGAGCAGGAGGTGCGCCCCGGTGACGTGGTCACGGTCGAGGTGACCTACGCCGCCCCGCACCACCTCCTCGCCGAGGGCCCCGTCCTCGGCGTGCGCCGCACGCGCGCGGGCGACGCCTGGGAGAAGCGCAACGCCGCCGAGGCCGCCAAGCCGGCGGGCGTGCTGCTCGGCCTGCCGAAGATCGGCGTTCCGGCGCCGCTGCCCGCCGTCGCGAGCGGCTGCGGCTGCGACTGAGCGGCCGGGGCGCCGGCCGGCGGGCGGTTCGACCCGGGTCCCGGCCCGGGGCCGGTCCGCGCCTCGGCGCGGAGCTCGGCGTGAGGTAACGCTCCGTCTGCGTACGGCGTTACCCTGCCGCTCATGCTTGTCGCCGCTGCTGTCTGCCCCTGCCCACCGCTGCTCGTGCCCGAGGTGGCCGCGGGTGCCGCACCGGAACTGGACCCCGCGCGCGTGGCGTGCGCCGACGCGCTCGGCGTGCTGGCCGCCGCCCGCCCCGACACGCTCGTGGTCGTCGGGCCCGCCGAGCGCAGCGGGCGCGGACGGCACCCGCAGGGTGCCCGCGGATCCTTCCGCGGCTTCGGTGTCGACGTCGCCGTACGGCTCGGCCCCGCCACGGACGCCGCCGGCGAGCGTGAGCTGCCGCCGTCGCTGGCCGTCGCGGCCTGGCTGCTGGAGCGCACCGGCTGGGCGGACGCCCCGATCGAGGGGCTCGGCGTCGGGGAACCGCTCGAACCCGGGCGGTGCGTGGAGACCGGCAGGGAGCTGGGTGCCCGGGCCGGGCGGGTCGCGATGCTGGTGATGGGAGACGCGAGCGCCTGCCGCACCCTCAAGGCGCCGGGCTACCTCGACGAGCGGGCGGCCCCCTTCGACGCGGCGGTGGCACGCGCTCTGGGCGCGGCGGACGTGGCGGCGCTCCAGGCGCTGGACCCCGGACTGGCGTACGAACTGAAGGCCTCCGGACGCGCGCCCTGGCAGGTTCTCGCGGGCGCGGCGGAGGGCGCGGGCCTGGAGGGCACGCTGCTGTACGAGGACGCGCCCTACGGAGTGGGATACCTGGTCGCCACCTGGTCGTAGACCCCCGAGCGGGCCGCGCGAAACGGCGGACGGCCGGGAGGCATGGTGCTCCGCGGCCGTCCGGCGAGTCGTGTGCCGTTCAGGAGGTGGGCGGCGGGCCCTCCGGCCGGGCCGGGGGCTTCGCACCGCTGACGTGCGGCTCCTCCTTGTGCGCGAGGCGGTCCATCGCCTCCTTCGCCCTGCCCGTGCCGGCGTGGATCCGGTCGGAGTACTTGCCCTTGGTCCGCTCGTCCACGGCACGCGCGGCCTTGTCGATGCCGTGCTGCACCCGGTCCCCGTGCCGGCTCGCCAGATCCGACACCTTGTCCTTGGCCGGACCCAGCCTGGCCTTCATGTTCTCCAAAAGACCCATGCTCCACCTTCCCTGACGGGGACGGTCACCTGCGGGCGCCCTCCCCGGCCTCGCTGTCGGCGGCCTCGTCCGCGGACTGCTGCTTGGGGATCTCCGCGCTTTCGGCACCCTCGGCACCCTCGGCGCCGTCGGAGGCGCGGGTTCCCGAGCCGTCCGCCCCGGCCGCCACGCCCTCGTGCCCGTCCTCGGACGAGCCCGGCGCCTCCGCCGGCGCCGCGCCCTCGACCGCCTCCGGCGCCGAGGCGTTCTCCGGCGCGTCGTCACCCGGGACCTCGGCGGCCGACGCCTCCCGCTTCGCCTTCGACCTGCCGAGAAGCCGTGCAAAAACGCCCATAACCACTCCATACGTTACTCGTGCGGGCGAAATCCCGCGTCAAGCGGTGCGTCCGTTTGCGCCACCCGGCTCACCGCCTCCAAAGACCGAGCGGGCGGTATCCCGGTGCAACGAACCGGCATGCGCGCCGTCACGTAACTCGTTCGAGGCGCGGCCGTGAGGTTTGCGAGACTGGTGCGGTGAGCAGCGCAGCCCCCGCCCCCCGCGTCATCGCCGTCGTCGGCCCCACAGCGGCCGGAAAGTCCGATCTCGGCGTGTTCCTGGCCCAGCGACTCGGCGGCGAGGTCGTCAACGCCGACTCCATGCAGCTGTACCGAGGGATGGACATCGGCACCGCCAAACTGACGCCCGAGGAACGGGCCGGTGTCCCGCACCATCTGCTGGACATCTGGGACGTGACAGCCGCCGCCTCGGTCGCCGAGTACCAGAAACTCGCCCGCGCGCGGATCGACGCGCTGCTCGCCGAGGGCCGCTGGCCGATCCTGGTCGGCGGCTCCGGGTTGTATGTACGCGGGGCGGTCGACAACCTCGAGTTCCCCGGCACCGACCCCGTGATCCGGGCCCGCCTGGAGGAGGAGCTGGCGCTGCGCGGCTCCGGCGCGCTGCACGCCCGCCTGGCCGCCGCCGACCCCGCCGCGGCCCGCGCCATCCTGCCCGGCAACGGCCGCCGCATCGTCCGCGCCCTGGAGGTGATCGAGCTCACCGGGCAGCCCTTCACCGCGAACCTTCCCGGCCACGACTCCGTCTACGACACCGTGCAGATCGGCGTGGACGTCGCCCGTCCCGAGCTCGACGAGCGCATCGCGGCCCGGGTCGACCGGATGTGGGAGGCGGGGCTGGTGGACGAGGTGCGCGCGCTGGAGGCGCGGGGGCTGCGCGAGGGCCGTACGGCCTCGCGCGCGCTCGGCTACCAGCAGGTGCTCGCCGCGCTCGCCGGGGAATGCACCGAAGCGGAGGCGCGGGCCGAGACCGTACGCGCCACCAAACGCTTCGCGCGCCGCCAGGACTCCTGGTTCCGGCGCGATCCGCGGGTGCACTGGCTGAGCGGTGCGGCGGCGGACCGCGGGGAACTCCCGCGGCTGGCCCTGGCTGTGGTCGAACGACCGGTTACAGCCTGATCACGTGATGGCATCGGGATGCGCCGCCGGTCAACGCGGCCTGTGACGCCGTGCCATCATCGAGCTTCGATCGACCAAGTGGAGTCCTAGTTGGGAGGGCGCGTGGCGATGGAGGCCGGCCCTCGCGACACCGCACGAAGTGCCGAGCAGATCACGACCGACCCCGGTGAACCGGAACAGGGCGAGGATCGTCTGACCGACGACGCGGAGCGACTCACGGACGACGGCCCCGACGACACCGAGGGCGGCGTCACCGCCGACGGCCCGGCGCCCGAGGAGATGTACGCGAGCGGTCCGGAGGTCGAGGTCGAGCTGCGTCCGCAGCGGCGGCTGCGCATCTGGCAGCTCGCGCCGATCGTGGCCCTGGCCGCGGGCGGCTCCCTGATGTTCGCCTTCCCGCTCGCCTTCGACTTCGGCGACAGCGGCGCGGTCATCGCCATGCTGGGCCTGCTGATCTGCTCCTGCGCCGCGGGCTGGGGCATGATGGCCGCCCGCCGGGTGGGCTACACCTGGCCGGGCCTGCCGGCACGGGGCTCCGGACGCCGCCCCGACTGGCGGGTCGTCCTCGCCTACGTGCTCCTGGTGGCCCTCGTGGCCGTCCTCGCCGTCTGGCGCGTGGCCCGGCTGCGCTAGTGTCCCGGTCTTGAGTTCTGGTCTCGCCTCGTGAGTCGCCTTCCGTTTCAGATTCGGGCGTTTGCCAGTTGCGAGGTGGCTGGGGGCGGTG
>NZ_JBEYRK010000046.1:0-51128 GCF_040704065.1 Streptomyces sp. NPDC047869
CGGCCGGTTGGCTCGGACCATGCCGAGGAGCACCCTCAGGTAACCGCGCGGCCCGCTGACGACGTACCGCAGATCGGCGATCTCCTCCTCACCGACCTGGCCAGGGTGAATAGGCGCAAGACGACTGGTGAAACGTCCCAGCGACTGACGCTGGGGAGGTTCCTCAGCCCCAGTGGCCCGCGGAGTCGCCAAACTCAGCACAACTTCTTCAACCGCCCGCAGGGCCCTTCTCTGAAGACGCAGGCCCCCCAGCGACGGAAGGGACAGCAGTGCCAGGCCGTCTTCATGACTCAGCTCCACCACGAGCTTGCGCCCGTGTGAGTGCAGCGGAAGATCGGTGAGAGCCACGACGATGTCCCAGTTCTCGCCTCGCCTGCGGTCCCTGATCCGGCGCGCCAGCGTGGACAGGTCCTCGGTCCCTGCGGTGAAGGGCTCACTGACCACCTTGACGTCGAACCGTCGCCCCTGGCCTGACTTGTCGGCGAGCCGATCAGGGAGTATCCGCGCCATACGCTGCGCGATCTCCGTCGGCGCATCCGGATCCGCCAGGAGAGCCACGACCGTGACGTCCTGCGACGACTCCCGCATGACCGGACCCTTCCCGTGCTGCCCCGGCGCTCACCAGTGCCCCCAGGATGCCCCCGAGACAACTTCAGCGCCCCCTGACGGGGGGCAAACAGACCGAAGCGTAGAAGTGCCTGAGGGCCTTCGAGCTGCGGAGGGGCCTGCCGGTGTTGTAGGGCCGGAGACGGTCACCACTTCGTCCGGTGGTGTCGGGACCATGCGTTCACCAGGCTCGTCATCTCGGACCGGGACAGGCCCATGCGGTGGGCGACCTCCATGCGCTCCTCCCATCTGCGTACAGGGCGCAGGGCCACGTACCGGAATCCGGTGCAGAACCCGGTGAAGGTGATGAGGAGCATGGCGCCCCAGAGGTCCAGCCAGGCGATGTCACGGGCCGGGTCGCCGCTCTTCCCGGCCGACCAGCCGATGGTGGCGCACAGCAGGACAGACGAGGCGGTGACGATGAACGCCCACATGACGTAGAGGAAGTTGAGCATCCTGTTGAGGTGGGCGCGGAGCATCCGGTAGATCCGCACCCCACTGCGCACCGCGACCCTTCGCGGTGCCGGAATCCCGACCCCGGTCCGGTGCGCCACGGCACTCTCGCGGATCTCGTCCGCGAACATGAGGCGCAACTTCTGCTTCTCCGCGGCCGCGGTCCGCTGCGTCCTCGCCGCCTCGACCGCGCTCACCAGCAGGATGGCGCCGAGCAGGGAACACAGGATCGCCGCGTAGTCCTGGGTCATGCGGAGCTCGTGCGGGTCGCTGGTGATCAAGTGAACGATCCGGCTCGACATCGACTCACCCCCCTGAGCGCGCCGTGCAGAGCGTATCCTCCCGGCCCGGGCGAGGGCGCGCTTCTGACGGGCGGGAAAATCGCTGTCCCGGCTCCGGGGACCGGTGATAGACAGCCGCAGTGGAAGACAACCTGGAGTTCTCCGGCCTGCTGCGGCTGATCGACGAACGGTCGGCCGCCTTCCGTGCCGCCGTCGCCTCCGCGCCCGACCTCGAAGCGCGGGTGCCGTCCTGCCCCGAGTGGACGCTGTTCGACCTGGTGCAGCACCTGGGCGGGGGAGACCGCTTCTGGGCCGCCGTCGTCGGCGCGGGACCCGCCGACGTACCCCCGGCCGAGGCCGTCGCCGAGCGCGCCGCTGTCGCCTCCGGCGCCACCGTGGCCGCGCCGCGCGAGCGCGAAGCCCTGTCGGCCTGGCTGGCCGAGGCGACGGAGCTGCTGCTGAGCGCGCTGCGCGAGGCGGGCCCGGACCGCGGCTGCTGGACATGGTGGGGTGCGTCGCAGTCGCCAGGCGACTCCGGTGGCGTCGCCCGGCACCGGGTCCAGGAGACCTCGGTGCACACCTACGACGTCCAGCTCACCCTGGGCGCCCCGCGGCCGCTGCCGGACGAGGCGGCGCTCGACGGTGTCGAGGAGTTCCTGTCCACCTGCTGCGCGACCACCAGCGCCTGGCCGCACAAGCCGACCGCCTTCGACTTCCACGCCACCGAGGGCCGCTCCTGGCGCCTCACGGTGGACGGCGACGGCGCACGGTTCACCCGACTGCCCGCCACCGGCGAGGGCCCGGAGAAGGCCGGCGCCTGCGTCCGGGGCACGGCCGGCGAGCTGGTCCTCTTCTTCTACGACCGGGTCCCCGCGGAGTCCGTACGAGTCGACGGGGACGCCGGGCTCATCGACCTGCTCCGGGCCTGGGAACCGGAGGACTAGGGAACTCCCGCGCGCGGGTCAGCAGTTGACGGGCCGGTTGCCGGAGGCGACCCGGCAGAAGTCCACCCCGGGCCCGCCGTCGACCGTGCCGGCGTTCGGGCCCACGAAGAGCGAGTCGCCGCCGTCGCCGCCGAGGATCCTGCCGCTCGCCGTGGTACCGGAGTTGGCCGTGACGAAGTCGCCGCCGGCGCCACCGTCGACGGTGCCGGCGACGACACCGTTGATGGCGATGTAGTCGCTCCCGCCCAAGCCGTTGACGCTGTCGCCCGGGGCGAGGGGACCGCAGCTGATGTAGTCGGAGCCGGCGGTGCCGTTGACGGTCGTGCCGGACATGGGAAGGCCGTTGACCGTGCACGACGTCAGGGCCTGTGCGGGCGTCGCGGTCAGGACGAGGGGAGCGGCCACGAGGGTGGCGGCGCACAGCGTGCGCATCGCGTGTCTGATCATGCAACGAATGGATTCACGGTGACCGCGTGATCGCAATCCAGCACCGTGGGTGAGGCCGCCGTCCGGGGCGGTCCGCCGCCCGGACGGGCCACCGGAAGTCGGTGGCCCGTCGTGCGGGTCATCTGCCCCGGGCCGCCTGCGCGGGGCGCTGCCGGTGGCGGGAGATGCGCTCGCGTGGTGGCCGGGTCAGAGTGACCTGACGGACCAGTTGCTGGAAGCAGGTCAGGGCGGCGAGGGCCGGCAGGACGGCCGCGGCCACCCCGGTGAACGACCTCTCGGCCTCGGCCACGCAGAGCGTCATCGCGACGGAGGAGAACAGCAGCACCACGCACCAGGAGTGCAGGGCGCGCCGCCGGTGCAGCGCGGTCCGCAGGACGGAGAGCGAGGCCACCATCCAGGGGCCGTAGACGAGCAGCGGCCACCAGTGCAGCGGGCCGCTCCGGGTCCTGGCCGCGATGTGCTGCAGCGGGGCGTAGGCGGCCAGGCCGCCGAAGACGCTCACCATCGCCGCGATGGCGGCGGCGAGGGCCGCGATCAGGAAGCTGACCGTCTGCAGCCACGTGAAGCGCAGTTTCCGCGTCCGCACCTTACGGTGCCCGACGGGATGGCGCCGGATGGGCGGCAGTTCACTGGTGATCCGCGCCAGATTCTCCATCGGATCGCCGGTGCCCGGATCGGCGCCGTACGACGGGTCGCTGCCGTACGACGGCTCGGCGCCGTAGGACGGCTCGGCGCCGTGGGACGGCTCGGTGCCGTGCGCGGGCGCGGCGCCGTACACCGGCTCGCCCCCGTACGCGGTCCCCGTGCCGTACGACGGCTCGCCCCCGTACGCGGTCCCCGTGCCGTACGACGGCTCACCCCCGTACGCGGTCCCCGTGCCGTACGACGGCTCACCCCCGTACACGGCCCCGGTGCCGTACACCGGCTCGGTGCCGTACGGCTGCCCGCTGCGCGGTGGCGGCACGGCGGCCCCCTGATAGGCCGCCTGCGCGCTCGCGGCGTCCTGCAGCAGATAGGTGAGTTCCTCGACCGGGTCCCAGCTCTCCTCCAGGGGGGCCGTCGAATAGAAATCCGCGTATTCGTTGTTCACGGAAAAGATCCGCCCCCGTCAGCCGGCCGCGTGGCAGCCGGAGCGTCCCTGGTCGTTCCGGCGCCGGCCGAGGTCCCCCTGGGCCGCTTCGAGCACCCTCAAGCGCCTTGCGTTCGTCATATTCCGCTAACGCCGCCGAACTCCTCCGGATGCGCGGCATTCGAGTGAGTCTGGACCGGATAAGGCGTGCGCGACGTCATTTCTGATGAAGAGTCGAATACTCCGTTAAGAAGTCGTTCAACCCGGAAACGCGGGGGACAGGCCCGCCGTCAGCAGACGCCGTGCGGTGCCGGTCCCGTCCGCCGGGACCGCGTAGAGGTCGGCCCCGTAGTCACCCGGCAGCGCGTACACCACCGTGTGGTCGTCCCGCCACAGCGCCTGGTCGTCCACGCTCCGGGTCTCCGCCAGCGGTGTCTCGCGCATCGTGCGCAGGTCCAGGACGTACAGGCGCCAGGGGGCGTCCTCGGGCAGGCCCTTCACCCGCTTCTTGTAGGCGACGCGGGTGCCGTCGGGGGAGAGGGAGGGGCACTCGACATCGGCATGCAGGGTGGTGACCGTGCGGGCTCGGAGATCGCCGCGCACCAGGTAGGTGCTGCCCCCGGTCGCCAGCGTCGCGTAGAACGTGCGGTCGTCGGCGGCGAACGTCACGCCCCAGAAGTTCACGTCGGCCGCCCGGTAGCGGCGCCCGTCCTTGACGATCCGGAAGGACTCCAGGGTCGGGATCAGCCTGCCGGTACGGGTGTCGACGATCGCCGCCCGGGTGGAGAAGTCGGTGCCCGCGTACGAGTCGCCGCCCACGAACGCCGTCCAGGCGGCGAAGTGCCCGGTGGGGGAGACCCGGGCCCGGGACGGGATGCCGGGGACGTCGTAGCGGGCGCGTTCCTTCAGGCGCGCGTCGAGGATCAGCGCGCGGTAGGTGTCCGAGACCGGGCCGTGCACGGCCTGCAGGCAGACCCCGGTGCCGGCGGCGGCGTGGAAGCGCAGGCACTTGACGCCCGAGGCGGTGCGCGGCCCGGACGGGGCGGCGGCCGGGACCGTGGTCAGCTCGTCGCGGTGCGGGCCCCACGCCATGTTCCGGAACACCATCCGGCCGTGCCCCGTCAGCGTCACCGGGCCGGGGGCCACGGCCGGGCCGCCGGCCTGCGTGCGGTCGCGGCGGTCCGCCCGCGCCGACGCGTGCAGCACGGACGCCAGGGCGACCGCCGCCAGCACCGCGACGGCCGTGAGCAGGATCAGGATGCGGGTGCGTGCGGTCATGCGGTCGCGGTGCCTTCCGGTGTGCCCGGGACGCGGGGTGTGCTCCCGGGACGCAGGGTGAGGGAGAACGCCGCGCACCCGGCCAGCGCGACCGTCGCCCCGGCCAGTGCCGCGCGGTCGCCCCACACCGTCCAGGCCGCGCCGAACAGCAGCGAGCAGGCGAAGCGGGCCAGCGCCTGCCCGGTCTGCACCACCGCCAGGCCCGAGGAGCGCAGGGCCTCGGGTACGCCGTCCGAGGCCGCCGCCATCAGCACCCCGTCGGTGGCCGCGTAGAAGGCGCCGTGCAGGGTCAGGACGAGGTACGGCAGGGCGGTGCCGTGCCAGGAGGTGAGCAGCAGGGCGTAGCAGAGGAGCAGGGCCGCGTGGCCGGCCAGGAAGACCGCCCAGCGGCCCACCCGGTCCGCCAGCCGGCCCAGCGGCATCGCCAGCAGCAGGAACGCGGCGGCCGTGCCGAGCGGCAGCAGCGCGAACCAGCGGTCGGGCACGCCGAGACGGCGCTGCAGCAGCAGGTAGACGAAGGAGTCGCTGACCGTGGCCAGGCCCAGCAGCAGCGCGCAGACCGTGACGCGGCGCAGGTCGCGGCGGCGCAGCAGGTCCAGCGCCGCGCGCACCGTGGGGCGTTCGGCGGGGGCGGGGGCCGGTCCCGCGGGGCCGCCGCCCGGCACGAACAGCACGAGCACCAGCACCCCGGTCACCGCCACGCAGAAACTGACCGTGAAGACCGCGTCGTAGCCGTCCACCGTGGCCCGCAGGATGAGGAAGGCCGCCAGCGGGCCGAGCAGGGCGCCCGCGGTGTCCATCGCGCGGTGCACCCCGAACGCCCGGCCGCGTGTCTCCGGCGTGCTGGACAGCGAGATCAGCGCGTCCCGGGGAGCCGTGCGCAGCCCCTTGCCGGTGCGGTCGGCGGCCAGGACCATCCCGATCGGCGTGAGCGAGTGCGCCACCAGCAGCAGGGGCTTGCACAGCGCCGAGACGCCGTAGCCCAGCCCCGCCACCCACTTGTGCCGGCCGCCGCCCCGGTCGGCCAGGTGCCCGCCCACCAGCCGCACGAGGGCGGAGAAGCCGTTGTGGATGCCGTCGAGCAGGCCGAAGCCCAGTGGGGACAGGCCGAGTCCGGCCACCAGGTACAGCGGCAGCACCGCCGTGACCATCTCCGACGACACGTCGGTGACCAGGCTGACCGTGCCGAGGGCGAGCACCGTGGGGGCGACCGCGGCACGGCGCCGCCCGGCCACGGGCCGGACGGCGCCTTCCGCGGACGCCGGCGTACCGGCGCGGCTGTCCGCTACGTACACGTCAGGACGCCCAGACGCCGGTGATGTCCTTGGCGGCGGCCGCGTTGCCCGCGTGCGTGCTCAGGCCCTGGGTGTCCTCCAGGGTGCGCAGCAGGTCGTAGTGGTTGTAGGTGGTGGCGGACGACGAGCCCGGGGTGACCGGCTGTCCGTACAGGACCGTCGGGATGCGGTTGCCGCTGAGCCGGTTGTCCTCGTCGAAGGTGACGACGAGCAGGCTGTTGTGGGTCTTGGCCCAAGTCGCGTACGTGCCCAGGTTGTTCTGCAGCCAGGTGTCACCGCTCGACACCGAGCAGTCGTGCATGTCGCTGCACAGGTTGGGGACCACGAAGGAGAGCTGGGGCAGCGTCGAGTAGTCCGCCGGGAACTGCGCGAAGGTCTTCGCGCTGGACGTCGGCACGTTGCTGAAGCCGAACCACGGGTTGTGCTTGCGGGCGTACTTGCCGCTGCTGCACGTGGTCGAACCCTGGCTGGGCAGCGTCTCGTTGTAGCTGGCCCAGCTGCGGCCGGCGGCGATCATCTCCGAGGCCAGGTTCGGCGCGGACGAGAAGCCCGGGGTGTAGCAGCTGTCGTCCGTGACGCCCTGCGTCGAACCGGAGAACAGGGCGAAGTAGTTGGGCTGGCTCGGGTGGGTCTCGGCGTACGCCTGGCTCAGGTTGGCGCCGCCGGACTTGAGCGAGTTGATGTACGGGGCGCTGGAGGACCCGATGACCTGGCTGTAGGCGTGGTTCTCGAAGACCACGACCACCACGTGGTCCGGGCTCGGCACGGCGCCCGCGGCATGCGCGGACTCACCGCCGAGCCCGGTCCACAGACCGATCGCGGCCGCGGCGAGCGCGGTCGCCGAGGCCACGAGCGTACGGGCACGGCGGTACACGGGACTGCCGGACACATCAACCTCCGGGAGGGGTACGGGGCTGGCGGTGCGGACAGAGCATGCGCACGCCAATATGCCCGTGGCCCACGGGCCCGAACCCCGCGGATGAAGAGCGGGTGAACTGCTGGGTGCCGGTCCCGTCCGGGCCGGGTACCCACGGGCCCATGGCGCGGATTCTCGTGGGCACATGCGGCTGGACCGACCGGGCACTGATGACGAGCGGCTGGTACCCGCGCGGCCACCGGGACACCGAGGGCCGCTTGCGGTACTACGCCGGCCGCTTCCCCGTGGTGGAGGCCGACTCGCCCTACTACGCGCTCCCGAGCCCCGGCACCACCCGCCTGTGGGCGGAGCGCACTCCGGCCGGATTCCGCTTCGACGTCAAGGCGCACTCGCTCCTCACCGGCCACCCCACCCGTCCGGCCGCACTCCCCGCCGACCTGCGGGACCGCGCCCGGGACGACGGCCTGCTGGACGAGGTGTGGGCCCGCTACGCCGAGGCGCTCGAGCCGCTGCGCCGGGCCGGCCGCCTCGGCACCCTGCTCTTCCAGTTCCCGCCCTCCCTCGCCCCGGGCCCGCGGGCCGAGGCGTTCGTCCGCGGCTGCCGCGAACGGGCCCGCGACTGGCCCTTCGCCGTCGAGTTCCGGAACCCGGCCTGGTGGCGGGCCGGCCAGGAGCGCGCCACGACCGCTCTGCTCGCCGGCCTGGACGCCACCGCCGTCGCCGTCGACACGGCGCAGGGCCTGCCCACCTCCATGCCCCCGGTCGCGCCGGTGACCACCACCCGCCTGTCGGTCGCCCGTTTCCACGGCCGCAGCCCGCACTGGGGCACCGGCGGCAAGGAGGACCGCTTCCGGCACGGCTACACGGAACGCGAGCTGGCCGGCTGGCTGCCCCGCGTCCGCGAACTCGCGGCCCGCACCGACGAGGTGCACCTGCTGTTCAACAACTGCTGCGCGGACGCGGCGGCGAGGGCGGCGGAGACCATGCGGGGCCTGCTGGACGTCACGGTGCCGCGCCAGGCGGGCCACGCCTGCCACGAGCCGATCTGACCGATCGGCCTCAGCCGGACGGCCCCCGCCCGCCCCCGCCGCGACCGCGCCGGGCACGGCGATCCACCCGTCCCGGACGGGCGTACGCCGGCCCGCCGCGCCGGGCACGGTTGTCCACTGGCCGGGGCCCGCCGCCGGCCGGGCCCGCCCGACAGTCGGCGTGAGCGAGCCGGTGATGGGAGCCGGTGATCCCCCCGCGCTCCACCACCCCGTAACGGCCCGCGCCCCGGCGCCGCCACGGGCACGGCGCCGCCACGGGCACGGCATCGGCCCGGGCACGGCATCGGCCCCACCCACAGGGCCGCCACCAGGACCCGGGTCGAGGGCGCCCCCGTCCGGTACCTGCGGGGCCCCGCGTCGCAGGCCCCGCCACCGAAGGCACGCCCGCCCGGTCGCCGCGGGCGTCCCCGCCGCCGGGATCAGGCGGCCCCGGCCCCACTGCGGTTAGGCTCGGCGCAGGACGAGGTGGACTGATCGCAGGGGAGGCCGGGCATGACGCCGGGGCGCAGGAGCAGTACCTTCACGCGGCTGCTGCGGCACGGCTTCACCGACCCGTCCGACGCCGAACGCCTCCTGGACGGTGCCGAGCTGGCGCCGGTGCGCGACGACCCGGTGCTGCTGGAGGCCCTCGGCGCCACCGCCGACCCCGACCTCGCCCTGCACGGACTGGTCCGGCTCCTGGAGGCGCAGCCCTCCCCGACCGCCCGCCGCGAGCTGCTGGACACCCTGACCGCGGCCAAGCCGCTGCGCGACCGCCTGCTCGGTGTCCTCGGCGCCTCCGCCGCCCTCGCCGACCACCTCGCCCGGCACGCCGGCGACTGGCAGGCCCTGGTCACCTACGAGCCCCGGGACCTGCACCGCGGGGTGGAGGAGTTCGAACGGGGCCTCGCGGAGGCCACCGACCCCGTCTCCCTCCGGGTGGCCTACCGCCGCTGTCTGCTCTCCATCGCCGCCCGGGACGTCTGCGGCACCATCGACGTCGCCGACACCGCCGCCGAGCTGGCCGACCTCGCCACCGCCACGCTGCGCGCCGCCCTCTCCCAGGCCCGGAAGGCCGCCCCGGAGGACGCCGCCGCCTGCCGCCTCGCGGTGATCGCGATGGGCAAGTGCGGCGGCCACGAGCTGAACTACGTCTCCGACGTGGACGTGATCTTCGTGGCCGAGGCGGCCGACGGCGCGGACGAGGACAAGGCGCTCAGATCCGCCACCAAGCTCGCCTCGCACATGATGCGGATCTGCTCGGAGACCACCGTCGAGGGCTCCATCTGGCCCGTCGACGCCAACCTCCGCCCCGAGGGCCGCAACGGCCCCCTGGTGCGCACCCTCAGCAGCCACCTCGCCTACTACCAGCGCTGGGCCAAGACCTGGGAGTTCCAGGCCCTGCTCAAGGGCCGCCCGGTCGCCGGTGACGCCGAGCTGGGCAAGGCCTACGCCGACGCCCTCCGCCCCCTGGTCTGGCAGGCCGCCGAGCGGGAGAACTTCGTCGCCGACGTGCAGCGGATGCGCCGCCGGGTCATCGAGAACATCCCCGCCGCCGAACTCGACCGCCAGCTCAAGCTCGGCCCGGGCGGGCTGCGGGACGTCGAGTTCGCCGTACAGCTCCTGCAGCTCGTGCACGGCCGCACCGACTCCGCCCTGCGCAGCGGCACCACCCTGGACGCCCTGCGGGCCCTCGCGGCCGGCGGCTACGTGGGCCGCGAGGACGCCGCCCGCCTCGACGAGGCCTACCGCTTCCTGCGCTCCATGGAGCACCGCATCCAGCTCTACCGGCTGCGCCGCACCCACCTCGTCCCCGAGGCGGAGGCCGACCTGCGCCGCCTCGGCCGCTCGCTGGGCCTGCGCACCGACCCGGTGGCCGGCCTGCAGCGCGAGTGGAAGCGGCACGCCGGCGTCGTACGGCGGCTGCACGAGAAGCTCTTCTACCGCCCGCTGCTCGACGCGGTCGCCCAGCTCGCGCCCGGCGAGGTCCGGCTCAGCGCCGAGGCGGCCCGCGAGCGCCTGGTCGCCCTCGGCTACGCCGACCCGGCCGCCGCCCTGCGCCACCTTGAGGCCCTCGCCTCCGGAGTGACCCGCAAGGCCGCCATCCAGCGCACCCTGCTGCCCGTCCTGCTCGGCTGGTTCGCCGACTCCGCCGACCCGGACGCCGGCCTGCTCAACTTCCGCAAGGTCTCCGACGCGCTCGGCAAGACCCCCTGGTACCTGCGGCTCCTGCGCGACGAGGGCGCGGCCGCCGAGAACCTGGCCCGCGTCCTGTCCGCCGGCCGCCTCGCCCCCGACCTGCTGATGCGCGCCCCCGAGGCGGTGGCGCTGCTCGGCGACGGCGACGCCGGCGGCCTGCAACCGCGCGAACGCGGCCAGCTCGAGCAGGAGGTCCTCGCCGCCGTGGGCCGCGCGGAGAACGCCGCCCAGGGCGTCACCGCGGCCCGCGGCGTCCGCCGCCGCGAGCTGTTCCGCACCGCCGCCGCGGACATCGTCGGCTCCTACGGCACCGAGACCAGCCCCGCCGAGGCCGACCAGGGCGCCCTGGTGGACCGGGTCGGCGCCGCCGTCTCCGACCTGACCGCCGCCACCCTGGCCGGCACCCTGCGCGCGGTGGTCCGCGAGGGCTGGGGCGACACCCTGCCGACCCGGTTCGCGATCATCGCCATGGGCCGCTTCGGCGGGAACGAGCTGGGCTACGGCTCCGACGCCGACGTGCTGTTCGTGCACGAACCGCAGGACGGCGTCGCCGAGCAGGAGGCCGCGGCGGCCGCCAACAAGGTCGTCGCCGAGATGCGCCGGCTGCTGCAGCTCCCGAGCGCCGACCCGCCGCTGCTCATCGACGCCGGCCTGCGCCCCGAGGGCAAGTCCGGACCGCTGGTACGCACCCTGAAGTCGTACGAGGCCTACTACCGCCGCTGGTCGCTGGTCTGGGAGTCGCAGGCGCTGCTGCGGGCCGAGCCGGTCGCCGGGGACGCCGATCTCGGGCGCCGCTTCACCGAGCTGATCGACCCGCTGCGCTACCCGCACGCGGGACTCGGCGAGGACGCGGTCCGGGAGATCCGCCGGCTCAAGGCCCGCATGGAGGCGGAGCGGCTCCCGCGCGGCGCCGACCCCAAGCTGCACACCAAGCTCGGCCCCGGCGGCCTGTCCGACGTCGAGTGGACCGTGCAACTGCTCCAGCTCCGCCACGGCGCCCACGAGCCCCGTCTGCGCACCACCCGCACCCGTGCCGCCCTGGCCGCCGCCCGGGAGACCGGGCTGCTCTCCGCCGAGGACACCGCCGTACTGGACGAGGCATGGGTGCTGGCCACCAGGGTGCGCAACGCGGTCATGCTGGTCCGCGGCCGGGCCGGCGACACCTTCCCCACCGAGCCGCGCGAACTGGCCGCCGTCGGCCGCTACCTCGGCTACGGCTCCGGGCACGCAGGGGACATGCTGGACGCGTACCGCCGCACCACCCGCAGGGCGCGCACGGTCGTGGAGCAGCAGTTCTACGCGGACGGCGCCTGAGCCCGCGCGGCGGCCCGCGACGGCACCAGCCTCGGCAGCCCGTACGGCAGGGTGCCGTACCAGAGCCGGGCCACCGTGAAGCCGAGGGCCAGGCAGACGGCCCCGCCCACCGCGTCCAGCCAGAAGTGGTTGGCGGTGGCGACGATCACCAGCAGGGTCGCCGCCGGGTACACCAGTCCCAGCACCCGCACCCACGGCACCGACGCCAGCGCGAAGACCGTCAGACCGCACCACAGCGACCAGCCGATGTGCATCGACGGCATCGCCGCGTACTGGTTCGACATGTGCTTCAGGTCGCCCGAGGCCATCGAACCCCAGGTGTGGTGCACCATCACGGTGTCGACGAAGCGCCCGCCGTTCATCAGCCGGGGCGGGGCCAGCGGGAACAGGTAGTAGCCGGCCAGGGCCGCACCCGTGGTCGCGAACAGCGCCGTCCGGGTCGCCGAATAGCGCCCGGGATGCCAGCGGTAGAGCCACACCAGGACCCCGATGGTGATCACGAAGTGCAGCGTGGCGTAGTAGTAGTTCATCCCGACGATCAGCCAAGTGACCGTGTTGACGGCATGGTTGACGGACTGCTCGACGGCGACGCCCGCCTGGTGCTCGGCCCGCCAGACCCAGTCGGCGTTGCGCAGCGCTTGCGCCCGCTGCTCCGGGACCGCGTTGCGGATCAGTGAGTACGTCCAGTAACTCACCGCGATCAGCAGGATCTCGAACCACAGCCGGGGCCGGCGCGGGCCGCGCGGACGGTACCGCGGACCCTGTCCGTCCTCGCCCGTGACGGCCCGCGGAACGGCCGCGTCCTCGCGGCCTTCCGGATCTGTCACGGCCGAGTCGCTCATGGTCACGCAGTCTGCCAGAAAAGACATCTCCGACAGATCATCCCAAGCCCGGTTCGGGGCCGCACGTTCTACGGCGCGCGCGGGGCTCCCGTCCGCGGTCCCGGGCGGGCCGCAAGGCGTGCTCGCACCGGCTCAGCCGCGGGCACGGTCCCCCGGGGCCGAAGCGGTCGAACCGCGCACCACCAGCTCGGGCATGAACACGAACTCGCTGTGCGGCGCGGGCGTGCCGCCGATGTCCTCCAGCAGCGTGCGCACGGCCGCCTGCCCCATCGCCGGGACCGGCTTGCGGACCGTGGTCAGCGGCGGGTCGGTGAACGCGATCAGCGGGGAGTCGTCGAAGCCCACCACCGAGATGTCCCGCGGCACCTCCAGGCCGAGCTGCCTGGCGGCCCGTATCGCGCCGAGCGCCATCATGTCGCTCGCGCAGACCACCGCCGTGCAGTCCCGCCCGATCAGCGCGGTCGCGGCCGCCTGGCCGCCCTCCAGGGTGTACAGCGAGTGCTGGATCAGCTCGGTCTCCACCGTCTGGGCGGCGAGCCCGAGCTGCTCCTGCACCGCCCGTACGAAGCCCTCGATCTTGCGCTGCACCGGCACGAACCGCTTCGGGCCGAGCGCCAGCCCGATCCGGGTGTGGCCCAGCGACGCCAGGTGCGTCACCGCCAGCGACATCGCGGCCCGGTCGTCCGGTGAGATGAACGGTGCCTGCACCTTCGGCGAGAACCCGTCCACCAGCACGAACGGGACGCCCTGCGCCCTCAGCCGCTCATAGCGCTGCATGTCGGCGGTGGTGTCCGCGTGCAGCCCCGAGACGTAGATGATCCCCGCCACCCCGCGGTCCACGAGCATCTCGGTCAGCTCGTCCTCCGTCGACCCGCCCGGGGTCTGGGTGGCGAGCACCGGGGTGTAGCCCTGCCGGGTCAGCGCCTGGCCGATGACCTGGGCCAGGGCCGGGAATATCGGGTTCTCCAGCTCAGGGGTGATCAGCCCCACGAGCCCCTCGCTGCGCTGCCGCAGCCGCACCGGACGCTCGTAGCCGAGCACGTCCAGCGCGGCCAGCACGGACTGGCGGGTGGTGGCGGCGACGCCGGGCTTGCCGTTGAGAACGCGGCTGACGGTCGCTTCGCTCACCCCCGCCTGCGCAGCGATGTCCGCAAGCCTTGTGGTCACGCCACTGGACTGTACCGGCCGGACCCCGCCTTGCACACCGACGGGACGCCGTGCGCGGGCGGCTGAACGGCCTGCCGTGGATTGCTGCCTCATCGCGCTCCTCGTCCTTCGCGGTCCCTTGTGAGGTCCTTGTCGAGCCGGTGTCCGCTCGCAAGGGGATGATTCCGGCGACGGAGGCGGATGGCAAGGCCTTGCAGAGTCTTGCACAAGTGTCCGTCAACCCGTGTACCGGCGGTGGATCAGGGTTTCGGTGGGATCCAGCGCAGGTCACGGCGAGGTAACCGTCGTGTTCTCTTGCACTTTTTTGCTGCAAGGTCTTTCGCGGGGCTTTCAACGCTGTTACGTTCCTGGTCGCCCGGCCGCCGCAACGGCGCAGTCGGCAAGACAGCAGGGCCGGTGGACGGGACCGCCCCTGCATCACACGGGCTTTAACCCTCAAGGAGAACTCATGCGGCGTGGCATAGCGGCCTCCGCGCTGGTGGCGTCCTTCGCCCTGGCGGCGACGGCGTGCGGCGGTGGCGACAGCGACAGCAAGTCGGACGGCCCGGTCACCATCACCTGGTGGGACACCTCCAACGCCACCAACGAGGCGCCGACGTACAAGGCCTTGGTCCAGCAGTTCGAGGCCGCCAACAAGGACGTCAAGGTCAAGTACGTCAACGTGCCCTTCGACCAGGCGCAGAACAAGTTCGACACCGCCGCCGGCTCCAAGGGCGCCCCGGACGTGCTGCGCTCCGAGGTCGGCTGGACCCCGGCCTTCGCCAAGAAGGGTTACTTCCTGCCGCTGGACGGCACGGACGCCCTGGCCGACCAGGCCAAGTTCGAGCCGAACCTGATCAAGCAGGCACAGTACGAGGGCAAGACCTACGGCGCGCCGCTGGTCACCGACACCCTCGCCCTGGTCTACAACAAGGCCCTCTTCAAGAAGGCCGGCATCACCGAGGCCCCCAAGACCTGGGACGAGCTGAAGTCCGACGCCGCCAAGGTCCAGGCCAAGGCGGGCGTGCCCGGCTACTGGGGCTCCACCCAGGCCTACTACGCCCAGTCCTTCCTGTACGGCGAGGGCACCGACACCGTCGACGCCGCCGCCAAGAAGGTCACGGTGAACTCGGCCGCCGCCAAGAAGGCCTACGGCACCTGGCTGAGCCTGTTCTCCGGCAAGGGTCTGCACAAGGCCGACACCACCGCCGACGCCTACGCCCACATCCAGGACGCGTTCGTCAACGGCAAGGTCGCCGCGATCATCCAGGGCCCCTGGGAGATCACGAACTTCTACAAGGGCAGCGCCTTCAAGGACAAGTCCAACCTCGGCATCGCCACCGTCCCGGCCGGCTCGGCCGGCAAGGCGGGCGCCCCGACCGGCGGCCACAACCTCTCGGTCTACGCCGGCTCCGACAAGGCCCACCAGACCGCGGCGCTGAAGTTCGTCAACTTCATGACCTCGGCGAAGTCCCAGGAGACCATCGCCCTGAAGAACTCCACCCTGCCGACCCGCGGTGACGCCTACACCGCCCAGGTCAAGGCCGACCCCGGCATCGCCGGCTACCAGGGCGTCCTCTCCGCCGCCCAGCCCCGCCCGGCGCTGCCCGAGTACAGCTCCCTGTGGGGTCCGCTGGACACCGAGCTGCCCAAGATCGCGGGTGGCAAGGAGTCGCTGGACAAGGGCCTGAGCAACGCCGAGCTGGCCGTCGCCAAGCTGGTGCCCGACTTCAGCAAGTGAGCCCGGGTGGCCGCCGGATCCTCTCCTTGAAAGGGGGAAGGATCCGGCGGCCACCGCCTGTGCCCGGCCCAACCCTGATCTTCCAGAAGGTGTCGAACCATGACAGTCGCCATCGACCGCGCGACCGGCAAGCGCCGCGGTGACCGCGCGCCTCGGCCCGGGCTGGGCCGGCGCATCAAGAGTGGCTACCAGAAACACTGGTACGCGTACGCGATGATCGCCCCGGTGGCGGTCGTGCTGGGCGCGCTGGTGATCTACCCGCTGGTGTACGGCCTGTACCTGACGCTCACCGACGCCAACAGCCTCAACACCGCCCGCACCATCGGCGTCAACCACATCGACGCCACCTACAAGTTCATCGGGCTCGACAACTACAAGGACATCCTGTTCGGCCCGACGGCGTACGACCGCTTCTGGTCGCACTTCATCTGGACGATCGCCTGGACCGCCCTCTGCGTCGCGCTGCACTACTGCATCGGCCTGGGCCTCGCCCTGCTGCTCAACCAGAAGCTGCGCGGCCGCACCTTCTACCGGCTGATCCTCATCCTGCCGTGGGCCGTGCCCACCTTCGTCACCGTCTTCGGCTGGCGCTTCATGCTCGCCGACGGAGGCGTCATCAACTCGGCGCTCGACGCGCTGCACCTGCCGGCCCCGCTGTGGCTGGAGGACACCTTCTGGCAGCGGTTCGCCGCCATCATGGTCAACACCTGGTGCGGTGTGCCCTTCATGATGGTCTCCCTGCTCGGCGGCCTGCAGTCCATCGACTCCTCGCTCTACGAGGCGGCCGAGATGGACGGCGCGAACGCCTGGCAGCGCTTCCGGTACGTCACCCTGCCCGGGCTGAGGTCCGTCAGCTCCACCGTCGTCCTGCTGGGCATCATCTGGACGTTCAACCAGTTCGCGGTCATCTTCCTGCTCTTCGGCAACACCGCCCCGGACGCACAGATCCTCGTCACCTGGGCCTACTACCTGGGCTTCGGACAGCAGCCGCGTGACTTCGCGCAGTCGGCCGCCTACGGCATCCTGCTGCTGGCCATTCTGATCGTCTTCACCTCGTTCTACCGCCGCTGGCTGAACCGCAATGAGCAGCAGCTCGCGATCTGAGGCAGGAGTCCCCATGAGCACCACGACACCTCCCGAGGCCACCGCCCAGAAGCCGGTGACCCCCCAGGTCCTCGAGGCCCTGAACCGCGGCCCGGCGCCCCGCCGGGGCAAGCGCCGCCCCCTGGCCTCCCTCGCCTCCCACGGCATCCTCACCGTCGCGAGCCTGATCGCCCTGTTCCCGATCGCCTGGCTGGTCTTCCTCTCCCTCGGACCGGACAAGGACGACTACCTGCACCCGGGCGGCATCTGGCACAAGATGACGTTCAGCAACTACTCGTTCGTCCTGCAGCACACCGGCTTCTTCGACTGGATGAAGAGCTCGCTGATCGTCTCGCTGGGCACCACCGTCATCGGCGTCTTCGTCGCGGCCACCACCGGCTACGCCGTGTCCCGGATGCGCTTCCCCGGCTACAAGAAGTTCATGTGGGTGCTGCTGGTCACCCAGATGTTCCCGATCGCCGTGCTCATCGTGCCGATGTACCAGATCCTGTCGGACCTGCAGCTCATCGACAGCTACCTGGGCCTGATCCTGGTCTACTGCTCGACCGCGGTGCCCTACAGCGCCTGGCTGCTCAAGGGCTACTTCGACACGATCCCGTTCGAGATCGACGAGGCGGGACGGGTCGACGGCCTCACCCCGTTCGGCACCTTCTTCCGGCTGATCCTGCCGCTCGCCAAGCCGGGCCTGGCGGTCGCCGCCTTCTACAACTTCATCACCGCGTTCGGTGAGGTCGCCTTCGCCTCGACGTTCATGCTCGACGACACCAAGTACACCTTCGCCGTCGGTCTGCAGAGCTTCGTCAGCGAGCACGACGCCCAGCGCAACCTGATGGCGGCCACCGCCGTGCTGGTCGCGATACCCGTGTCCGCGTTCTTCTACCTCGTGCAGAAGAACCTCGTCACCGGCCTCACCGCCGGCGGCACCAAGGGCTGACGCCCGCCGGAGTAATGCTCCCGCGCGCCGCGAGGCGCGCGGGTAGGCGGCCGCGGTGTCCATCCGACCCCGCCGGCACCGCGGCCGCCTCGCAAGCACCGGCCACCGCCGCCGTACATACGCCCATCACTGACCCTTCCCCCGCGCCCGGCCCCGCCCTGGCGGGGGGACCCCCACCGCATCAAGGACGCCATGAGCCAGCAGAATTCTGCAGCCCCGGCCACCGACTCCGCCGTCGCCACCGTCGCCGCCAGCCGTGACTGGTGGCGGGACGCGGTCATCTACCAGGTCTACCCGCGCAGCTTCGCCGACAGCAACGGCGACGGCATGGGCGACCTGGAGGGCGTGCGCTCCCGCCTCCCGTACCTGCGCGACCTCGGTGTCGACGCCGTGTGGCTCAGCCCCTTCTACGCCTCACCGCAGGCGGACGCCGGCTACGACGTCGCGGACTACCGCGCCGTCGATCCCATGTTCGGCAACCTGCTCGACGCCGACGCCCTGATCCGCGACGCCCGCGGGCTGGGCCTGCGGGTCATCGTCGACCTCGTCCCCAACCACTCCTCCGACCAGCACGAGTGGTTCAAGCGCGCCCTGGCCGAGGGCCCCGGCTCCCCGCTGCGCGAGCGCTACCACTTCCGCCCCGGCAAGGGGACGGACGGCGAGCTGCCGCCCAACGACTGGGAGTCCATCTTCGGCGGCCCGGCGTGGACCCGGGTGACCGAGCCGGACGGCACCCCGGGCGAGTGGTACCTGCACCTGTTCGCCCCCGAGCAGCCCGACTTCAACTGGGAGCACCCGGCCGTCGGCGACGAGTTCCGCTCCATCCTGCGGTTCTGGCTGGACATGGGTGTGGACGGCTTCCGCATCGACGTGGCCCACGGCCTGGTGAAGGCCGACGGCCTGCCCGACCTCGGCTCCCACGACCAGCTCAAGCTGCTGGGCAACGATGTCATGCCGTTCTTCGACCAGGACGGCGTGCACGAGATCTACCGTCAGTGGCGCACTGTCCTGGACGAGTATGCCGATACGATGGGGCCCGAAGGGCCTTCCGCAGAAGGGCGGGGGCGGGAGACGGGTGGGCGGATCTTCGTCGCCGAGGCGTGGACGCCGACCGTCGAGCGCACCGCCAACTACGTCCGCCCGGACGAGCTGCACCAGGCCTTCAACTTCCAGTACCTGAGCACCGAGTGGGACGCCGCCGAGCTGCGCACGGTCATCGACCGCACCCTGGAGGCGATGCGCCCGGTCGGCGCCCCGGCCACCTGGGTCCTGTCCAACCACGACGTCACCCGGCACGCCACCCGCTTCGCCAACCCGCCCGGCCTCGGCACCCAGATCCGCACCGCCGGCGACCGCGATCTCGGCCTGCGCCGGGCCCGCGCGGCCTCCCTGCTGATGCTCGCCCTCCCCGGCTCGGCGTACATCTACCAGGGCGAGGAACTGGGCCTGCCGGACGTGGTGGACCTGCCCGACGAGGTGCGCCAGGACCCCGCGTACTTCCGGGGCGCCGGCCAGGACGGCTTCCGCGACGGCTGCCGGGTGCCGATCCCGTGGACCCGCGAGGGCTCCAGCTACGGCTTCGGCGACGGCGGGAGCTGGCTGCCGCAGCCGGCGAGCTGGGCCGAGCTGAGCGTGGAGGCGCAGACCGGCGTGCCCGGTTCGACGCTGGAGCTGTACCGCTCCGCGCTCGCCCTGCGCCGCTCCCAGCCCGGTCTGGGCGCGGGCGAGTCGGTGGAGTGGCTGCGGGCCCCGGAGGGCGTGGTGGCGTTCCGGCGGGGCGAGTTCGTGTGCGTCGCCAACACCACCGGCGAGTCGGTGACCATGCCGGCGTACGGCCGGGTCCTGCTCACCAGCGGTGAGGTGACCGAGGCCGGCGGCGAGGCGAAGGTGCCGGCGGACACCACCGTCTGGTGGACCGCGGCGGTCTGACGCCCCCTCTGAAATTTCTTGCATCAACTTCACACGGGCCCGCTGCCTTTCAGGCAGCGGGCCTTTAACATCTGCGTCACCGCAAGTTTGCTGAAATATTTCAGCAAGCGCCTTCAGCGGTACCCCACACCCTTCGATGAAGAAGGAACCCCACATGGCACGCAGAACCCTCGCCGCGGCGGTCGCCCTCACGGCCGCTGCGCTTGTCATGACCCCGACTATGGCGCAGGCCTCCCCGCCCGGCACCAAGGACGTCACCGCGGTGCTCTTCGAGTGGAACTACGCCTCGGTGGCCCGCGAGTGCACCAGCACCCTCGGTCCCGCCGGCTACGGCTACGTCCAGGTCTCCCCGCCCGCCGAGCACATACAGGGCTCGCAGTGGTGGACCTCGTACCAGCCCGTCAGCTACAGGATCGCCGGCCGGCTCGGCGACCGCGCGGCCTTCCAGAACATGGTGAACACCTGCCACTCGGCGGGCGTGAAGGTCGTCGTCGACACGGTGATCAACCACATGTCGGCGGGCAGCGGCACCGGCACCGGCGGCTCCTCGTACTCGAAGTACAACTACCCGGGCCTGTACTCGTCCTACGACTTCGACGACTGCACCTCCCAGATCAGCAACTACCAGGACCGCTGGAACGTCCAGCACTGCGAACTGGTCGGCCTGGCCGACCTCGACACCGGCGAGGAATACGTCCGCAAGACCATCGCCGGCTACATGAACGACCTGCTCTCCCTGGGCGTGGACGGCTTCCGCATCGACGCGGCCAAGCACATCGACAGCGCCGACCTCGCCAACATCAAGTCGCGGCTGACCAACCCCGGCGCCTACTGGAAGCAAGAGGTCATCTACGGCGCGGGCGAGGCCGTCCAGCCCACCGAGTACACCGGCAACGGGGACGTCCAGGAGTTCCGGTACGCCTACGACCTCAAGCGGGTCTTCAACAACGAGAAGCTGGCCTACCTCACCAACTACGGCGAGGGCTGGGGCTACATGAGCAGCTCCAAGGCCGGCGTCTTCGTCGACAACCACGACACCGAGCGCAACGGCTCCACGCTCAACTACAAGAGCGGCGCCAACTACACCCTGGCCAACGTCTTCATGCTGGCCTGGCCCTACGGCGCCCCCGACGTCAACTCCGGCTACGAGTGGTCCGACGCGGACGCCGGCCCGCCCAACGGCGGCCAGGTCAACGCCTGCTGGCAGGACGGCTGGAAGTGCCAGCACAAGTGGCCGGAGATCATCAACATGGTCCCCTTCCGCAACGCCACCCGGGGCCAGTCGGTCACCAACTGGTGGGACAACGGCAACAACGCGATCGCGTTCGGCCGGGGCAGCAAGGGCTACGTGGCCATCAACCACGAGTCCTCCTCGCTGACCCGCACCTACCAGACCTCGCTGCCCGCGGGCACCTACTGCAACGTGCAGAACAACACCACGGTGACGGTGAACTCCAGCGGCCAGTTC
Organism: Streptomyces sp. NPDC047869; assembly: GCF_040704065.1. Taxonomy (NCBI): domain Bacteria; kingdom Bacillati; phylum Actinomycetota; class Actinomycetes; order Kitasatosporales; family Streptomycetaceae; genus Streptomyces; species Streptomyces sp. NPDC047869. The sequence continues at coordinate 20,956 of NZ_JBEYRK010000046.1, forward strand.
TCGGCCACCCTCGGCTCGAACACGGCGCTGGCCATCTACGCCGGCAAGTCGAGCTGCTGACCCGCCCCTGACCGGGCCCACCGCGTCCCGCCCGGGCGCGGTGTGCCCGGTCACGGCCCCGGGGCCGACCGGAGCAATCGCGCGTGCGCGGCTCCGGCACCTGTTCGAGGCTGGCCCCATGAGCATCCGTCCCTGGGTCGTCGTCGAGGCACCGGACGGCCGTGGCCTGCGCCGGGTCACCATCGGCAACGACACCGTGGGCAGCGCCTGGTCGCAGCGTGAGCTGCGCCGGATACTGGACCGCCTCGGGTACCCGGAGCTCGATCTGGCGGACCCGGCCACGGTGTGCTGGCGCGGCGGGGACAGCGGCACCTGGCCCGACCGGGCCCTCCAGCGGCGCGTGACCGGTGTGCTCATGGCGGCGGGACTGCTCGCTTCCGCGGTCCTCAACGGTCTGATCGGATGGCCGGACGCCTCCGGCGCCCAGACGTTCGCGCAACGGCTGACCGGGGTCCTGTTCGTGCTGTCCGGTCTGGTGCAGCTCGCGGCGGCGGTCGCGGTGTTCGACCACTGGGGGAGGCGGCAGTCCCGGATCTCCGGTGCCGTCGTCCTGCTCGGCGTCCTCATATCGCTGGCCACCGACAGCCTTCTCGTCCTGATGTGGCTGGAGGAGACGGAGTACACGCCCTACATGCTGGCCTTCATGCCGCTGTGGTGCTGGTCTGTGTGGGCCCTCTGGCTGCTGGTCCGGCAGCGGGCGTGGCAAGGGGTGCCGCACCCCAGGACATTCGCGGCCGGCGTGTTCGTGCCGGCTGTCTTCACCGCTCTCAGCCTGGCGTACTCGACCATGTTCCAGCCCGCGGTGGCCCCCATACGCCTGACCCTGAAGACGGAATTCGGAACGGCGCGGGCGGACCGCACACTCCCCTTCGTCCAGATCCCGCTGAAACTCTCCGTCAAGAACACCGGGGATTTCTCCGTGCACGTCGTCATCGATGACTTGAGCGTCTACGGGAGAACCGCCAAGTATTCGGAGCGCGGCACGTCGACCACGGAAACGTGGCGGAAGAGCTTCGACGAGAACGACGAGGAGGCGGAACTTCACGTCGATCAGCCGTCCTTCACCCTCATAAGCAGCGAACGCTTCTACTCGCCCGGCCAGGTGATCGAGGGAGGTCAGGAAGACACCCTGGAGCACGTGTTCCAGATCCCCAGAAGCGCGAAGTATGATGTGCTCTACGCCATGGCGCAAATAACGTACATAAAGACGGACCGGGGTCGTATCGACGCCGATGAATTCAGCAAGCCGCATCCGTCGTGGAAGAAGAGCGAGGGGCGCTTCTACTGCTCCGCGGAGAATCCGTGCCAGCCGCAGCTCGTACATCTCGCCAGACTGCGCAGCGACAACAACCTGGTCGACGTGACCCGTGGCGCGCGCTACGTCCTGGCGATCTGGGCTCCCGAGAGAACGCCCGTGTACTCCATATCCTCGTACCACTTCCAGAGCAAGGGCATCATCTTCTCGCAGGAGAAGCGAGAGCGGGACCGGTACGGTGTCGCGACGATCAGCGCGCACTCGGAGGCCTCCATGGCGGAATTGATGAAGTCTATTCCTTCTCCTTCGCCACCTTGACCCAGGTGCCCGACTCGACACCCGAGTCCTGGTCGAGCTGCAGAGCGGCCCGCAGGCAATGCAGCGCCGGAGTTCCCAGTGCCCCGAACAGCTCGCTCGCCGGTACCGAGTCGGCCAGCCTGGGAATGAGTCGCTTGATCTCGAGCTGCGCGTCGGCGAACTTGTCGTTGCGCAGTTGAGTGAGGACATCGAGGAAGTCGTCGCCCTTCTCCCTGGACTTCCAGAAGTCCTTGACGCCCTCCGTGTTCCACTTCTCGGGGAGCAGGTCCTTCAGATTCCTGCCGAGGCTCTTCTCCGGGGCGTACTCGAAGATGGAATTGGTGCAGACCTCGGCCGCCTTGCCGAGCCGCACGTCCGGCAGGCCCTGCGCGGAGACCGCTTCCTCCTGCTTCTTCCTCATGCGCTCGATCTGCTTGCCCAGCTCCTTGCGCGCCTTCTCCCGTTCCTCGTCCGACGCCCTGGGGTCTCCGGCCCTGTCCAGCGACGAACTTGCCTCGTACGCGCTCTGCGCCAGTTCCTTGCGCCCCCCGTCGGGCGTGTTCGGGTCGCCGCTCGTGAGCATCGCCACCACGACCGCCTGCGCGCTCCGCAGGCCGCCCGGACCGGTATGACCCGTTCTCGCCTCGTTGCCTGTGTAGCGCAGCAGCCGGCTCGTGGTCCGGACGTGGTACTCGCGTACCGCCTGCGGCATGCCGCGGTCACCGAGCCGGGGGAGACCGGAGGCCAGACCGCCGACGACGGAGAAGGCCTGTTGCCGATCCTCGGGCGACAGCGCGGAGTTGCCGGCTGCGTCCAGGGTGGAGACCACCTGCTTCACGAGACCGGTCAGCTCCCTCCGCACCGCCGGGGGTGTCCGGGGGTCACCGATCACCTCCAGGGTGGAGCTCACCGCCCGGGCGCTGCGGAGGACCGCGTCACGTTCCTGCGGCGGGGTCCGCGGATCCCGCACCGTGCGCAGGGCGGCGGTCAGTCGCTCGATGCTCGGCGCCAGTTCCCCGGGCGCTTCGTCCTTCTTCCGGTCCAGGTCCGCGGTCGCCCCGTCGATCTCCTGCTCCGGCTGCTCGGGGGCGGTGGAGCGCGCCGTGTCGCTGTCGGTGGGGTTCGGGGTCCCCGTCCCGCTCGTGGTGGACGGGGAGGGCGATGTCTCCGAGGGCGTGCTGGGCGGCGTCGTAGGGCCGGGGGGCGTCGAGGGTGACGTGGTGGTCGGTGCCGGCGGAGGAGGCGTCGGCGACGGAGGCTCCGGAGAGGGAGGCGTGGACTCGGCGGGCGGATCCGACGAGGCCCGGTCGCCGGCCATGGGCGCCGGCGTGCCGGCCGCCTGGCCCAGGGGAAACGCGAGCGCCGCTGCCAGAACGGACGCACCGGCCAGGTGCGCGACGTGTCGCCGGGTGGTGCTGGCCATCATGAATCCTCTTCACCCGTTCGCCGTGTCCCGCGACGGAGTGCGCGCCGGTGGAGAGGCCGGATGGGCCCGGTCCTCGGCGATGGTCCCGGCCCGGCGGGCCGGGCGTCGCCGTCGCGGCCACCCCCCTCCACGCTCACTCCGGGGGCGGTGCGCCGCAACCGGGGTGCCGGGGGCGGCGCCGCTCCGTCCCGCGGCGGACGCGAAGCCCGATTGAAGCGTCAACGGTTGTTCCGTCAACCGATCGGTGTGAACGGCCTCTTCGTCCCGCTCGCGCCGGCCTCCGGAGCCCCCTCGCGACGCCCCCGGCGGCGGAGAGGCGGGGGTGCAAGTACTTGCTATGGGTTTCAACCCTCTTGCTGTAAACCTTTCGTGAGCGATACGGTCGCGCGGGCGCCCGGCATCGGAGCCGAGCCGCGGCGTGGGGTCGGACCCAGAAGAGCCGTAATCGCTAGGAGTTCCCGCCTGTGATACCGAGATGGCCGGCGCCCTCGAAGCGCCGTACCCCGTACCGGCGGAGGGCCGCGGCCGTGACCGCCGCCGCCCTCGCCGCCGCCCTCGTGCAGCCGGTGTCCGCCCACGCGGACACACCGCCCGCGCCCCCCTCGGACGCCGCGCTCGCCGCCCAGGCCGCCCGGCACGACGACACGCGCGAGCAGTTCTACTTCGTCATGCCGGACCGTTTCGCCAACGGGGACACCGCCAACGACAAGGGCGGCCTCACCGGTTCGCGCCTGAGCACCGGCTACGACCCCACCGACAAGGGGTTCTACCAGGGCGGTGACCTCAAGGGCCTGACCAAGCGGCTCGACTACATCAAGGGGCTCGGCACCACCTCCATCTGGATGGCGCCCATCTTCAAGAACCGCCCCGTCCAGGGCACCGGGGACAACGCCTCCGCCGGCTACCACGGTTACTGGATCACCGACTTCACCCAGGTCGACCCGCACTTCGGGACCAACAAGGACTTGTCGACCCTCATCTCCAAGGCACACGCCAAGGGCATGAAGGTCTTCTTCGACGTCATCACCAACCACACCGCCGACGTCGTGGACTACCAGGAGAAGTCCTACGGCTACCTGTCCAAGGGCGCCTTCCCGTACCTGACGAAGGACGGCAGGCCCTTCGACGACAGCGACTACGCCGACGGCACGAAGAAGTTCCCGGCCACCGGCGCCGGCTCCTTCCCCTACACCCCGAAGGTCACCAGCAAGAGCAAGGTCCCGGCCTGGCTCAACGACCCCACGATGTACCACAACAGGGGCGACTCGACGTACGCCGGCGAGTCCACCACCTACGGCGACTTCTCCGGCCTCGACGACCTGTGGACCGAACGTCCCGAGGTCGTGCGGGGCATGGAGAAGATCTACCAGCGGTGGGTCGAGGACTACGGCATCGACGGTTTCCGCATCGACACCGTCAAGCACGTCGACATGGATTTCTGGACCCAGTGGGCGACCGCGCTGGACGCCTACGCGGCCGCGCACGGGCGGAAGAACTTCTTCATGTTCGGCGAGGTCTACTCCGCCGACACCTCCGTCACCTCCCCGTACGTCACCCAGGGCCGGCTGGACGCCACCCTCGACTTCCCCTTCCAGGACGCGGCCCGCTCCTACGCCTCCCAGAGCGGCAGCGCGCGGAAGCTGGCGGGCGTCTTCGGTGACGACTACAAGTACACGACCGACAAGGCCAACGCGTACGAGCAGGTCACCTTCCTCGGCAACCACGACATGGGCCGCGTCGGGTACTTCCTGAAGCAGGACAACCCCAAGGCCACCGACGCCGAGATCCTCAAGAAGGACAAGCTCGCCAACGAGCTGATGTTCCTCAGCCGCGGCAACCCGGTCGTCTACTACGGCGACGAGCAGGGCTTCACCGGCGCCGGCGGCGACAAGGACGCCCGCCAGACGATGTTCGCCTCGAAGGTCGCCGACTACCTCGACGACGACGAGATCGGCACCGACCGCACCCACGCGAGCGACGCCTACGACACCGGCGCCCCGCTGTACCGGCAGATCGCCGCGCTCGCGAAGCTCCGCAAGGCCAACCCGGCCCTGACCGACGGGGTCCAGACCGAGCGCCACGCCGCCGACGGCGCCGGGATCTACGCGTTCACCCGCACGGACGCGAAGACCGGCCAGGAGTACGTCGTCGCCCTCAACAACGCCGACGAGGCGAAGACGGCCACCTTCACGACCGGTTCGGCCGGCATGTCCTACCGGGGCATCCACGGCGCCGACGACACCCGTGCCTCCGGCGCGGACCGCGAACTCACCGTCACCGTCCCGGCCGGCACCGCCGTCGTCTACAAGGCCGCGGGCACCCTCGCCAAGCCCGCCACCGAGCCGACGATCACCCTGAAGGCACCGGCCGCCGGCGCCACCGGGACCGTCGAGCCGAGCGCGGACGTCGAGGGCGGGCGGCTCAACCGCGTCGTCTTCGCCGCCCAGGTCGGCAACGGCAAGTGGCGCACGCTCGGCTCCGCCGACCACGCCCCCTACAAGGTCACCCAGGCCATCGGCGGGGACGTACCGGCCGGCACCGCCCTGCGCTACAAGGCGGTCGTGATCGACTCGGCCGGGCACACCGCGAGCGCCACGGCGAGCACCACCACCGGCACCCCGGCCGCCCCCGAGGTCCCCACGGCCTCCTCCCGCGACTACGCGGTCGTCCACTACAAGCGCACGGACGGCGACTACGCCGACTGGGGCCTGTACGCCTGGGGCGACCTCGCCGACGGCGAGGCGACGAACTGGCCGGCCAGCCACCCCTTCGTGGGCCGCGACGCCTACGGCGCCTTCGCCTACGTCAAGCTCAAGCCCGGCGCCTCCAACGTCGGCTTCCTGGTCATCGACAAGGACGGCAACAAGGACGTCTCCGCCGACCGGTCCATCGACGTCACCAGGACGGGTGAGGTCTGGATCGAGCAGGGCAAGGACGACGTACTCACCAAGAAGCCCGACTATCCGGCCCAGGACACCGCCAAGGCGGTCGTCCACTACCACCGCGCCGACGGCGACTACGACGGCTGGGGCCTGCACGTCTGGACGGGCGCCGCGAACCCCACCGACTGGTCGAACCCCCTGAAGCCGGTGAAGACTGACACCTATGGCGCGGTCTACGAGGTACCGCTCACCGAGGGTGCCACCAGCCTCAGCTACATCATCCACAAGGGCGACGACAAGGACCTCCCGACCGACCAGTCCCTGGACCTCAAGGCCGACGGGCACGAGGTGTGGCTGTTGAACGGCCAGGAGCAGTACCTCCTGCCGCAGCCCGCGGGCAGCGCGGCCGCCCTCGACCTGACCACCTCCAAGGCGGTCTGGATCGACCGGGACACCGTCGCCTGGAACGGCGCCGACGGCGCCGCCTCCACCCAGCTGCTCTACTCCCCGGACGGCTCCATCGCAGTCGAGGACGGGACGCTGACCAGCGACGACGAGCACTGGCTGCGTCTGGACAAGACGGCGCTCACCGACGCCCAGAAGGCGAAGTTCCCGCACCTGAAGGACTACACCGCCTGGTCCGTCGACCCGCGTGACCGGGACCGGGTGCGCGCGGCCCTGAACGGGCAGCTCGTGGCCTCGCAGCGGGCCGCCAACGGCGCCGTGCTGGCGGCGACCGGCGTGCAGATCGCCGGGGTGCTGGACGACCTGTACCCCGGCGCGACCAAGGCCGCCCTCGGGCCGACCTTCCACGACGGCAGGCCGACCCTCGCCGTCTGGGCGCCGACCGCGCAGAGCGTCCACCTCGACCTCGACGGCAAGGCCGTGAAGATGCGCCGGAACGCCACCACCGGCGTCTGGTCCGTCACCGGCCCGGCGTCCTGGAAGGGCAAGCCCTACCGGTACGTCGTGAAGGTGTGGGCGCCCAGCGTCCGCAAGATGGTCACCAACAAGGTGACCGACCCCTACTCGGTCGCCCTCACCGCCGACTCCGAGCGCAGCCTCGTCGTCGACCTGAACGACCGGACCCTGGCGCCGGGCGGCTGGTCGGCGCTGCGCAAGCCCGCGGCCGTACCGCTGAAGGACGCGCAGATCCAGGAGCTGCACATCCGGGACTACTCGGTCGCCGACAAGACCGTCCCGGCCAGGGACCAGGGCACCTACCTGGCGTTCACCGACAAGAACAGCGACGGCTCCAAGCACCTGCGCGCGCTGGCGAAGTCCGGCACCTCGTACGTGCACCTGCTGCCGGCCTTCGACATCGCCACCATCCCCGAGAAGAAGTCCGACCAGGCGAGCCCGGACTGCGACCTGGCCTCCTACCCGGCCGACTCCGGCAAACAGCAGGAGTGCGTGGCGAAGACCGCCGCCAAGGACGCCTACAACTGGGGCTACGACCCGTACCACTACACGGTCCCCGAGGGCTCGTACGCCACCGACCCCGACGGCACCGCCCGCACGGTCCAGTTCCGCAAGATGGTGCAGTCGCTCAACCAGGACGGCCTCCGGGTCGTCATGGACGTCGTCTACAACCACACGGCCGCCAGCGGCCAGGCCGACACCAGCGTGCTCGACCGGATCGTGCCCGGCTACTACCAGCGGCTCCTCGCCGACGGCTCGGTGGCCAACAGCACCTGCTGCGCCAACACCGCGACCGAGAACGCGATGATGGGCAAGCTGGTCGTGGACTCGATCGTCACCTGGGCCAAGGAGTACAAGGTCGACGGCTTCCGCTTCGACCTCATGGGGCACCACCCGAAGGCCAACATCCTCGCGGTCCGCAAGGCCCTCGACGCGCTCACCCTCAAGAAGGACGGCGTCGACGGCAGGAAGATCATCCTGTACGGGGAGGGCTGGAACTTCGGCGAGGTCGCGGACGACGCGCGCTTCGCGCAGGCCACGCAGAAGAACATGGCCGGCACCGGCATCGCCACCTTCTCCGACCGGGCCCGTGACGCGGTGCGCGGCGGCAGCCCCTTCGACTCCGACCCCGGCGTCCAGGGCTTCGCCTCCGGGCTGTACACCGACCCCAACTCCTCCACCGCCAACGGCACGAAGGAGGAGCAGAAGGCCCGGCTGCTGCACTACCAGGACCTGATCAAGGTCGGCCTGAGCGGCAACCTCGCCAAGTACCGGTTCACCGACTCGGCCGGCAAGGAGGTCTCCGGCGCCGAGATCGACTACAACGGCGCCCCGGCCGGCTACGCGGACGCGCCCGGCGACGCCCTCGCCTACGTCGACGCGCACGACAACGAGTCACTGTTCGACGCCCTGACCTACAAGCTCCCCAAGGACACCTCAGCGTCCGACCGGGCCCGCATGCAGGTCCTGGCGATGGCCACGGCCGCCCTCTCGCAGGGCCCGGCGCTCTCCCAGGCGGGCACCGACCTGCTGCGCTCGAAGTCGCTGGACCGCAACTCCTTCGACAGCGGCGACTGGTTCAACGCCATCCACTGGAACTGCGCGGACGGCAACGGCTTCGGGCGCGGGCTGCCCATGGCGGCCGACAACGAGTCCAAGTGGCCGTACGCCAAGCCGCTGCTGAGCACGGTGAAGGTGGGCTGCCCGCAGATCACCGGCGCCTCGGCCGCGTACCAGGACCTGCTGCGCATCCGTACCTCGGAGAAGGCGTTCTCCCTCGGTACGGCCGCGCAGGTGCAGGACCGGCTGTCCTTCCCGCTGTCGGGGAAGGACGAGACGCCCGGCGTGATCACCATGCGCCTCGGCGACCTGGTCGTCGTCTTCAACGCCACCCCGCAGCGGCAGGAGCAGCGGATCGGCGCCCTCGCCGGCGGCCACTTCCGGCTGCACCCGGCGCAGGCCACGGGCAGCGACCCGGTGGTGAAGTCCGCCTCCTACGCGGCCGGGTCGGGCACGTTCACCGTCCCGGCGCGGACCGTGGCGGTGTTCAGCCGGTCGGCCGAGTAGGGTCGGGCCGACGCCGAGAACAGGAGTGCTCATGCCGCAGATCACCGTCGACTACTCCCGCACGCTGGAGGACGCCTTCGACCGCGCGGGCTTCGCGCGGGCGCTGCACGAGGCTGCCGTCGGGATCGCGGCGGCGAAGCCGGAGGCCTGCAAGACGCAGTTCCGGCCGAGCGCTCACACGGCGTACGGGTACGAGGACCCGGCGGAACACGGGCACGCCGTCGTGCACGTGACCATCGGGCTCCTCGCCGGCCGCAGCGACGAGACGAAGGCACGGCTCATCGAGGCCGTGCTGGAACTGCTCCGGAAGTACATCGGCGAAGGCGGCCCGAGCGTGCACGGGTCCGCCGAGATCCGCGACCTGGACGCCTCCTACCGGAAGTTCGACCGGTAAGCGGTTAGGTCGTGTCCGCAAAGTCGCGACGCAGGCGCGACTTTGCGGACACGACTTAGGAAGCCAGGGCGATGAGCCGGCCGACGAGCTCCGCGAAGGGGCCGTCGGCCGGCTCGTTCTCCACCATCGTGCGCAGCAGCAGCGCCATGTCCGCGTCGTGGGCGGCGCTGACGGCGGCCAGGGCTGCGAAGTCGTGCACGAGCTGGACCTCCAGTTCGGCACGCGGGACGCGTCGGCCGTCCAGCCAGATCAGCGCCGTCGACTCGGCCAGCGAGATCCAGCTCCGGACGACCAGTTCCAGGCGTGGGGGAGCGTCGGTGACGCCCAGGTGCGCGAGCATCTGCTCGTAGGCGGCCTGCCGCACCGAGTCGATCAGCGCGTTGGTCGTGGAGGAGCCGACCGCCGGGCCACCGCGCATCAGCGCCGAGAAGCCGGGGCCGTGCTCGTCCACGAAGTCGAAGAAGCGGCGCATCACCCGCAGCAGCCGGGCCCCGAGCGGGCCTTCGTGCGGCTCGGCGAAGCGGCTCGCCAGATCCTCGGAGGCACGCTTCAACGCGGCCTCGTACAGGCTGAGTTTGCCGGGGAAGTAGTGGTAGACCAGCGGGCGCGAGATGCCCGCCGCGGCCGCTATCTCGTCGATGGAGACCTCGTCCGGCGAGCGCCTGCTGAACAGGTCCAGGGCGACACCGATCAACTGCTGGCGCCGCTCCTCCACGCCCATCCTGCGGCGAACCCCGGTAGTCATACGAACACCTTACCGATCGAATTCGGCCGTCGGCGTTCACATGTCGAGCACCAGCCGGTCGCTCCTGGCCCGCGACACACAGATCAGCATCGAATCGGCACGCTCCGCGTCCGTCAGCAGCTCGTCCCGGTGGTCGACCTCGCCCTCCACGACCCGCTGTTGGCAGGTTCCGCAGAAACCCTGCTCGCAGGAGTAGGCGGTGTCCGGCAGTTCGCTCCGGACGGCGGCCAGCACGGAGGAGCCGGCCGGGACGGTCAGCGTCCGCCCGCTGCGTCGCAGCTCCAGCTCGAACCCGGCGTCCCCCGCGGCGGACGCACGCGCCGCGAACCGCTCCAGGTGCAGCGTGGCGTCCTCCGGCAGCCGCGCCTCCACGGCCGCCATCAGCCCCTCGGGCCCGCAGCAGTACACGGCCGTGCCCTCAGGCAGACCGGCGAACAGCGCGTATCGAGCCCCTGCTCCCTGAGGTGCGGCAGGACCTCGTCGTGGGCCTGGGAGTGCATGGCCTCCTGCCCGATGAAGCCGATGACGTCCTCGCGGAGCCGGTCGTCCCGGATCAGCGGCAGCACCTGCTTGTACACGTGCACGAACCACCGCTCACCGGCGGGCAGCAGCAGATGCAGCACATTGATGGTGTGCGTGGTGAACGGGTCGCCGGGCACCCAGTGCAGCGGTGTGTCCTCCCAGGAGAAGGACACGTCGCGGGCCTTGAGCGGTATCCGCTCGGACTCCACCGGCCGGGCCTGCTTATTGGACATGGCGTCAATGTACTGACGGGTAGGCCCGCTGAGAACCCCTCTGCGCCGCCTTGTTGACGTCGGTGTCAACTAGGGCCTGTTGCGAAAGCGGCCGCCCTTCGGGCGACGAGGCCACTTTCGCAACAGGCCCTGGGGCCGGGGACGTCCCGTCTAGCGCAGCCCGCCGATCGTCCTGCCGTCCTTCAGGGTCCCCTTCAGGTCCGCCCGCGTCCCCTGACCGGCCTTGACCGCCAGCAGCGGCCCCTGACCGGCCGCGGTGATCCCGCCGTTCGCCCGGACCCCGGTGACGTCCGGGCCGCCCGCGGCCAGCAGGTACCAGTCCCCGGTCCTCGCCTTCCACAACACCCCGGCCAGCACCTGCGGATCACGGGCTCCGCAGGCCGCCACATCGGCGCCCTTGGCGACCACCGCCCCGGCGGCCCCGCCCGGCGTCCGGAACTGGGCCAGCGTGGCCGTACCGCCGCCGCGCCAGGTCTCGGTCCTGGTGCACACCCACTGGCCCGCACCGCTCCCGTCGGGCAGCGGCTGCTCGGCGAACGCCCAGGCGTTGACGCCGCGCACCCCCGCCGAGCGCTCCGTGGCCAGCGAGCAGGCGAACGGCGCCCAGGCGCGCAGCCCCTCGGCCCCGGCCGCCTCGACGGGGGCGCCCGGACGCCCGGCGGTGAGGTGCGCGGGCACCAGCTCGCCCAGATCGGTGTGGAGCTGATCGCCCGAGGGACCGGTGAGCTGGAGCACGTTCCACGAGGTGCAACTGCCGGTCCGCAGGGCCGGGCTGGCCAGCGGTGCGGTGACGCCGTCGGTGACGGGGAGCGGCAGCGGGGCCGCGTCCGGCTTCATCAGGTCCCGCTGGGCGGCCTTGCGCACCCAGGGAGCGGTCAGATAGCGCACGTTGCCGTCGGAGCGGCCCAGCACCAGCGCGCTCGCCTCGGTGCCGGTCGAGCCGTCGGTCCGGGCGAAGTCCAGGGCCGCGCCCGCCGTGCCGTCCCTGGGCTCGGCGTAACGGGCGATGCGCAGGCCGTCGTAGAGGATCACCACGCGCGCGCTGTCCACCTCGCCCGCGTACAGCAGCTGGGGCGGGCCCGCCGGGCCGCCGGTCTGGGTGCCCGGGGTCGCCGAGACGCGGACCGTGTCGCCGGGCCTGGCCCACACGGCGAGGGCGCGGCGCAGCAGCGCCCGGTCGCCGGTGAGCGCGCCCCGCGCCGGCCACACGGAGAAGTCGGTGCGGGCGGAGGACCGCCAGGCGGCCGGTGCGATCCGGATCAGCTTGCCGGGTTTCAGGGCGGCTTCGGCGGCCGGGTTCTCCGCGTAGAGCGGTGCGGCGGCGCCGTCGGGGCCCCAGCCGCCGCCCGGGAGGGTCACCAGGGCGCCGCACACCGCGAGCGCGGCCGCCCCGGCGAGCGCCGCCTTGGTGTGCTGGCGGCGGCGCACCAGATCGGTGGGCCTGGCCTGCAGCGAGCAGGGGTCGAATTCGGGGGAGGAGAGCAGGGCGTCCTGCGCGGGCACCCCGTTGGCCTCGGACAGCGCCGCCTCGGGGCGGTCGACCCCGGCGGACGCGAGGATCCCGCGGACGCCCGAGTCCGGCAGCCGCTCAAGACCGCGCAGCACGTACGCGGCGCGGGCCGGTCCGGACAGCACGGACAGCCGCTGGTCCAGCGCGAGTTCGTCGGCCCCGCCGGAGCGCGGGAACAGCCGCAGACCCCACACGCGGGGGAGCGGCGGGCGCAACGGCGACAGCCGCGGCCGGCCCCTGCGGGTGCGGGCCGCCGCCAGCGCCGTACGCACGACCTCCTGCCGGACGAACGCGTACCCGGGGTCGCCGTCCCGGCCCGCGGACTGGGCCGGGATCACGGACTTGCGCCGGCGGCCGCGGGGCAGGGCACGCTGGGCGAGGGCGTGTGCCGTCAGCACCCGGCGGCCGCGGGCGAGGTCGGGTGGCAGGATCAGGTAGGCGAGCCGGACCAGCCGCGGGTAGTGCTCGACGAGCGCGGCCTCGGCCTGGTCGACGCCGACGTCGCGACCGGCGGCGGTTTTCGTGTGACGCTGGGCTACATCCTGTGACTGCACATCCCGGTGAACGAGCGAGCCGTCGGCAGGTCACCGCCGGGCAGGTGGCTCGCTCCGGGCGGCTCACTCCTCCGGTTCGACCAGCAGGCGCGCGTAGTTGGCCATCGACCGCTGGTAGCGCGGCAGGTGCGGGGCGAGGGCGCCGAGCACCAGGGACAGTCCCTCGCGGTCGCGGCCCAGGCTGGACAGGCACAGGGCGAGACAGGCCCGCACCGCGTCGTCCAACTCGTCGGACGGGCCGTCGAGTTCGGGGGTGAGCAGGGCGACGCCCTCCTCGGCCCGCCCGGTGTTCCGCAGCGAGCTGGAGAGCTGGATCCGCGCCCGGCGGCCCTTGTAGCCGTCGAGGCCGCGCGCCAGCGCCTCCCGGTACAGCGGCACCGCCCGGTCCGAGTGGCCGGTGGAGTCCCAGGCGCAGGCCCGCTCGAACGGGCCCAGCGGGCTGTCCTCCGGCAGCTCGGCGACGAGCTTGTCGATCAGGTCGCGGAACTCCCGCGCGCGCTCCTCCGGATAGTCGTCGAAGGAGGCCCAGGCGGCGGTCACACGGTCTTCCCAGTCTTGGTTCACCGGGTCACCCTCGCACACCTGTGCCCGCCGCCACACAGGATTGAGCGCGCCGGGCCCCGCGGCCGTATCCGTTGGGCGGGGTCCCGTGCCAGGGGCTCCACGCGGCATGCTGGTACCAGGACCGGAGGAACGATGAGGGTGACACGTGCGGTGCTCGGCGCCGCGGCCGTACTGGCGCTGGCGGGCTGCGGTGCGGGCGGGGAGGGCGAGAAGGTGCCGCCCACCGCGACCGGCAGCCTGGAGAGCCTGGCCGCCGAGGTGCGCTGCAAGCCGAACATGCAGACCGACGCCGACGAGATCCGCCAGGCCATCTGCCGCAACGGTGACGGGAAGTTCATCCTCGCCACCTTCGCCACCGACCGCGGCCAGCGGGAGTGGATCAACGACGCCAAGGACTACGGCGGTTACTACCTCGTCGGCCGCAAGTGGGTCGCGGTCGGCGACGACGGCGTCGTCCAGGCGCTGCGCGGCACGCTCGGCGGTGATGTGGAGACCGGCACGAACCACCACGCGCACAGCGGCTGAACCGGCCGCGCGGACACGGCGAAGGCCGGTGGCGGGAGGGACCCGCCACCGGCCTTCTTCCGTGCGCGCGTCTCAGGGGATCACGCGCAGTTCTGACCGCGGTTGACGCAGTTCGCGATCTTGTTGGCCAGTCCGCCGGTCGTGACGCTGATGAAGTCGTCGTGGTCGGTGGCCGGCTTGTGCAGCTGCTCGGGGAAGCCGTCCACCGCGTAGGCGTTCTTCACCTGGCCGTTCTGGATGACCGGCGGGGTGATGTTGTACACGAGGCGCATCGTGAGCTGCGGAATGGCCTTGAAGCCGTTCTGGCAGTTCCCATTGGCATCGGCGAAGGCCACGTGCGTGCGGTGGTTGGCGCTGTCGACGTTCTGCCCGTCCCAGCAGCTCTGGAAGGCGAACGTGCGCACCACCTTGCTGCCCTGCGGGCAGATCGGGTACTGCGTGGTCAGCTGCACCTTGTTCTCGAAGCCGGTGCAGCTCCAGTGCGCGTTGGCGTTGGCCAGACCGTTGGTGGTGGTCTTGGCGTCACCGGTGATGATCCGCAGGAACTGCGGCATCGCGACGACCTTGGCGGTCGGGCTGCCCACGTACTTGATCTGGGCCTGGGCCGGCACCAGGATCTTGCCGACGTTGCCCTCCTTGCCGCCGCCGTCCGCGTTCTGGTCGAAGTCCTGCGAGCCGTCCTGGACCCGGACCACGGGCCAGTAGTACGACGACAGGTCGTTCTTGTTCTGGCAGCTCGTGCCGCCCTGGAGGAACGTGTTGTTGCTGGAGAACGCGTTGACCTTCTGGTTGCCGACGTAGTCGTGCAGGTGGTGGGCGCCGTTGGTCACGCCGGGCGCCACGATCACGTTGTCGGTGTTGTGGTTCTTGTTCGCGTTCACCCCGCAGCGCGTGGTGAACGTGCCGGTCGACGCGTTGCGGGACTGGCGCGGCTTGGCCTGCACATTCGCCTGGACCTTGGTGATGTCGACGAAGTCGGCCGCGGCCGGGCCGTTGCCGGCCTGCCCGCCGTTGTTCTGCTGCTGCCCGTTGTTGCCCTGCTGCTGACCACCCTGCTGCTGGTCGCCTTGCTGCTGGTCGCCTTGCTGCTGGTCGCCGTTCTGCTGGTCGCCGTTCTGCTGTTGACCGCCCTGCTGCTGGTCGCCGTTCTGCTGCTGCCCGCCGGTGGTCTGGTTGGCGTTCTGCGCGGTGCAGGTGGCCAGGGTGTCCAGGTCGCCGGGCGCGGTGCCACCGACGCGGGTGATCTCCAGCCTGATCCGGTCCAGGATGACCTTCCGCCGGTCCTGGAGCGGCTGCAGGATGGAGTTCTGGACGAAGCTCGTGTCTCTGGCCTGCGCGTCCCGCGTGGTCGCCAGACGCTGGTAGGCGTCGGTGATCTGGCGGTCGAGGTTGGACAGCTCCCCGGCGACCTCGCCCCGGGCCTGGTTCGGCACGTTGGTCAGCTTCTGGCCCACGTCCGGACACGAGATCGTCGCGACCTGCGCCGTGGCGGCCTTGGTCTGGTTGCCTCCCCACGACTGGTTGCTCGACTCGTGCGCCGAGGCGTAGAAGTTCGCCCAGATCAGCCCGCCCCCACCGAGCGCTAGGGCCGCCGATGCGGCTATGGCCTTGGTGGCCAGCGGCGTACGGCGTTTTCGTGTGTTGCGTCCCATGGAACTCCTCTGACTTCCTTGCGGGGCAGCATCGAGGCGCCCGACAGGAGTGAAGCGGCGTCCTTCCATACGGACGCCGCCCCGGAGGTGTTCAGCCGTCTCCCGAACCAGTCGGCGGAACGCGGTGTGTCATGGGCCTCAAATGGCGTGTGACCAGCGGTAGTTGAGTTTCACATCAGCGGCCGCGGTCGAGGTACGCCAGCACCGCCAGTACGCGCCGATTGTCGTCGTCCGACACCTCCAGGCCCAGTTTGGTGAAGATGTTGGAGGTGTGTTTGGCGATGGCCCGTTCCGTCACCACGAGCTGCCCGGCGATCGCCGCGTTCGAGCGGCCCTGCGCCATCAGCTCCAGCACCTCCAGCTCGCGCGGGGTGAGATGGCCGAGCGGACGGTCGTCGGCCGCCCGTCGCGACAGCAGTTGCTGGATCACCTGCGGGTCCATCGCCGTGCCGCCGGCGGCCACCCGCCGTACCGCGTCCACGAACTGGCCGGCGTCGAACACCCGGTCCTTGAGCAGATAGCCCACCGCGCCGCTGCCGTCGGCCAGCAGCTCACGCGCGTAGAGCTGCTCGACGTGCTGGGACAGGACCAGCACCGGCAGTCCGGGCCGCTCCCGCCGGGCCCGCAGCGCGCACTGCAGGCCCTCGTCGGTGTGCGTGGGCGGCAGGCGCACGTCGACGACGGCGACGTCCGGCTTCAGCTCCGCGAGGGCGCGGTCGAGTTCGGGACCGGACTCGACGGCCGCCACGATCTCGAAGTCGTAGGCCTCCAGCAGCCGGACCAGTCCGTCGCGCAGCAGGAAGAGGTCTTCGGCTAGGACAACGCGCACGGGAGCTCCATGGTGACCAGGGTGGGACCGCCGACGGGGCTGCTGACGGCCAGGACGCCGTCGAATGTACCCAGCCGCCGCTCCACCCCGGCCAGCCCGGATCCCGCGCCGACCACCGCGCCGCCCCTGCCGTTGTCGGTGACGGTGATCCGCAGCATCCCGTCGGCGTGGTGCAGGTCCACCCAGAGCCGGTCGGCACCGGAGTGCTTGACGGCGTTGGTGAGCACCTCGCTGACCGCGAAGTAGGCGGCGGACTCCACCGGCGCGTCCGCCCGGCCGGACAGCTCCACCGTCACCTCGCTCGGCAGCGGCAGCCGCAGCGCCAACGCCCGTACCGCGTCGCCGAGTCCACGCTCGGCGAGCACGGGCGGATGGATGCCCCGGACCAGGTCGCGCAGTTCCTCCAGGGCCTCCACCGAGTTGCGGCGGGCCTGGGTGAGGAGCCGCTTGGCCTGTGCCGGGTCCTTGTCGAGCAGCATCTCCACGGTCCCGAGGTCCATGCCCATCGCGACCAGCCGGGCCTGGGCGCCGTCGTGCAGGTCCCGTTCGATGCGGCGCAGTTCGGCGGCCGAGGTGTCCACGGCGTCGCGCCGGGTCTCGGTCAGCACCCGCACCCGCTCGGCGAGTTCGCCCCGGTCCGCGCCGAGGACGGCCCGGGTGAGACGGAAGTGGGCGGTCAGCAGGCGCGGGGTGAAACGGAGGGCGGCGAACAGCAGGACCGCGGCGAGGGCGGCGGCACCGAGCGCGGTCGTCCGGCCGGTGACCGGCACGAAGCCGTACCAGTAGGTATCGCCGTCCGCGAGCACCCGCCACAGCCCCGCGGCCACCGCGAAGCCCTCCAACGGGTAGAGGACGAGCACCGCGGGCAGCAGCGCCGTGACGAAGCCCGCCGTCAGGTCCACCGGCAGCCACAGCAGGTCCCGCCGCACCTGCCGGTCCCCGAGCATCGTGAAGGTACGCGTCCAGGGGTTGGCGCCGGCGGGCACGGGCCGGTACGCCGACGGGATCGGCACCCCGCCCCACTCGGCCGCGATCCTGCGCCGGGTGTCCGCGACGTCCCGCACCCCGCCGAGGATCCAGGGGGTCGTGACGATGCCGATGCCGATCGGTATGAGCGCGATGGAGACCAGGGTCAGCGTGAGACACAGCACCGTGACGGGCAGCATCGCCACGGCCAGTACGAGCCCCCGTACGGCGGCGAGTGCGGCGTCCCGTGCCCGCGCGCGCACCGCGCCGCCCTTCGTGTCGGTAGTCATGCGGTCAGTCTGGCCGACCCTCCGGCGCCGGTCACTCGCCCGGAGCCCCCGGTCAGGGGGTGGCGCCAGGTACACCCCGGGCCGCGGCGAGCACCTCCGCCTCCACCCGCGGATCGACACCCACCGAGGTCCGGTCGGACCGCTGCGGTGCCGTGCCCCCGATACCGGTCAGCCACCGCCAGGTGTCCGCGACGGTCTCACCCGCGGGCCGGCACCGCAGTCCCGTGGCCAGCGCCCGGGAGACGTCCGAGCGGTGCACGGCGTCGTACATCTCGCCGCCCGGCGGCACCCACACCGGCAGCCCGGTCCACGGCTCGATCCCGGCGTCCAGGATCAGCCCCGGTGCGGTCCACCGCAGTTCGGCGTTCGCGCCGGTCGCCCGGACGCACGCCTCGAGCAGCTCGCCCATCGTGGTCAGACCCGGCGGGCCGACCAGGTCGTACGGGCCGCTCAGCGCCCGCTCCACCGCGCCGAGCAGCCAGCCGGCGAGGTCACGGACGTCGATGTACTGCACGGCCAGGTCGCGCGGCCCCGGTGCCAGGACCGGGCCGCCGCGGGCGATCCGGTTCAGCCACCAGGGCAGCCGGCCCACGTTCTCGTACGGGCCGAGGATCAGCCCGGCCCGGACCAGCAGCGAGTCCCCGGCGCCGAAGGCCTCCACGGCCGCGAGTTCGCCGCCCCGCTTGTCCCGCGCGTAGTCGGTCGCCTCGGCACCGGCGGCGGCGCCCTCGACCAGCGGGGCGTCCTCGCGGGCCCCCCTGGGCCAGGGCCAGGCGTACACGGACCGGCTGGAGACGTAGACGTACCGGCCGGCGCGGCCACGCAAGCGCCGCGCCGCGTCCCGGACCGCCCGGGGCGCGGCCGACCAGGTGTCGACCACCGCGTCCCAGGTGCCGTCGTCGGCGGCGAGGGCGGCGAGCCCGTCGGGCGCGGTGCGGTCGCCGTGCAGCGACCGCACCCCCGCGGGAGGCGCGTGCCGCCCCCGGTGGAAGACGGTCACCTCCCAGCCGCGCGCGAGCGCGGCCTCCACGACGGTCCTTCCCACGAACTCCGTACCGCCCAGCACCAGAAGTCTCATGCCGGTGAGCGTGCCCGGTACCGGCCCGGGGAGGGAAGGGCTGTCTGCCGACGGCAGACGGCCCGGCTCAGTCCCCGGTCGGCGGGGTGTACTTGTAGCCGACCCGGCGCACCGTCTGGATCGACCGGCGGTGCCGCTCGCCCAGCGCCGGGCGATGTGGACGTCGACGGTACGGCCGTCGCCGACGTGGCCGTACCCCCACACCGTGGTCACGAGCTGGTCGCGGGTGTGCACCCGGTTCGGGTGCGCCACGAGGTGGGCCAGCAGCTCGAACTCCAGGTACGTCAGGTCGAGTTGACGGCCGTCGACGCTGACGGTGCGCTGTACGGCGTCGATCCGCACCAGCGGGTCGCCGTCCGTCCCGGCCGCCGAGCCGGCCGCCGCCCCGGTTCCGTCCGGCAGCGCGACCGGGAGGAACGGCGGCCGCTGGTCGGCCGGGACCAGCACCAGGTAGCCGACCATGGGCGGCTGTCCGGGGAGGGTGGGCAGGGTGTGCTGCGGCGCGGGCAGCCAGGTGGCGCCCGGCGGCAGAAGGTCCGCGACGTCCACGACCTCGTCCCGGTCGACGGCCCGCAGCCGGTGCCGGGAGCCGCTCTGGGAGGGGGCGGGAAGGGTGGCGGTGGAGAGGGAACGAGTGGTCGCCATGAGAGGTCAGCTCTTTCGCGCGAGGAGTTCGTCGGAAGGTGCGGCGGCCGCGATTCGTGGTCGGGCGCGCCGGGAGACGTACGTCGTTCCGCGCTGGCCGAAGGCCGGGGTGTACGGCTTTAGAGGGCCCGCGCGTTCGCCGCGCGGCAACACACCCGGTCGAAGTCGTGGTGCTGACGGGAGGGCCAGAACGGCTCGA
This sequence comes from Streptomyces sp. NPDC047869, assembly GCF_040704065.1. Lineage (NCBI taxonomy): Bacteria > Bacillati > Actinomycetota > Actinomycetes > Kitasatosporales > Streptomycetaceae > Streptomyces > Streptomyces sp. NPDC047869. Next base: position 40,570 of record NZ_JBEYRK010000046.1, read on the forward strand.
GGTCGTGACGACCCGTCGCGGTGCGGTTCTGGAAGCTGGCCATGGGCCCATTGAAGCAGAAGCGGGGCCCGGGCAGGACCCCTCTCTCACAGCTTGGACGGCCGCCCGGCTCGAAGTGGGCCCGCGGGCGCGACCGGGACGCCGAAGGGGCGCCCGCCGTCCTGGCGGGCGCCCCCTCGGGAGAGCGGTGCGGATCAGACCTGGCCGGCCTTCTCCAGCGCGGAGCAGCAGGTGTCCACCAGCAGGCGGGTCACCACGTACGGGTCGACGTTGGCGTTCGGGCGGCGGTCCTCGATGTAGCCCTTGCCGTCCTTCTCGACCTGCCACGGGATGCGGACCGAGGCACCGCGGTCGGAGACGCCGTAGGAGTACTCGTTCCACGGGGCGGTCTCGTGCAGGCCGGTGAGGCGGTCGTCGATGCCGGCGCCGTAGTTCTTGACGTGGTCCAGCGGCTTGGAGCCCTCACCGAGCGACTCGCACGCGGTGATGATCGCGTCGTAGCCCTCACGCATCGCCTTGGTGGAGAAGTTGGTGTGCGCTCCGGCGCCGTTCCAGTCACCCTTGACCGGCTTGGGGTCGAGGGTCGCGGAGACGCCGAAGTCCTCGGCGGTGCGGTAGAGCAGCCAGCGGGCCACCCACAGCTGGTCGGAGACCAGCAGCGGGGCGAGCGGGCCGACCTGGAACTCCCACTGGCCCGGCATGACCTCGGCGTTGATGCCGGAGATGCCAAGGCCCGCCTTCAGGCAGTTCTCCAGGTGCGCCTCGACCACGTCACGGCCGAAGATCTCGTCGGCGCCGACACCGCAGTAGTAGCCGCCCTGCGGGGCCGGGAAGCCGTTCTCGGGGAAGCCCAGCGGACGGGCGCCGTCGAAGAAGGTGTACTCCTGTTCGATGCCGAAGATCGGCTCCTGGGCGGCGAACCGCTCGGCGACCTCGGCCAGCGCGGCACGGGTGTTGGACCGGTGCGGGGTCATGTCGATGTCGAGGACCTCGCACAGCACGAGGATGTCGTCGCCGCCGCGGATCGGGTCCGGGCAGGTGAAGACCGGCTTGAGCACGCGGTCCGAGGAGTGGCCCTCGGCCTGGTTCGTGGAGGAGCCGTCGAAGCCCCAGATCGGCAGCGCGTCGAGACCGGCCGGAGCACCCGTGATGATCTTCGTCTTGGAACGGAGCTTGGCCGTCGGCTCGGTGCCGTCGATCCAGATGTACTCAGCCTTGAAGGTCACGGGGCCACATCCTTCGGGGGTGGGTCGGGCGCACTCGCGGGTGCTTGCGGCGCTGCGGCACCGGTGCGCCGCTTCTATCTGCCCGCCAGCCTGTCAACAGGCGATTTCCCGGCCGTTGCTCGCATGTGAACCCCGTGTTACCCGGCCTTTCTGTGTCCGGACTCAAGTGGTGAGGCGGCGCGGGAGGCAGGAGCGCGGCGGCGCGCGAGGGACGGGGGACGCTCACCCGGCCCCGGCGGCCGCTTCCCGCACCCCGTCGAGGAAGCCCCGGACGGCCGCCAGCTGATGCTCGTCGTACCCCCGCAGCAGCTCCACCGACCGCTCGATCAGCGGCCCGAAGAAGGCCCGGCCCAGCTCGACCGCCCGCTCCTCCACCTCGATGACGACCCGCCGCCGGTCCCGTTCCCCGCGAACCCGGCGCACCTGCCCGGCCCGCTCCATACGGTCCACCAGCGCCGTGGTCCCGGCCGAGTTGATGCCCAGGACCGCACCGAGCCGTCCGGCCGTCATCTCCTCACCCGCGCGCCGGGCATCCATGAGCGCGATCAGGGCGCGCACATCGGTGGGGTGCATGCCGTTCCGGCTCGCGAACCGGGCGCTGTGCAGGCCGAGTTCGACGGTGACAGCGCGCAGCAGGTGGACGATCTCCAGCTCGGGCACCGCATCGGGGCTGGGCGGGGTCGGCATGCGATCCTCCGGGTTATCATCTCGCCGAACGAATATCTTGCTCGACGAGATAATAGGGGGTTCCGCCATGCCATGGGCGAGCGGGTACGACGCCGGCGCCTTCCGGGTCGCATACGACAAGGTGCTGGCGAAATGGCCGGCGGACCGCGAGGCGCTGACGGTCGTCACACCCTTCGGCGAGACCCGGGTCAACGCCTGCGGTCCGCGCGACGCGCCGCCGCTGCTCCTGCTGCCGGGCGGCGGCGGAGCGACCTCGGTGTCCTGGTACGCCCAGGCCGCGGAACTGGCACGCACCCGCCGCGTGCTGGCCGCCGACCTGGTCGGCGCGCCCGGACTGAGCGTTCCGGCCGGCGACCGACACCCCCGCACGGTCGCCGACCTGGCCGCCTGGGTGGACGCCCTGCTGGACGGTCTCGACGTGGCCTCGGCCGACGTGGGCGGACACTCGTACGGCGCCTGGATCGCCCTGCACCACGCCCTGCGCTCGCCCGCCCGGGTACGCCGCCTGTTCCTCCTGGACCCGACCGAATGCTTCGCCGGGTACAAGGCGGCGTACCTGCTGCACGCCCTGCCGATGCTGCTGCGGCCCGCGCCCCACCGGGTCCGCGCCTTCCTGGAGTGGGAGACCGGGCGGGGGACCTGCGACCCCGACTGGCTCCGTCTGCAGGAGGCGGCCGCCCGTTTCCCGTCCGTGCGGCCGGTGACGGACCCGCGCCCGGCACCCGAGGCGCTGCGCGCCCTGGACGTACGGGTCCTGCTGCTCGTGGCCGCGAACAGCAGGACCCATGACCCCGTCCGGGTGGCGGACCGGGCGGCCGCGACACTGCCGCGCGTGGAGACCGGCGTACTGCCGGAGGTCTCCCACCACGCGCTGCCGCAGTCGGCGCCGCCCGGCCTGGGCCGTCACCTCACGCGCTTCCTGTCCCTCTGAGCCTCACCCCACCTTCTCGATGAGCGCGCGGCGGATGAGGAACTTGCCCGGCTCCCGGACCTGTTCGAAGGCGGCGTTGTTCAGCAGCGCGCAACTGCCGGACACCGAGGTGACCTTCACCGTCGTGGACTTGTTGTTGTCCAGGTTGGTGACCTTCAGGGTCGTGCCGGCCGGGAACTGGTTGCTGGACGCGGCCGGGGCGCCGCCCTCACCGGAGAGCGTGACCGTCGAGCCCTTGCACACCTGCTGGCCCGAGGCCGCGGCGCCGCCGGCGCCGTTCCCACCGGCCGCCGGGTCCGAGGGCTGCGCGGACTGCTGCGCCCCACCGGCCTGCGCCCCGCCCGCCTGTGCGCCGGCACCCTGCTGTGCGCCGGCACCCTGCTGCTCGTTGCCCTGCTGGCCGCCCTGCGCCGCCTGGGAGTCCTGAGCCGACTCCCCAACGGTGCATCCGGCGGCCTTCTGCTGGACCTCGATCTGCTTGATGACCGCCTCGCGGTTGGCGATCCGGGCCGCCGACTGCGCGTCCGGGTTCGCCTTCTGGTCCGCGATGAACCGGTCGTTGTTGCCGTGGGCCGTGGCCAGCCCCTGGCACACCGTCGAGTCCCCGGCGGACAGCGTCCGGGCGTTCTGCGGGCTCTGTGCGGCGTTCGAGGTGGACGCCAGCGCGAAGGCTCCGCCGCCCGCCACCGCCGCGGCACTGACGAGCAGCGCGAGCTTCTTCTTCGTGCTGAGAGTTCTCCTGCGCGACATGCGCGCCTCCTGAAGAGGTAGGGGAGCGTACGCCGCTATGTACGAGATCCCGAACAGGGTTACTCAGCGGTCACCGGAGTTCTTCCAAGTAACCTGCGTCACAGTTCGGTTGAGCACCGCTCAGCTCTTGCTCCGGGACACCGCCTCCTGCACGGCCTCCTCGGTGCGGCCCACCAGGGCGGTCCCGTCGTCCGCCGTGATGATCGGCCGCTGGATCAGCTTCGGGTGCTCGGCGAGGGCCGTGATCCACCGGTCCCGCGCGCTCTCGTCCCGCGCCCACTCCTTGAGCCCCAGCTCCTTGGCGGCGTCCTCCTGGGTCCGGGTGATGTCCCACGGCTCGAGTCCGAGCCGGCCGAGCACGGCCCTGATCTCGTCCTCGCTCGGCACGTCCTCCAGATAGCGGCGGACGGTGTAGTCGGCCCCCTCGGCGTCGAGCAGGCTGATGGCGCTGCGGCACTTGGAACAGGCCGGGTTGATCCAGATCTCCATGCGGCACACCGTACGCGACAACCGGGCCGGCGCACGCCGCGCGGCGGTCTCGGAGCGATGAGCCTGTTCGATTTTCCGCCGCCCCATCCGCACCTCCCGAACCTGCCGTGACACGGCGGCAACTTCCGTTCCCACCTGCGCATTTGAGCCTTCCGCTGACTGCCTGAATGTCAGTGCCCGGCAGTAGAATGGGAGCAGTGTTCGAGGGAATCGCCGGAGACCTTCCGGCGGGTGCCCTGACCGCGACAGGAGGATGCCCGTGCCCGCTGCCGCCCTGAAGTCCAAGCCGTTGCCGACCCAGTCCACCGCCAAGCGCGCCGTCCGGCTCGACTCGCCCTACGCGCCGGTGGAGAAGCGTCCGCTGCCCGCCGGGCGGCCCCGCGAGTGGTACGTCACCCACAACCGGCGCCTGAAGGCCATGCGCCTCGCCATAGCCCTGCTCGACACCGGCGTCCACCTGCCGAACCAGGCCCACGACGAGGCGATCCGCAGCACCGCCGAGCGGATCGGCGTGCACCCGCCGTCCGCCACGACGTGCCACATGGTGCGGGCGCTGATGCGTTACACCCGGTGAGAACCGGTGCCGGGTGCCCCGGGCCGGCGCGGGGCACCCGGACCGTCAGGCCGACAACTCCCGCTCCAGCGGAGTACGGAAACGCGGGGTGACCCTCGTCGTGCCCAGCCACCCGCGCAGCCGCTCCGCCTCCACCGCCACCACCGGCTCCGCCTCCCGGCGCACGCCGGCGTCCGGGATCCGCCAGACGATCCCGCCGTCCGCGCGCTGGGCCCAGCCGCCCACCACCCGGCCGTTCCACCACACGGTCGGGCCCACGTTGCCACTGCGGTCGAAGAGCTCCGGGCGCAGCCCGTCGGGCAGGTACCAGTCGCGCTGCTGCCAGGCCATGACCGTCGGGTCCAGCGCCGGCAGCAGGGCCGCCCAGGGCCGGCCGGGAGCCGCCACCGGGTCCACGTCACCGGCCGCCACGAAACCCGTGCCCTCCTCCAGGGCGACCTCGTGCGCGCCGATCGCGGCCAGGGCGCGGCGCACCTCCGTCACCCGCCAGCCGGTCCACCACTTCAGGTCCGCCTCCGTGGCGGGCCCGCAGACCCGCAGCCAGCGCTCCAGCAGACCGGCCTGCGCCCGCGCCGGATCCAGCTCCGGGTGCGGCGGTGCCGGCGCCCAGCGGAACTGGCTGGACGTCCAGGAGCCGAGCGGGCGGCCCCGGACCACCTTGCCCTCCACGCCGAGCACCCGCAGCAGCCGCGAGGAGACCGTGTGGACCCCCTCGTAGCTCTTGCCCGCCGCGTACACGAACTGCTCGCGCAGCCGCGGCTCGTCCGCCGTCAGCTCCGCCGCCGTCGCCTGGCCGCGCCGGGCCAGCGCCGCCAGCGCGGACGCCTCGACCTCCGCCAGCCAGGCGGCGTCCGGGGCGCCCGCCCTGGCCATGTCCTTGACCAGCGAGGCGCGTTCCCGCGCCGCCACCGTGAGGCCCGTGGACGCGTGCACGACGGCGGTCAGCTCCGTGGGGAACACGAACACCGTGTGCCGCATGCCGTGCATACGGACGAGCGTCCGGTCCTCGTACAGCGCCCGTTCCGTCTCCGGCACCGCCTTCGCCGCGTCGGCGAGCCGCGCCGACACCGCCAGATACACCGTCGCCGGGTCCGTGCCGTGCAGGGCCACCAGGGCGGCGGCCACCTCCTCGGGGGCCGCCGCCCGCGCCGTGTCCGCGAGACGGTGGCGCAGCGCCAGCCGCGCCCGCCGCTCCGCCGTACCGATGTGCCGCCGTCCGTCGCCCATGCCGACCTCCCCCTCGCTCACCGTGCCACTCCCAGCATGCTCGCCGGTACCACCGACAACCGGTGTCCGGCGCCCGCGGTTCAGCCGTACCGCTCCATCAGCCCGCCCACATAGGCCGCCAGCCGCTCGCCCAGCACCCCGGGGGTCAGATCCGTGCGGCCCAGCTCACGCCAGGGCCCGGCCAGCTTCGCGGCGTCGGGGGAGTAGGCCAGCGCGTCGAGCAGCCGCCAGTACAGGTGGTCCGGCCCGTCCGCCAGACCGTCACCGCCGTGCCGCTCGTACCGGTCCCGGAAGGCCAGCCCGTGCTCCGGGCCGTGCAGCAGGGCCAGCGCCGTGGAGCAGTGGGCGACGTCCAGGTCGGCCGGACCCCAGGAGGTCTCCACCCAGTCGACGACCCCGCTCACCCGGAGCCCGTCCCCGGCCCCGGTGAACAGCACGTTGCCGGGGTGGTAGTCCCGGTGCAGGAACCGGCCGCGGTACGGCGGCGGGTCGCGCCGGATGACGTCCACCGCCCGCTCCCACAACGCGCCCTCCGGCGTACGCACTCTCTCGGGCGAGGTCCACGCCTGGTACGGACGCGGGCGCTCCGCCGGCTCGACCGCGTGGATACGGACCAGCTGGGCGGCGAGCAGGTCCAGCCGCCGGTCCAGGAACTCCCCGTCCTCGTCGTCCACCCGGACCAGACCCGGCATCCGGGTCATCAGCAGGCTGGGGTGGTCGCAGTGCTCCGCGGTGGCGTCGACGGCGACCAGGGCCGGGGCCGGAACGCCCTCCTGCCCGGCCAGCAGACCGAGCACCGCCGCCTCCCGGGACAGCAGCCCCGGGGCGTGCCGCCGGAAGAACGGCCGCACGAACGTGCGCAGCACCAGCTCCTCCCCGTCGTCCAGCGTGAGCCCCCGCATCTGCGCGGACCAGCCCCCGGACAGCGGACGGGAGGCCACGACCTCACGGCCTCGCGGCAGCCGCTCGGCCAGCCAGCCGCGCGTCGACGCCCAGGCACCGTCCTCGAGCCCGTCCAGCAGCGCGGCCGCCAGGTCCCGCCGGTCCTCGGCGTGGTCCTGGAGCCACAGGCCCAACCGGTGCCCGGCGTCCGGGAGTTCGAGCCGGGTGTACTGGGCGCGTGCCGACAGCGCGTCCTGCACGGCCTCCGTCACCTCCGGCGGGATCACGTCGTCGGTGCCCGGCACCGCCAGCACCGCCCGCCCCTCGAACGCGCGCAGCACCTCCAGTGCCGGGGAGGTCCGCCAGGTCCCGGGCGTGCGGATGATCGTGCTGAACCGCCGGCTGCCGTCGCCGAAGGGCTCGTCCCAGGCCTCCGGCGCGTACACGGCGGGTGCGCACAGGCCCACCGCCACCACCCGGCGCCCGTAGTGCCGGACCAGATCCGCGACCGTCTGCCCGCTCATGCTGAACCCGACCAGCACCAGCGGATCGCCCGCCGGAGCGTGCGCGTCGATCACCGCGACCGCCTGCGCGAACCGCCGTCGCAGGCTCGACTCCGCGAGCGCGCCGCTGCTTTCGCCATGCCCGGAGAAGTCGAAGGCCAGGGCGTGCGCGCCATGTGCGGCGAACTCGGCGAGCAGCGGCAGCAGCCGTTCCTTGCTGCCGGTTCCCGCGCCGTGCAGGAGCACGGCCGTCGCCCGTCCGGGCGGACCGGTGCTCACCCCGCTGATCCGCTCGCCGTCGTACGCGTACACGAAATCCTTGTACTCACCTGTGGATGCGGGGAGTTCGCTCATGAGCGCCATTCACTCACACGGGCCGGACGGCGCGGAAAACGAGGTGCGTACCGGGATGCGGCCTCTCTACGCTGAACAAACGGCGCGAAGCCGACACCCCGTCCCCACTCACCTCATGGAGGAGGTCCGTCATGCGTGGCGTCGTCAGCACCGGGACCGTCGTCCTGGTGATCCTCGGATTCGGAAACCACACCTGGTGGCTCGCCGCCGCCGTGCTGCTGTACCTGTACGCGAAGTACGGCCGGGGCTCGCCCGCCGCACCCCCGCCGGGCGGCGCGGGCCCGATGCCCGACTCCTACCGGGCGTACCGCGAGCGCCGTGACCGCCAGGCCAAGTGGGAGCGCCGCTACCGCCGCGAGCGCCCCTTCGAGACCCGGCGCCAGGCGCGCGCGAAGAGCAGGTGAGCCGAGTCGCCCCCGGCCGTCACAGACCGGGCGCGCCCCACACCGGGAACCACCGGCCGAGGTCCGGCTCGATCCGCAGATCACTCCCGAGCGCCGCCTTCACCCGCAGCTCCAGCGCGCTGTCCCGGCGTTCGGAGGCACCGGGAAGCGGGGCGAACGGGAAGAAGGTCCCCCGTTTGTACAGATAGACGAGGGCCAGCCGGCGGCCGGTGTCGTTCGTGAAGGCGGCCAGTGAGCACAGGAGCTGGGGGCCGAAGCCGTTGGCCTCCAGGGAGGTGTTCACCGCGTGCAGGTCGTTGACCAGCTCGGGGAGCTGCTCGGGGGCCCGGCGGGAGATCAGCCAGGAGTAGCCGTAGCCGTCCTGGGTGAGTTCCACCGGGCTCCCCGCCCGGTCGGCGTCCGCGTCGAGCAGTGCCTGGATCTCGCGGTGGGTCTGCTCGAAGGCGGCGCCCTCGACCGTGGCGAAGCACACCGCGCCGACGCCGGCCGGGGTGAACCCGGCCGCCGCCTCGAGCGTGATCGCCGCCGAGGGCAGCGCGAACAGCCGGTCCAGATCGGGCGCGACCGGCTTCGTACGGCCGAGCAGGATGTCCAGCAGCCCCATGCTCAGCCCGCCTTCCCCGGCGTGGCCGCCTCGCCCAGCTCCGCGGAGATCCGCCCGAGCTGGTCGAGCCGCTGCTGCAGGGTCGGGTGGGTGGAGAAGAACCGCTCGATGCCGGGCTCCTTGCCGGTCGCCGGGGTGAAGTAGAAGGCGTTGAAGGCCTGGGCCGTACGCAGGTCCTCGGTCGGGATCCGGGCGATGTCCCCGGAGACCTTGGTGAGCGCCGACGCCAGCGCCGACGGCCGGCCGGTCAGGTGCGCGGCGGCCCGGTCGGCCGCCAGTTCCCGATACCGGGACAGTGCCCGGATCAGCAGGAAGCTGATCGCGTACACGGCCGCGGAGACGGCCATCACGGCGGCGAAGACGGCGGCCGTGTTCTGGTCCCTGCGGCCGCCGCCGAGGACCTGCGAGTAGAAGGCGAACCGCACGATCAGTCCCGCGATCACCCCGAGGAACGAAGCGATGGTGATCACGGCGACGTCCTTGTGCGCCACGTGCGACAGCTCGTGCGCGAGCACGCCCTCCAGCTCGGCGGGCTCCAGCCGGCGCAGCAGTCCGGTGGTCACGCAGACCACGGCGTGATCGGGGCTGCGCCCGGTCGCGAACGCGTTCGGCATGCCCATCTCGGAGACGGCGATCACCGGCTTCGGCATGTCCGCGATCGCGGACAGCCGGTCGACCACGGCGTGCAGTTCGGGGTACTCCTCCCGCTCCACCACCCGCCCGCGCATGGCGAACATCGCGATCCGGTCGGAGAACCAGAACTGCGCGACGAACATCGCCCCGACCACCGCGACGACCAGCAGCCAGGACTTGAGCAACACGATCAACGCGGCGACGAAGGCCACGTACAGCAGTCCGAGCAGGAACAGCGTGACCGTCATCCGTACGGTCAGCCGCCGATCGCTCCGGAAGCGGCTCTGCATCTTGCACCACCCCACGGTCAGGCACTCGTCCCGCTGTCCAGTGTGCACCTGCGGATACCCCTGCGGGGGACCCCGGACGGCCGTTCACGCGCAGTGGCGGGCTAGTACGGCGAGTGCATCTGCGCGTAGCCGAGCAGGGCTATCACCGCGGCGACGCAGCCGAGGACCACGACCGTCGATATCCACGAGGACCGGCGCGGCGCCGAGCGCTCCGGGTCGGCACGGAAGGGCGCCGGGTCCGGAGGGTTCTCCTTCCAGCGGGCGGCGAGCATACGGGCGCGGGCCGAAGGCTCCTTGTGCTCAGCCGAGTTCGCCCACCTGTGATCGAACTCTTTCTCCCAGTCGTCCTGTTCGGACATCCCCGTTGCACCTCTCTCGTCGGACGGAGCCAGGGTGATGATCTCCCGAGAATAGGAGTCATGAGAAGCGGCAAAGGTTGCCCAGGATGCTGGGTGACCGGTGGACGGCTAGCATCGAGATGAGAAGCCGCACTGCGGGCTGCGTCATGGTGACGCCCTGCTACGACATTCGTGCGGCCCCCTACGACCGCGCCGGACTCTCGCTCCGAGGCCGCGGCCATCCGACTCGTGCCCGGAAAGCCGCACGAGGGGTGGAAGGAAGGTGGATCCATGAAAGCACATCGCGCGAGGCGTCTCGCCGCAGTGTCCGCCGTCGGCGTGCTGATGGCAGGCGGAGCCGTCGTCACCTCGGCGGCCGGCGCGTCGGCCGCTACCCCGGACCACGTCACGCAGGTCAGCACGAACCGGGGCTGCGACTGGTGGGGCAACTGCTTCGACGGCTTCAACCGCTTCGACCGGGGCGGCTTCTTCCACAACAACTTCAACAACGGCGGAGTACCGGTCGTCATCGTCGTGGTGAGCTGACGGACGCACGGCGGAGGGCCGCCACATGCTGCTGCTCCCGCGCGGAGCGCTGCAGGGAGTCCTGCGCCGTCACCCCTATCAGGGTGCCCGTCACCGGCGCGGCCACGGCGATCAGCACCAG
>NZ_JBEYRK010000047.1:0-49610 GCF_040704065.1 Streptomyces sp. NPDC047869
GGCCGCCACCCGGAACATGTTCCGGGTGGCGGCCCTCCGCACGGAACCCCTCAGGACCGCCGGTCCCGGGGGCGCCTGTCACACGTCGAAGTACAGCTCGAACTCGTGCGGGTGCGGACGCAGCTGCAGCGGCGCGATCTCGTTCGTGCGCTTGTAGTCGATCCACGTCTCGATCAGGTCCGGCGTGAAGACGTCGCCCTGGAGGAGGAACTCGTGGTCGGCCTCGAGGCGGTCGAGGACGGCACCGAGCGAGGTCGGGACCTGGGCCACGTTGGCGTGCTCCTCGGGAGCCAGCTCGTAGAGGTCCTTGTCGATCGGCTCGGCCGGCTCGATCTTGTTCTTGATGCCGTCCAGGCCCGCGAGGAGCAGCGCGGAGAACGCCAGGTACGGGTTGCCCGAGGAGTCCGGGGCGCGGAACTCGACGCGCTTGGCCTTCGGGTTGGAGCCGGTGATCGGGATGCGCATCGCGGCGGAGCGGTTGCGCTGCGAGTACACCAGGTTGATCGGCGCCTCGAAGCCCGGCACCAGGCGGTGGTAGGAGTTCACCGTCGGGTTGGTGAAGGCCAGCAGCGACGGGGCGTGCTTGAGGATGCCGCCGATGTAGTAGCGGGCGGTGTCCGACAGGCCCGCGTAACCCGCCTCGTCGTAGAACAGCGGGTCGCCGTTGGTCCACAGCGACTGGTGCACGTGCATGCCCGAGCCGTTGTCGCCGAAGATCGGCTTCGGCATGAAGGTCGCGGTCTTGCCGTTCTTCCAGGCCACGTTCTTCACGATGTACTTGAAGAGCATGAGGTCGTCGGCGGCGGCGAGCAGCGTGTTGAACTTGTAGTTGATCTCGGCCTGGCCGGCGGTGCCCACCTCGTGGTGCTGGCGCTCGACCTTCAGGCCGGACCGCTCCAGCTCCAGGGAGATCTCGGCGCGCAGATCGGCGAAGTGGTCGACCGGCGGGACCGGGAAGTAGCCGCCCTTGTAGCGGACCTTGTAACCACGGTTGTTCTCCAGGGCGCCGGTGTTCCAGGCGCCGGCCTCGGAGTCGATGTGGTAGAAGGACTCGTTCGCGCCCGTCGCGAAGCGGACGGAGTCGAAGACGTAGAACTCCGCCTCGGGACCGAAGTACGCGGTGTCCGCGATACCGGTCGAGGCGAGGTAGGCCTCCGCCTTCTTCGCCACGTTGCGCGGGTCACGGGAGTACTGCTCGCCCGTGATCGGGTCGTGGATGAAGAAGTTGATGTTGAGCGTCTTGTCCCGGCGGAACGGGTCCACGCGCGCCGTGGACAGGTCGGGACGCAGGGACATGTCCGACTCGTGGATGGCCTGGAAACCGCGGATCGACGACCCGTCGAAGGCCTGCTCGTCGTCGGGGTCGAACGCCTCGGCGGGCAACGTGAAGTGCTGCATGACGCCCGGCAGGTCGCAGAACCGGACGTCGATGAACTTGACGTCCTCGTCCGCGATGAACTTCTTGGCCTCGTCGGCGTTCTGGAACATCCAGCTCCTCCTACTCCCGACCATCCCGCCGGGGTGGTAGATCGTTCGTGCGGCCAGTGCGGTGGCACACGCTGCCCTCGACCCTAGGGACGGGTGATTTCTCGGGCGTGACCCATTTGTTTCGCAGAAGTTAACCGGCCACGCCTCCACCCTAGCCCCGACACACCCCTGTGCGCCCTGCCCGAATCCGGGCGCAGTACCGTGGTCGGGTGGACAACAGGCAAGCAATGGGATCGTGGCTCTCCGGGCCGCGTGCGGCGCTGGAAGACGCCGGCGCCGACTTCGGATACCGGGGCGAGCAGCTCGGTCTGCCCGAGGAGGGGCCGAACTCGATCGCCCGGCCCGGCAGGCGCCTGGGCGCGCTGGCCGTGGACTGGGGTCTGTGCGTCTTGATCGCATACGGTCTCATCACCCACGGCAACAGCCCCGCCACCAGCAACTGGGCCCTGCTCGTCTTCTTCGTGATGAGCGTCCTGACCGTCGGCACGATCGGCTTCACGCCCGGCAAGCGCCTCTTCGGCATCCGGGTCGTGGCCCTGGAGACCGGCACCGTGAACCCGGGGCGCGCGCTGCTGCGCTCGGTTCTGCTCTGCCTCGCGATCCCCGCGCTGATCTGGGACCGGGACGGCCGCGGCCTGCACGACCGGCTCGCGAAGACCGTCGAGGTCCGCCTGTAGCTCCCGCGCCCGCCCCGCGGCCACCGTCACGGGGCGCGGCACACCGCTACGGCGCCACGGAGCGCGGGACACCGCTACGGCGCCCGAGGCGCGGAGCACGCCCACGACGAAGGGGGCGCCCGGACCAGGTCCGGGCGCCCCCTTTCTCGTACGAGTAGTCCTAGCGGGTCTTCGGCCCGCCCTTCGGCATCCGCATGCCCTTCGGCATCGGGCCCTTGGGCAGCGGCATGTTGCTCATCAGGTCGCCGAGGGCGCGCAGCCGGTCGTTGGTGGCGGTGACCTGCGGGCCGGTCAGCACGCGCGGGTACTTCAGCATGGTCGTGCGCAGCTTCTTGAGCTCGACCTGGCCCTCGCCGGTGCCGACGATCAGGTCGTGCACCGGGACGTCCGCGACGATGCGGTTCATCTTCCTCTTCTCGGCGGCCAGCAGGCTCTTCACCCGGTTCGGGTTGCCCTCCGCGACCAGCACGATGCCCGCCTTGCCGACCGCCCGGTGCACCACGTCCTGGCTGCGGTTCATCGCCACCGCCGGAGTCGTGGTCCAGCCCCGGCCGATGTTGTCCAGCACGGCCGCTGCGGCGCCCGGCTGGCCCTCCATCTGCCCGAAGGCGGCCCGCTCGGCCCGGCGGCCGAACACGATCGCCGTGGCCAGGAACCCGAGCAGCAGGCCCAGGATCCCGGCGTAGTACGGGTGGCCGATCAAGAAACCGATCGCGAGGAAGACACCGAAGGTGCCGATACCGACAGCCGCGAGTACAAGACCGAGCTTCTTGTCGGCCTTGCGGGTCATCTTGTACGTGAGGGCGATCTGCTTCAGTCGCCCTGCGTTCGCGGCGTCCGCCGCGTTTTCCTTCCTCGCCATGCCACGAAGTCTACGTGGCCCCGGGAGCGCCCACGACGGCAGTGCCCGTGGGGACGAGGTTCAGGGGCGGCCGGCGGCCTGCTCGAGCACGCGCTGCGCCTCGACCCGGTCCTTGGCGCGGCGGCGGTCCTCCAGGACGGAGTTCCAGGCGTTGCGGCGGGCGGTGCGCTGCCCACTGCTCATGAGCAGGGACTCGACGGCGCGGAGCGCGTCGGTGAAGGACGGAATCGGTGTGGCGCGAACGGGCGCGGCCTGCATGATCGGGGTCCCCTTCGTCACTGGTGGGATACGGGGCGTGATACCAGAGTCACTGATTGGTGTTACCAGGGCATGACCGGCCGGTCAAACGCCCATGAAGCCTCGATGTGGAACCCGGGAACGCCGACGCGGCCCCGGCGGCGTCCTCATCAGCGAGGACGGCCGGGACCGCGTCGACTCGGCCATTACTGGCCAGTAGTAACTTGTGCGTGAATTCACACGCTCGGCTCACACGGCCTGGGCGGCGATGTAGGAGCCCCGCTTCTCGACGGCCATCTGGTAGAGGCGCCCCGCGCGGTACGACGACCGCACCAGCGGGCCGGACATCACGCCGGAGAAGCCGATCTGCTCGGCCTCCTCCTTCAGCTCCACGAACTCGTGCGGCTTCACCCAGCGCTCCACCGGGTGGTGGCGCACGGAGGGGCGCAGGTACTGGGTGATGGTGACCAGCTCGCAGCCGGCGTCGTGGAGCTGCTTCAGCGCCTCGCCGACCTCCTCGCGGGTCTCGCCCATGCCGAGGATCAGGTTGGACTTGGTGACCAGGCCGAAGTCGCGGGCCTCGGTGATGACCTTCAGGGAGCGCTCGTAGCGGAAGCCGGGGCGGATGCGCTTGAAGATCCGCGGCACCGTCTCGACGTTGTGCGCGAACACCTCGGGCCGGGACCCGAAGACCTCGGCGAGCTGTTCCGGGACCGCGTTGAAGTCGGGGGCGAGCAGCTCGACCTTGGTCCGGCCGCCCTCGCGCTCCGCCGTCTGCGCGTGGATCTGGCGCACGGTCTCCGCGTACAGCCAGGCGCCGCCGTCCTCCAGGTCGTCCCGGGCGACGCCGGTGATGGTGGCGTAGTTCAGGTCCATGGTGACCACGGACTCACCCACGCGGCGCGGCTCGTCACGGTCGAGCGCCTCGGGCCTGCCGGTGTCGATCTGGCAGAAGTCGCAGCGCCGGGTGCACTGGTCGCCGCCGATGAGGAAGGTCGCCTCGCGGTCCTCCCAGCACTCGTAGATGTTCGGGCAGCCGGCTTCCTGGCAGACCGTGTGCAGGCCCTCGCTCTTCACGAGGTTCTGCATCTTCGTGTACTCGGGACCCATTTTCGCCCGGGTCTTGATCCACTCGGGCTTGCGCTCGATGGGGGTCTGGCTGTTGCGGACCTCCAGGCGCAGCATCTTGCGTCCGTCGGGTGCGACTGCGGACACGACCGGCTCCCTGTGACTTCGATTCCTCGGCGTACACCAGGGTACGCCCGTATTTACTGGGCCCTACCGCCGAGGCCAACCCCGGGGCCGCAGGGCGCATTCCTGGATCAGGCGGAGGCCTTCTCCACGACGCGCGGCTTGAGGTCCGCGTTCTGCAGCACGTCCCGCAGGTGCCGTTCGACCACCGGCAGGACGTCCTCGACGGTGATGTCCCGGCCCAGTTCGGCGGCGAGCGAGGCCACGCCCGCGTCGCGGATGCCGCACGGGATGATCCGGTCGAACCACTTGTTGTCGGGGTTCACGTTCAGCGCGAACCCGTGCATCGTGACGCCCTTGGCCACGCGGATGCCGATGGCGGCGATTTTGCGGTCCTCACGGCGCTGGCCGGCGTTGGAGGGAGCGTACTCGGGGCCGTTCAGCCGGGGGTCGAACTCCTCGCCCGTCAGCCTCGGGTCGAAGTCGAGGGAGAGCCCTCCGAGCGCCGGCCGCTGTTCGACCGGGTCGCCGAGCACCCACACCCCGCTGCGGCCCTCGACCCGGGTGGTCTCCAGGCCGAACTCGGCGCAGGTGCGGATCAGGGCCTCCTCGAGGCGGCGCACATGGGCGACCACGTCCACCGGCCGGGGCAGCTTCTGGATCGGGTAGCCCACGAGCTGGCCGGGTCCGTGCCAGGTGATCTTGCCGCCGCGGTCCACGTCGACGACCGGGGTCCCGTCCAGCGGGCGCTCGCTGTCCTCGGTGCGGCGGCCCGCCGTGTAGACCGGGGGGTGCTCCAGCAGGATGACGGTGTCCGGGACCTCGTCGGCGAACCGGGCCGCGTGCACCCGGCGCTGCTCGTCCCACGCCTCCTGGTACTCGACGGCGTCCGCGCCGAACCCCATGTGGACGAACCGCAACTCACTCACGGCAAGCGCCTCCCTCAGCGAACCGGTGTCAGGCGCGTGGCGCGCCCACGCCACTGTACGACCGTCCGGCGTACGTCAGCCCTGAGGGCAATCCTCACACGATCGGATGAATGAACGGGGAACTGTGCGATCGTCTGCTCACTCTCCGCTACATTCGCGCCGTCCACGAGGCCATAAGGGCTGCTCACCGGCAATCCGGGTACTTCAGCAGAGCCGTAAGGCAGGAGAACGCACCGCAGATGACGGACCGACCCGCGCAGCGCACCCCCAACCGCCAGCTCGCCGCGCTCATCGCAGAAGCGGGGTTCTCCAACGCGGGTCTGGCCCGTCGCGTCGACCAGCTCGGCCTGGAGCACGGGCTGGACCTCAGATACGACAAGACCTCGGTCACCCGCTGGCTGCGCGGCCAGCAGCCCCGGGGGACCACGCCCGCACTGATCGCCGAGGTGTTCACGCGCCGGCTCGGGCGCCGGCTCACGGCCCAGGATCTCGGTCTGGACGCGTGCGCGCCGGTGTACGCCGGGCTCGAGTTCGCGGCCACCCCGGAGGAGGCCGTCGACATCGTCAGCGGGCTGTGGCGCAAGGACTCCGGCAGCCACGCCGAGCTGCGCAAGATCGCCTTCACCCCGGCCGGCCTCGTCGTGCCCAGCCGGGACTGGCTGATCGGCAAGGCCGACGACCGGGTGGCCCGCGAGCCGGTGGCCCGGGTGCCCGCCCAGGGCCGCCCGGCCGCCGTCAGGAGCCGGCTGGAGGCGGTGAACGCTCCGGCCCGGCCGCGCGGCCAGGCCGAGCGGGCGCCCGGCCACCGGGTCACCGGCGGTGACATCGCCGCGCTGCGCTCGGTCGGCGAGCTGTTCCGCACCCTCGACGACGCCTACGGCGGCGGTCACGCCCGGCAGGCCCTCGTGCGCTACCTGGAGCACGAGTGCGAGCCGCTGCTGCGCGGCGCCTACGACGAGCAGACCGGGCGGCGCCTGTTCGCGGCGTCCGCCGACCTCACCCGGCTCGCCGGCTGGACCTCGTACGACATCGGGGCGCACGGGCTCGCCCAGCGCTACTTCGTGCAGGCCCTGCGGCTCGCCCAGGCGGCCGGCGACCGGGCCTACGGCTCCTACGTGCTCGTCACCATGAGCCGCCAGGCCGTCTATCTCGGGCACGGCAGGGAGGCCGTGCAGCTCGCGCGGGTGGCGCAGCAGGGCGTCGGGTCCGGCGCCCCGCCGGTCGTGCAGGCGCTGCTGCACGCCGCCGAGGCCCGCGCGCACGGGGTCCTGGGCGAGGTGCGGGCGTGCACCGGGGCGCTGGTGCGGGCCGAGCGCGCCCTGGAGGCGGCCCGGCCCGGGGACGAGGTGCCGTACTGGGCCCGCTTCTTCGACGAGGCGCAGCTCGCCGACGAGTTCGGGCACTGCCACCGCGATCTCCAGCAGTTCCGGGCGGCGGCGCAGCACGCCGAGCGCTCCCTGCAACTGCGCGCGCACGCCTTCGCCCGCAGCCGCCTGTTCTGCCGGGTCGTCCTCGCCACCGCCCGGCTCGGCCTCGGCGAGCTCGACCAGGCGTGCGCGCTGGCGGCGGAGGCCGCCGGCCAGGCGGCCCAGATGCGGTCCGTGCGGGCCGTCGAGTACGTCAAGGACTTCGAGCGGCGCCTGGAGCCGTACCGGGACGCGGCTCCCGTGCGCGGCTACCGCGAGAAGGTGGCCGCGCTCGGCTAGGGCCGGGTCCGCGAGGCCGCCTCGCAGGCGTGACTTCGCGGACCCGGCCCAGGGGCCGCCCGGTGGATCAGGCGGCCCTCGGCAGGGTGGGCGCGGGATCCGAACGGTGCATCGACCCCGCCGCGCCCAGGTCCGCGAGGACGGCGGCCGCCGCCCGGTGGGCCGAGTGCAGGGCGCCCTGGACGGTGCTGGTGTCGCGGTGGTCGCCGCAGACGTAGAGGCCGGCCAGCAGCCGCACCGGGCGGCGCAGGTCGTGCGGGGGGCGCATGGCCGGCACCGCCTCCGGGGTGTGGTGCACGGCCAGCGTCTCCCAGCGCCGGGTCGAGGTGCCGTAGAGCCGGGACAGATGGATGCGCACGGCCGTGTCGATCCCGTCGGACGGGGTCCCCAGCACGGTCGAGGAGATCAGCACCCGGCCGGCCGGTGCCCGGCTCGGATCGACGTTGCTGAGCACCGCCGTGTGCGCGACCGGTCCGCCGCGGTCGGCGTCCAGCAGCAGCGAGGTGCCGGTCGCGAGGGCCGGCGCCGGATCGTCCGTGGTGTGGTGCAGGACCGTCACCGGGTGGAAGTCCGGCACCCTGAGGCCCGGCAGCAGCTCCGCCGCGGCCCGCGCGTCGGTCGCGAGCAGCACCGCGCGGCAGTGGATCTCGCCGTGCTCGGCGGTGGTCACCGACGTCGTGGACACCGAGGTGACCCGCACCCCGGTGTGCACGGTGCCGGGCGGCAGCGTCTGGGCCAGCAGCTCGGGCAGCGCCTCGGCGCCGCCCTCCGGCACGCACAGCCGGCCGCTCGCGAAGGCGCGCAGCGCCAGGTCCGCGCACCGGCTGGACGTGGACAGTTCCGGGTCGCACAGCAGCGCGGCGAGCAGCGGACGCAGGAAACCCTCGATGGTGCGCGCCGGCACTCCCCGGGCCGCGAGCGCCTGCGCCGCGGGCAGCTCGGGCCGGGACAGCAGGCGTTCGACCGGGGTGGCGGCGATCCGGCCCAGCGCGGTGCCGAGCCGGGCCTGGCCGACCGCGCCGCCGGCCGGCGCGCCGCCCCGGCCGGGTGAGGCCGCCGGACCGCGGGGGGCGCTCGCCAGGGCGCGCACCACGTGAAGTGCGCCCCTTGCGCTCCCCGTGGCCGCCGGTGCGCCCGCGTGGTGCGTGCGCCCGTCGCGATGCAGCAGCACGCCCGGCGCGAACCGGCGCAGGGCGAGCGCGCCGAGCCCCGGCGTCAGGCGGAGTTCGGGGTACGACGTGGACATCAGCTGTCCTATGCGGTCGAGCCGGAAGCCGTCGACCTTCTCGGTCGACATGCGGCCGCCCGCACAAGGGGCGGCCTCCAGGACTGCGGTGGTTACTCCTGCGCTGGTGAGCCGGTGAGCCGCCGAGAGTCCGGCGATCCCGGCTCCCACGATGACGACGTCCACCTGGTACGCGGGCTCAAGCACGAGGCCCCTCCTGTGGTTGCGCGGCCGGTGGAGACGTCATGCCCCCAACTGGCTCCAGGGATACCCGAGTTCGGCTCGAGGGTAGGGCCCTGACCGATCAGGGGCAGTCGCGCATCGACAGGGCACGGTCGCACGGCGGTCGCATTCGGTCACAAGAGGACTCAACAGATCACACGAGACCTCAGGAGACACCGACGGGCCCCTGACCGCCGGTCAGGCCGCGCGGATCGCGTCCTCGATGCCCGGGAACGCGAACGTGAACCCCGACTCCAGCAGCCGCTTCGGCAGCACCCGCTGACTGCCCAGCACGTCCCCGGCCATCTCGCCCAGCGCCGCCCGCAGCACCGGCTCCGGCACCGCGAACACCGTCGGCCGGTGCAGCACCCGCCCCATCGCCTCCGTGATCTCCCGGTTCGTCAGCGGCCGCGGCGCGGTCAGGTTGAACGGCCCGGACGCGGTGTCATGGTCGATGAGATGCCGGATCGCGGCGACCTCGTCGTGCAGCGCGATGTACGACCAGTACTGGCGCCCGCTCCCCAGGCGCCCCCCGAGCCCCGCCTTGAACAGCGGGAGCAGCCGGCCCCAGGCCCCGCCGCCCCGCGCGACCACCAGACCGGTGCGCAGGAACACCGTCCGCACCCCCGCCTCCTGCACGGGTGCCGCGGCCTCCTCCCACTCCACGCACAGCGAGGGCAGGAAGCCGTCACCGGGCGGCGCGTCCTCGTCCACCGCACGGTCACCGGTGTCGCCGTAGATGCCAATCGCGCTGCCGTTCACATAGACCCGCGGCGGGGTGTCCAGCGAGGCCACCGCCTCCGCCAGCGCGGCCGTGCCGAGCACCCGGCTGTCCCGGATCAACCGCTTGTACTCCGGCGTCCAGCGCCGGTCGCCGATGCCCGCCCCGGCGAGGTTGACCACCGCGTCACAACCGGCCAGCCCCGCCGCGTCCACTTGCTGCCGCTCCGGGTCCCAGCGGACCTCGCTTCCGTCCCGGGGCGCGCGGCGGACCAGACGCACCACCTCGTGCCCGTCCGCGGTCAGGGACCGCACCAGGGCGCTGCCGATGAGACCGGACGCACCGGCCACCGCGATTCGCGAACGTTCCATGCGCCCATCCTTCCCCGCCCGGCCCGTTCCTCCCCGGCCTGCTTAAGGTGACCCCCATGCCGTCCATACGCATCGCCCTGCCCGCCGACGGGGAGGAGCTGGCCCTCCTCGACCGGGCCGCCTGGTCCCCGCTGCACGCCGTACTGCCCGCACCGCGGCCGCCGTACCCGCCCTTCTTCGACGAGCGCCACCGGCCGCAGGACTACCTCGTCGCCGAACTGGACGGACGCATCGCCGGCTACATCCGCCTCGTCCTGCCCACCGGGCTTGCCGCCAACGCGCACGTCCGCCAGATCCAGGGGCTGGTCGTCTCCGACGCGGCCCGCGGCAAGGGCGTCGGCGGCGCGCTGGTCCGGGCCGCCGTCGAGGAGGCGCGGGCGCGGGGCGCGCGCCGCCTCACCCTGCGGGTGCTCGGGCACAACACCCCGGCCCGGCGGCTCTACGAGTCCCAGGGCTTCGCGGTCGAGGGCGTGCTGCCCGGTGAGTGGCTGATCGAGGGCGCCTTCGTCGACGACGTGCTCATGGGACGCGCCCTCTGAGGCCCCTGCCCCTCCCTGCACCCTGAGCGCGCCCGGGCCGTGCGCCCTACGACGTGACGAGGTGGCCGGTGTCGACCGGCGCCGTCGCCGTGGCCGCCGTCGAGGCGTCGCGCGCCACCTCGTCCGCCGTCAGCGCGTAACCCGTCTCGGCGTCCGAGGTGGAGCGGGCGAAGACCATGCCGAACACCCGGCCGTCGGCCGACAGCAGCGGGCCGCCGGAGTTGCCCGGCAGGACCGTCGAGCGGACCGAGTAGATCTCCCGGGTGACCGTACGGGTGCCGTAGATGTTCTGGCCCCGCGCCCGCACCCGGTTCGCCACCGTGGCCGCCTGCAGATCGAGGCCGCCGTCCTGCGGATAGCCCGCGACCACCGCCGGCTCGCCGCGCACCGCGCTGTGGTCGAACCGCAGCACCGGGGCGCGCAGCCGGGGCACGTAGAGGACCGCCACGTCCCGGTCCGGGTCGAAGAGCACCACCCGGGCCCGGTACGCCGGCCCGACCCCGCCCACCCGCACGCTCGGGTGGTCGATGCCCGCCACCACGTGCGCGTTGGTCATCACGTGCCGGGCCGCGAACACGAAGCCGCTGCCCTCCCGGCCCTCGGTGCCGAAGGCGCCCTCGATCTTCACCGAGCTGCGTCTGGCCGCGTTCGCCGCCGCGGACGTCACGCTGTCGCCGGTGGGCCGGGCCACCTGGGCCGTCGACTCGTTCTCGAACGGGTTGAAGACCTGCGGGAAACCCGCTTCCGTCAGCGCGGAGGTGGCCCGCGAGAACCACACCGGGGTGGTCTGCGGCATCGCCTGCTGCACCGCGCCCAGCACCGCCGAGTTCCGGATCGCCGTGGTCACGGTCTGCGAGGAAGAGGCGCCCAGCACACTCGCCGCGACCCAGGCCACGATCAGCACGGCGACCGAGTTCGCCAGCGCGCCCCCCGCGCCGTCCGCCACCCGCAGCGGGCCCCGGCCCTCCTGGTCCAGCCGACGCCGCAGCCGCAGCGCCGGCCGGGCCGCCAGCTCGTGCCCCACCACGCCCGGCACCAGCACGGTCAGCACCGCCAGCACGGTCGCCGTCGCCGATCCGCGTTCGGCGAGCCCGGTCACCCACGGCAGCGCCCACACCCCGACCGCCGCGCCGCCCACGAACCCGGCCAGGGACAGGCATCCGGCCACCAAGCCGCGCCGGTAACCGGACACCGCGTAGACGACGACCACCAGTGCGAGCACCAGGTCGAGCAGGTCCACGGAGCCGCCTTTCTCTCTGACCCCCTGAGATACGGGCCGGGCGGCCCCGGTGATCGGTCACGCGCGCGCGTGAGCGGCCGCCCGGGCCGCCGATCGGCCACGTGTGCGTATATCCCCAGAAACGGCCTGGACAAGGACGATGGTTCCACCAGGTGGCACACCCCACATCGCGAGCACGGCGCGGCGAGCCGACAGTGGGACCATGCGCGTCCCCCGAAGAACGCCGGGAATACGCGGACGGCGGCCCGCCCGAGTCCCCGGCACCCTGCTGGTGCTGCTCGGCTGCCTCCCCGGCCTGACCGCCGTCCTGGCGCTGGCCCTGTGCGCCCGGGGCGTCGAGAGCGCCGCCCCGGTCCGCCTCGCCCGGCCCGGCGCGGACCGTGCGGCCCCGGCCCACCACGCCGCCCGGCCGCGCATACTGTCCCGCTCCGTCTGGCTGGACCCGGCCGCCGCCCCGCGCAGCCAGCCGCCCCCGCGCTACGACGACAAGGTGGTCGCCGTCTTCGTCCACCACACCGACTCGCCCAACCGGTACGACTGCGCCGACGCGCCGCGCATCATCCGCGCCCTGTACGCCGGCCAGACCGGCAGCCGGAGCTGGGACGACATCGGCTACAACTTCCTCGTCGACCGCTGCGGCACCATCTACGAGGGCCGCGCCGGAGGCGTGGACCGGCCGGTCACCGGCGCCCACACCCAGGGCTTCAACCACCGCACCGCGGGCATCGCCGCCCTCGGCACCTTCACCGCCGGCGTGCCCGTGCCGCGGGCCATGACCGACGCGATCGCCGCCCTCGCCGCCTGGAAGCTCGGCCTCGCCGACGTCGACCCGCGCGCCGGGGCCCACCTGGTCTCCAGCAACGGGCACAGCCGCTTCAAGGCGGGCGCCGCCACCACCCTGCCCGCCGTGGCCGGCCACAACGAGGGCTTCATGACCACCTGCCCCGGCGCCGCCCTGACCGCCCGGCTGCCGGAGATCAGGCAGACGGCGGCCCGGCTCCAGGGCAGGGCGGCCACAGCGAGGCCATAGCCGGCCCGCAGCCCGCTCCGAGCCGCACGCCCTACCGTCGGGCCACGGCGCGGGACGACGCGCCGCGCACCGCGCGGCAGGACCCGCCGGGGCAGGGCACAGGACGGGGCGCCGGGCACGGCGCCGGACGAGGGAAGTCGGGGCCATGAGCGGCGGGCGCGGGCGGTTCACCGGGCGGGCGGAGCGGGCGGAACGAGCGCGGGCGTCGCGCGGGCCCTGGGCGGTGGTCTGCGCCGTCGCGACCGTCGTCCTCGGCCCGGCCGCCGTCACCGCCTCCGCGCTCGACCAGGCCAACGCCGCACCCCCGCACCACCCCGCCAGGGCCGACACGGCCGCCTGGCAGCCCTCGGACACCGCCCGGCGCACGGGCGCGTGAGTCGGCCCCGGGCCGCCCGCGCCGGCACCGCTACTCCTTGAAGCGCTCCCACAGCCGGGGATAGCGCTCGGCGAGCACCCGCTCGTTCTCGAAGGCGATCGCGGTGCCCTCCGGCTCGGCCGGCGCCGGGGCGATGCCGAGGTCCGGGGCGACGGTGCCGGTGAGCTGCTCGTACGCCTCGTCCGCGGCGTAGCCCAGCTCCTCGCCGTCCCCGTCGATCTCCTCGTCGAAGTCCTCCAGCAGGTCGGCCAGGGAGTCCGGGTCGTGCAGGGCGCCCTCGAAGACCTCCCGGCCCTGGCCGATCAGCCAGCACCGGAAGTAGTCGAACGCGTCGTCGCTCGCCCCGTCCAGCAGGACCCAGGCGGCACCCCACAGGTCCCAGTGGTAGGCCCGGTTGTACCGGGCCTCGAAGTGACGGGCGAAGTCCAGGACCAGCTCCGGGTCCAACTGGAGCAGCCGTTCCACGAGCAGGTCCGCCTGCTCCTCGGGATCGCCCTCGGCGGCCTCGCGGGCCGCGTCGATCAGCTCCCAGAACTCCGTCTCGTCCATCACGGCACCAGCATCGGGCCTCCACCGGTGGGGCGCACGTGGAGTGTGGCGGATCGTTATCCGCCGTCCGCACGCCGGTAGCGCGCGGCGAGCCGGGCCGCGTCCGCCGCGAACCGCTCCCGCAGACCCGCCGGCGCCAGCACCTCGGCCTCCGGACCCAGCGCCGTCAGCTGCTCGTGGGCGACCTCCTCCGACTCCACCGGCACGGTCACCGTCACCCACCCCTCGCCGTCCGGCCCGCCCGTGCCCGCCAGCGCCTCGCGCGCGGCCGCCGGGTCCACGGCGTACGGCAGCCTGCGCGCGCCCTCGGGGGACAGCCGCACGACGACCGCGGCGCGCAGGATCGACCGGGCGAACCGCTCGACCTGTTCGGACCAGAAGGCCGCCAGATCGAAGTCCGGCACCCGCTCGAAGCGCTCGTCCAGGGCGTCGACGGCGACGAACCGGTCGATGCGGTACGTCCGGAAGGCCCCGCCGCCGGCCACCCGCGCGCACAGGTACCAGACACCGGCCTTCAGCACGAGCCCGTACGGCTCCAGCTCCCGCTCCACCGGCCGCTCCCCGCGCCGGTACACCGTGCCGATCCGCCGGTCGGCCCACACCGCCTCGGCGATCACCGGCAGCGGCGCGGGTGTCTCCGGCTCCCGGAACCAGGCGGGCGCGTCCAGGTGGAACCGCCGGGCGGCGCTGTCCGGGGCGTCCCGCAGGGAGGGCAGCAGCGCGGCCGACACCTTCAGCCGGGCCGCGGAGGCGGCGTCCTGCAGCCCCATCTCCCGCAGCGCGCCCGGCACCCCGCTCAGGAACAGCGCCTCGGCCTCGGTGCGCGCCAGCCCCGTCAGCCGCGTCCGGTACCCGCCGACCAGCCGGTACCCGCCGGCCCGCCCCCGGTCCGCGTACACCGGCACGCCCGCCTCCGACAGCGCCTGCGCGTCCCGGGTGACCGTCCGCTCCGACACCTCCAGCTCCCGCGCCAGCTCGGCGGCGGTCATGGAGGGCCGGGACTGGAGGAGGAGCACCATCTTGATGAGGCGGGCGGCGCGCATGGCCTCATGATGCCGGGGGCCACTGACAGCGGAAGGGGTACGGCGGTCGCCGTACCCCTTCCGAAAGATGCCGGTGCCTACAGGCCGTACTTCGCCCGGGCCTCCTTCACCGCCGTCGCCTGCACCTCGCCGCGCTTGGCGAGCTGGGCGAGCGCGGCGACGACGATCGACTGGGCGTCGACGCCGAAGTGGCGGCGGGCCGCCTCACGGGTGTCGGAGAGGCCGAAGCCGTCCGCGCCCAGCGAGGACCAGTCCTGCTCCACCCACTGCGCGATCTGGTCCGGGACCTGGCGCATGTAGTCGGAGACGGCCAGGACCGGGCCCTCGGCGCCCTGCAGCGCCTGCCGGACGTACGGCACCCGCTCCTCGCCGCGCAGCAGGGCCGCGTCGGCGTCGAGCGCGTCGCGGCGCAGCTCGCCCCAGGAGGTCGCGGACCACACGTCGGCGGCCACGCCCCACTCCTCGGCCAGCAGCTTCTGCGCGTCGAGGGCCCAGTGGATCGCCGTGCCCGAGCCGAGGAGCTGGATGCGCGGGGCGTTGGCCGGGACGGTCACGCCCGCGGACTCCGCCGTGTTGAAGCGATACAGGCCCTTGACGATGCCCTCGTCGATGCCGGGAGCGGCCGGCTTGGCCGGCTGCGGCAGCGGCTCGTTGTAGACCGTGAGGTAATAGAAGACGTTCTGGTCCTCGCCCGGCTTCGCCTCGCCGTACATCCGGCGCAGACCCTCGCGGACGATCACCGCGACCTCGTAGGCGAAGGCCGGGTCGTAGCTGAGCGCGGCCGGGTTGGTGGCCGCGATCACCGGGGAGTGGCCGTCGGCGTGCTGAAGGCCCTCGCCGGTCAGCGTCGTACGGCCCGCCGTGGCGCCGACCAGGAAGCCGCGGCCGAGCTGGTCGCCGAGCTGCCACATCTGGTCGGCGGTGCGCTGCCAGCCGAACATCGAGTAGAAGATGTAGAACGGGATCATCGCCTCGCCGTGCGTCGCGTACGCGCTGGACGCGGCGATGAAGTCGGCCATCGAACCGGCCTCGGTGATCCCCTCGTTGAGGATCTGGCCGTTCTTGGCCTCCTTGTAGTACATCAGCTGGTCGCGGTCGACCGGCTCGTACGTCTGGCCCTTCGGCGAGTAGATGCCGAGGGAGGGGAAGAGGCTCTCCATGCCGAAGGTGCGCGCCTCGTCCGGGACGATCGGCACCCAGCGCCTACCGGTCTCCTTGTCGCGGACCAGGTCCTTGACCAGGCGGACGAACGCCATGGTGGTGGCGACGTTCTGGGAGCCGGAGCCCTTGTCGAAGGCGGCGAAGGCCTTGTCGGCGGGGGCGGGCAGCGGGGCCAGCGGGTGGACGCGGCGGGCCGGGGCCGGACCGCCGAGGGCCGCGCGGCGCTCCCGGAGGTAGCGGACCTCGGGGGAGTCGGCACCCGGGTGGCCGTAGGGGACCACGCCGTCGGTGAAGTCGCTGTCCTTGATGGGCAGGCCGAGCAGGTCGCGCATCGTCTTGAACTCGTCCACCGAGAGCTTCTTCATCTGGTGGTTGGCGTTCTTCGACGCGAAGCCGCTGCCGAGGGTGTGGCCCTTGACCGTCTGGGCCAGGATCACGGTCGGCGCGCCCTTGTGCTCGACGGCCGCCTTGTACGCGGCGTAGACCTTGCGGGCCTCGTGACCGCCGCGGGACAGGTGGAAGCACTCGAGGATCTTGTCGTCGCTCAGCAGCTTGGCCATCTCCGCCAGCGCCGGGTCGGCGCCGAAGAAGTCCTGGCGGATGTAGGCGGCGTCGCGGGTCTGGTACGTCTGCACCTGCGCGTCCGGCACCTGGCGCAGCCGGCGTACCAGCGCGCCCGTGGTGTCGAGGGCGAACAGCTCGTCCCAGGCCGAGCCCCACAGCGTCTTGACGACGTTCCAGCCGGCGCCGCGGAACTGGGCCTCCAGCTCCTGCACGATCTTGAAGTTGGCGCGGACCGGGCCGTCGAGGCGCTGCAGGTTGCAGTTGATGACGAAGGTGAGGTTGTCCAGTTCCTCACGGGCGGCCAGCGCGAGCGCGGCCGTCGACTCGGGCTCGTCCATCTCGCCGTCGCCCAGGAAGGCCCAGACGTGGGAGGCGGAGACGTCCTTGATACCGCGGTTGGTCAGGTACCGGTTGAAGCGCGCCTGGTAGATCGCGGAGAGCGGGCCGAGGCCCATCGACACCGTCGGGAACTCCCACAGCCAGGGCAGCCGGCGCGGGTGCGGGTACGACGGCAGGCCGTTGCCGCCGGCTTCCTGGCGGAAGTTGTCGAGGTGCGACTCGTCCAGCCGGCCGTCGAGGAAGGCGCGGGCGTAGATGCCGGGGGAGGCGTGGCCCTGGATGTAGAGCTGGTCGCCGGAGCCGTCCTGCTCCTTGCCCCGGAAGAAGTGGTTGAAGCCGGTCTCGTAGAGCCAGGCCGCGGAGGCGAAGGTGGCGATGTGGCCGCCGACGCCGTGCTTCGCGCCGCGGGTCACCATGGCGGCCGCGTTCCAGCGGTTCCAGGCGGTGATCCGGGCCTCCATCTCCGGGTCACCGGGCAGGCCCGGCTCGGCGGAGGTGGGGATGGTGTTGACGTAGTCCGTCTCGAGGAGCTTCGGCAGCGCGACGCCGCCCGCCTCGGCACGCTCCAGCGTGCGCCGCATCAGGTAGGCGGCGCGGTGCGGCCCGGCCTCCCTGGCCACGGCGTCCAGGGAGGCCTGCCATTCGGCGGTCTCCTCCGGGTCGCGGTCCGGGAGCTGGTCGAGCGCGCTCGGCTGGATGGCGTTGGGGTCGGTCATGTCGCCGCCTTCCTCAGTCGAAGGGGGTTCCCTCATCGTTAAGGGTTCGGGGTTGCCCTTGGTCTTTGGCAGGACAGGGCAGGCGGGCCTCGGTGGAGGTCCGCCCGAGACTCTAACTCCGTGATCGATGATCGATCAAAGGTTGGAGGGGGAAAACTTCTCGATATCGAGAAAGTCGGCACGCGGTGCCTTGCGCGGGGGCACCGAGTGTCGTGATCGAAGGGGGTTTTCGCAGGTCGGACGGCGATTGAGCGAGGGTGCGCTCTACTGCGTCAGGCGCGCGGAGCGCAGCCCAGGACGTGAGCCTTCACCAGCTCGGCGATCCGGGGATCACGGCGCTTGAACGCCTGCACCAGCTCCTCGTGCTCCTCCGCGTAGCTCTGCTGGACCGTGCCCAGCCAGCGGATGGACAGCGCCGTGAACACCTCGATGCCCAGGCCCTCCCAGGTGTGCAGCAGCACCGAGTTGTCCGCCGCGCGGACCAGCTCCCGGTGGAAGCCGACCGTGTGGCGCACCTGGGCCGTGCCGTCGGCCGCGCGGTCGGCCTCGTACAGGGCCAGGACGTGCGGCTCCAGGGCCGAGCAGTCCCCGGCGAGGCGGTCGGCCGCCAGCTCCGCCGCGATGGCCTCCAGACCGGCCCGGACGGGGTAGCTCTCCTCGAGGTCGGCGGCGGTGAGGTTGCGGACCCGCACACCCTTGTTGGGGGCCGACTCGATCAGGCGGAGGGACTCCAGCTCGCGCAGGGCCTCCCGCACCGGCGTCTGGCTGACCTCCAGCTCGGTGGCGATCCGCCGCTCCACGATGCGCTCGCCCGGCTGCCAGCGCCCGCTGACGATTCCCTCCACGATGTGCTCGCGGATCTGTTCGCGCAGCGAGTGGACGACGGGCGCGGTCATGGGGGGCTCCTCCCAGGGGCTGACGTTTAGACAATACGGCGGGTTCGCGCCGCGGAGAGGGCGCGCGGGGTGCTTTCACGCAGGTGAGACGAGGCTTACACGGCGCGCACCCCGACAAACGCGAACACCCCGCCCGGAACGCTCCGGACGGGGTGCCGCACTGCCTGATCAGGGAGGTCAGAGGCCGAGCTCGACCTCGAACTCGCCCGCCTCCAGGATCGCCTTGACCGCCGACAGGTAGCGGGCCGCGTCGGCGCCGTCCACCAGACGGTGGTCGTAGGAGAGGGTCAGGTAGGTCATGTCGCGGACGCCGATGACCGTGCCCTCCTCGGTCTCGATGACGGCCGGACGCTTGACCGTGGCACCGATGCCGAGGATCGCGACCTGGTTGGGCGGCACGATGATCGTGTCGAACAGCGCGCCGCGCGAACCGGTGTTGGAGATGGTGAAGGTCGCGCCGGACAGCTCGTCCGGGGTGATCTTGTTGGCGCGGACCTTGCCCGCCAGGTCGGCCGTGGCCTTGGCGATACCCGCGATGTTGAGGTCGCCGGCGCCCTTGATGACCGGGGTCATCAGGCCCTTCTCCGAGTCCACCGCGATGCCGATGTTCTCGGCGTCGAAGTAGGTGATGGTGCCCTCGGCCTCGCTGATCCGGGCGTTGATGACCGGGTGGGCCTTCAGCGCCTGGGCGGCGGCCTTGACGAAGAACGGCATCGGGGAGAGCTTGACGCCCTCACGGGCGGCGAAGGAGTCCTTCGCCTTGCCGCGCAGCTTCATCAGACGGGTGACGTCGACCTCGACGACCGAGGAGAGCTGGGCCTGCTCGTGCAGGGCCTTGACCATGTTGTCGCCGATGACCTTGCGGATGCGGGTCATCTTGACGGTCTGGCCGCGCAGCGGGGAGACCTCGAGCGCCGGGGCCTTCTTGGCGGCGGCCGGGGCGGCGGCGGGGGCCGGCGCGGAGGCGGCCTTCGCGGCCTCGGCGGCGGCGAGGACGTCCTGCTTGCGGATACGGCCACCGACGCCGGTGCCCTTGACGTCGGCCAGGTCGACACCGTTCTCGGCGGCGAGCTTGCGCACCAGCGGGGTCACGTACGCGCCCTCGTCGGTCGCCTGGGTGGCGGTCGGCGCGGTCGGCGCGGTCGCCGGGGTGACCGGAGCCGGGGCCGGCGCGGCCGGCGCGGGGGCCGGAGCCGCGGGCTGGGCCGGGGCCGGAGCAGCGGCGGCCGGAGCCGGGGCGGCGGGGGCCGGAGCCGGGGCGGCGGGAGCGGCCGGGGCCGGAGCCGGGGCAGCGGCGGCGGGCGCCGGGGCCGGGGCGGCCGGAGCCGGAGCGGCGGCCGGGGCGGCACCCGGGGCGCCGATGACGGCGAGCTTGGCGCCGACCTCGGCGGTCTCGTCCTCGTTCACCACGATCTCGAGCAGCACGCCGGAGGCGGGCGCCGGGATCTCGGTGTCGACCTTGTCCGTGGACACCTCGAGCAGCGGCTCGTCGGCCTCGACGGAGTCGCCGACCGACTTCAGCCAGCGGGTGACGGTGCCCTCGGTGACGGACTCACCGAGCGCGGGCAGGACCACGTCGGTCCCCTCGGCGCCACCGGCCGGAGCGGCGGGGGCGGCCGGGGCCTCGGGGGCCGGGGCGGGGGCCGGGGCCTCGGCCGCCGGAGCGGCGGGGGCCTCGGGGGCGGGGGCCTCGGCGGGGGCCGGGGCCGGAGCCGCGGCGGGGGCGCCGGAACCGTCGTCGATGACGGCCAGTTCGGCGCCGACCTCGACGGTCTCGTCCTCGGCGACCTTGATGGAGGCCAGCACGCCGGCGGCGGGCGAGGGGATCTCGGTGTCGACCTTGTCGGTCGACACCTCGAGCAGCGGCTCGTCGGCCTCGACGCGCTCGCCCTCGGCCTTCAGCCAGCGGGTGACAGTGCCCTCGGTGACGCTCTCACCGAGCGCCGGAAGGGTTACGGAAACCGCCATGGTTTCGGTTGCTCCTAACGAATTGCGGAAAGTCTGTGTCGTCGCGCCCGTTGACCGAAGGCTCAGTCGTGGGAGTGCAGCGGCTTGCCGGCCAGCGCCAGGTGCGCCTCGCCGAGGGCCTCGTTCTGCGTCGGGTGGGCGTGGATGAGCTGGGCGACCTCGGCCGGCAGCGCCTCCCAGTTGTAGATCAGCTGGGCCTCGCCGACCTGCTCACCCATGCGGTCGCCGACCATGTGGACGCCGACGACGGCACCGTCCTTCACCTGGACGAGCTTGATCTCGCCCGCGGTGTTGAGGATCTTGCTCTTTCCGTTGCCCGCCAGGTTGTACTTCAGAGCGACGACCTTGTCCGCGCCGTAGATCTCCTTGGCCTTGGCCTCGGTGATACCGACGGAGGCGACCTCCGGGTGGCAGTACGTCACCCGCGGGACACCGTCGTAGTCGATCGGGACGGTCTTCAGACCGGCCAGACGCTCCGCCACCAGGATGCCCTCGGCGAAGCCGACGTGCGCGAGCTGGAGCGTCGGGACCAGGTCACCGACGGCGGAGATGGTCGGAACGTTGGTGCGCATGTACTCGTCGACCAGGACGTAGCCGCGGTCCATGGCGACGCCCTGCTCCTCGTAGCCCAGGCCCTGGGAGACCGGGCCGCGGCCGACGGCGACGAGCAGGACCTCGGCCTCGAACTCCTTGCCGTCGGCGAGGGTGATCTTCACGCCGTCCTGGGTGTACTCGGCCTTCTGGAAGAAGGTGCCCAGGTTGAACTTGATGCCGCGCTTGCGGAAGGCGCGCTCGAGCAGCTTCGAGCTGTTCTCGTCCTCGACCGGGACGAGGTGCTTCAGGCCCTCGACGACCGTGACGTCGGCGCCGAAGGACTTCCACGCCGAGGCGAACTCGACACCGATGACACCGCCGCCCAGGATGATCGCGGACTTCGGCACGCGGTCCAGGACGAGGGCGTGGTCGGAGGAGATGATCCGGTCGCCGTCGATCTCCAGGCCCGGCAGCGACTTCGGCACGGAGCCGGTCGCCAGCAGGACGTGGCGGCCCTGGATCCGCTGGCCGTTCACGTCGACGGAGGTGGGGGAGGACAGCCGGCCCTCACCCTCGATGTACGTCACCTTGCGGGAGGCGACGAGACCCTGCAGGCCCTTGTACAGGCCGGAGATGACACCGTCCTTGTACTTGTGGACCCCGGCGATGTCGATGCCCTCGAAGGTGGCCTTGACGCCGAACTGCGCGCTCTCGCGGGCCTGGTCGGCGACCTCGCCCGCGTGCAGCAGGGCCTTGGTGGGGATGCAACCCCGGTGCAGGCAGGTGCCGCCGACCTTGTCCTTCTCGATCAGGGCGACGTCCAGGCCCAGCTGCGCCCCGCGCAGGGCCGCGGCGTAACCACCGCTACCACCGCCGAGGATCACTAGGTCGAAAACGGTGCTGGCGTCGTTCGCCACGTCACGTCCTCCATGCATGTGCGCCTTGCGCCGATCTCCGATGACCGGCGGGCGGCTGGTGTCCGGCCGCTTGATGCTTCGGCCCTTCGGTGGGGGCCCTGTCCTGCCGGGCTCCATCTTTGCACTTGTTCGAGGCGGACGAGACGCGGGGCCTGAGTGTGAGACACCCCACGTACCCCCGCAATCGAAGGCGAGCGGGGGCGCGGGCGTGGGGACCGGGCGATCGGTCCCCACGCTCCGGCGGCCGCCCCGCGAGGGGGCGGCCCGGGCTACCGGGCGCTCATCAGCCCAGGTCACCCGCGGCAGTCAGCTCGGCGAGCCGCACCAGCGTGCGGACGGCGGAACCGGTGCCGCCCTTCGGGGTGTAGCCGAACGGACCGCCCTCGTTGAACGCGGGACCCGCGATGTCGAGGTGCGCCCAGGTGATCCCCTCGCCCACGAACTCGCGCAGGAAGAGGCCGGCGACCAGTCCGCCGCCCATGCGCTCACCCATGTTGGCGATGTCGGCGACGGACGAGTCCATGCCCTTGCGCAGGTGCTCGGGCAGCGGCATCTGCCACGCGGGCTCGCCGACCTCCTCGGCCGCCTCGTGCAGCGCGGAGCGGAACGCGTCGTCGTTGGCCATGATGCCGAAGGTCCGGCTGCCCAGCGCCAGCACCATCGCGCCGGTCAGCGTGGCGACGTCCACGATCGCGTCCGGCGCCTCCTGCGAGGCCGCCCACAGCGCGTCGGCGAGCACCAGCCGGCCCTCGGCGTCGGTGTTGAGCACCTCGACCGTCTTGCCGCTGTACATGTTCAGCACGTCGCCGGGGCGGACGGCGGAACCCGAGGGCATGTTCTCGGCCAGCGCCAGCCAGCCGGTGACGTTGACCCTGAGGCCCAGCCGGGCGGCGGCGACGACCGCGGCGAACACGGCGGCGGCACCGCTCATGTCGCACTTCATCGTCTCGTTGTGGCCGGCCGGCTTCAGCGAGATGCCGCCCGAGTCGTAGGTGATGCCCTTGCCGACCAGGGCGAGGTGCTTGTCCGCCTTGGGGTGCGAGTAGGACAGCTTGACCAGGCGCGGGGTGGCCGCCGAGCCGCCGCCGACGCCCAGGATGCCGCCGTACCCGCCCTTGACGAGGGCCTTCTCGTCGAGCACCTGGATCTTCAGGCCGTGCTCCTTGGCCGCGCTCTGCGCGACCCCGGCGAACGCCTGCGGGGTGAGGTCGTTCGGCGGCATGTTGATCAGGTCGCGGGCGCGGTTCAGCTCCTCGCAGACCGCGACGGCACGGGCCACGGCGCCCTTGTGGGCGGCGTCGCGCGGCTTGCCGCCGAGCACCACGGCCTCCGCCAGCGGGGCCTTGCCGTTCTTGGCCCGCGCGTCCTTGGCGCTTTCCTTGTACGTGTCGAAGGCGTACGCGCCGAGCAGCACGCCCTCGCCGATCGCGCCGATGGCACCGGGACCGTCGACGGGCAGCGCGAACGCGGCCTTGCGGGCCCCGGTCAGGGCCCGGGCGGCCACGCCGGCGGCCTTGCGCAGGGCCTCCGCGTCGTATCCGGCGTCCTTCTCGGGCTCCGCGCCCAGGCCCACCGCCACCACGAGCGGCGACTTGAAGCCGGCGGGGGCGGGCAGCTTCGTCAGCTCGCCCTCGGCACCGGAGGCACCGAGGGTCTCCAGGACGCCGGCCAGCTTGCCGTCGTAAGCCTTGTCCACGGCCTCGGCGCCCGGCGCGACGACGGGCCCCTTGGCACCCTTGGCGACACCGATCACGATCGCGTCGGCCCGCAGGCCGGGCGCCGCGGAGGTGCTGAGAGTCAGAGCAGTCACGGTGGTGAGATCTCGCTTCCGATGTGAAGTTGCTGTGGCCGAAAAGGGGTGGGTCGACCGGGCCCGACAGCCGACCCTAGGCCCAGGCCTGGAGGCAGGTGGCAACCGGGGCCTTCACCCTGTCGGCGAACACCCGCAACGAGACTACGCGCGTACGCCCGTTCCCTCAGCCCTGTGGGTGGTCCCCGGGCCATGCCCTGGGGTAATCCCTCGGCCATGCCTTCGGGTAATCCCTATCCCCGCAATCCCCGGCACGCAGGGCCACCCCGGCGACCGACGTGCCGGCCAGCCGGTCGGCGAGGGAGCGGCGGCCGGGGGAGAGCACCGGCAGCGCGTTCACCAGGAAGAGCGTCACGGCGGCCGCCCACACCAGCACGGACAGCAGGAGCTGACCCTCGATCAGCGGCACGCAGGCCAGGGCGTACACGGCGACGTCGGCGGCGGTGGTGACGGCGGCCCGGCGCAGCGCCCGGCGGGACAGGCGCGGGGTGACCCGCAGGCCGAGCAGGCCCTTGCCGAGGGTGCGGCCGAGCAGCGCGAGACAGGCCCACTGGTAGAGGAAGGCGGCGAGCACGAGCGCCCCGAAGGCCTCCTCGACGTCCAGCACCGCCTCGTTCCACAGCGAGAGGCCGACCGTCTCGGCGGCGTCGAGGACGTCACCGCGCGAGGTCAGCAGGTCGAAGCCGCCGCGCGTGGCCAGCTCCGGCACGTCGGTGACGAGCGCGGTGATCCGGTGGAAGGTGAGCGCGGCCAGCAGCCAGGCAGCCGTCAGCACCAGCGCGAAGTCGATGAACCAGGCCAGGGCGCGGCGCATGGTGAGCACGGATGATCCCCCGATCGATCCTGTCCGTCCGTGTACGGGCGAAGAGACTAGCGACCGAGGGACAGCACCACGAGGGCGCTCGTCGCGGCCGTCTCCGCGAGCGCGCCGAACACGTCGCCGGTGACTCCGCCGAGGCGCCGGACGCAGTGGCGCAGCAGGAGTTCGGCGGCGGCCAGGGAGAGCACCACGGCGGCCGCGGCGCGCAGGGCCCCGTACGGCCCGAGGGCCGCGCCCCACGCGGCCGAGACGACCGTGACGGCGGCCGCCACGGCCAGCGCGCCCGGCACCGGAACCACCCCGGCGACCGCCGCGCCCAGCCCCTCCGGCCGGGCGGCGGGCACCCCGGTGCGCGCCGCCAGGGTGAGTACCAGCCTGGCCGCGATCGCCGAGGTCAGCGCGGCGGTGGCGCCCCGGGTCCAGGAGTCGCCGTAGAGCTGAGCCAGCGCGGCGACCTGGGCCAGCAGGACGAGCAGGAGGGTGATGACACCGAACGGCCCGATGTCCGACCGCTTCATGATCCGCAGCGCGTCCTCGGCCGGCTTGCCGCTGCCCAGTCCGTCGGCGGTGTCGGCGAGCCCGTCGAGGTGCAGTCCACGGGTCAGCGCGGCCGGTACGGCCACCGAGGCCACGGCGGCGAGCAGCGGGCCGGCGCCCAGCAGGAGCAGCAGCAGTCCGAGCCCGGCCGCGCAGACGCCGACGGCCAGTCCGGCCACGGGGGCGTTCAGCATGCCCCCGCGGGCGGCCTCCCGGTCCCAGCGGTGCACCCGGACGGGCAGCACGGTGAGCGTGCCGAAGGCGAAGCGGAGGCCGTGGAGAGCGGGGGTCCTGGACACCGGCGCAGGGTACCGGGCGCCGGCCCGGCTCCCGGCGGGTGATCGGACGAACGGCACTGAGGGCCGGGGCAATTCCGGGTAATGTGCGCACATGGGGCACTGGTGGGAGCGGAACATCCTGGAGCCGGGCAAGCTCCCGCTGCTGCTCGCCCTCGCCGCCTTCGTGCTGACCTTCGTCGTCACCCGGGTCATCACCCGGCTGATCCGGGCCGGCAAGGGCCCGTTCGGGAACGTCAAGGCGGGCGGGCTGCACATCCACCACGTGGTCCCGGGAGTGGTGCTCACCGTCGTCGGCGGGTTCGGCGCGGTCGCCAGCGGCCGCAACGGCGTCGGCGGGGCCGTCGCGGCCGTGGCCTTCGGAATGGGCGCGGGCCTCGTCCTGGACGAGTTCGCGCTGATCCTGCACCTCGACGACGTCTACTGGACCGCGGAGGGCCGCAAGAGCGTCGAGGCGGTCGTCGTCACCGCCGCCCTGGTGGGCCTGCTGCTGGCCGGCTTCGTGCCGTTCGGCGTCAACGACCTGTCGGAACAGGAACTGCAGGACCGGGGCAGCGTCATCAGCACCATCGCCGTGAACTTCCTCTTCGCGCTGATCGCCCTGAGCAAGGGCAAGGCCCGCCTCGCGGTCTTCGGCGCGGTCGTGCCGCTGGTCGCGCTCGTCGGCGCGATCCGGCTGGCCCGCCCCGGCTCCCTGTGGGCCCGCCGCTTCTACGGCCGCCGCCCCCGCGCCCGCGCCAAGGCCGCCCTGCGCGCGTACCGCCACGACCGCCGCTGGTCCGGCCCCCGCCGCGCAGTCCAGGACTGGATCGGCGGCAAACCCGACCCCCGCCCGACCCGCCTGCCGGGGCCCCACTGAGCGCTCCGCGCGAGGGCGGGACACGGCCCGGTGTTCGTCGCCGCCGGGCCGGGATCGACGCGGTGCTCAGGGGCGGACAGCGGGTGGGGTGGTGCTGGGCTCGGGAGGCGCGACGGCGAGGGTGCGGTGGGTGCGGCGGTGGCGCAGGGCCGCGGACAGACAGAGGGTGCCGACGCCCATCAGGGCGGCCAGGTGCTCCTTGCCGGCCAGGTTCTCCTTCAGCAGCACCTCCACCACCATCGCCGTGGTCACCGCGCCCACCGTGACATGGGCGCCGTAGCGCCAGGCCACGTACACGGCGAGGCCGACCACGGCCGCCGAGGGGCCGGTGTCCACCACCCGTGCATCGGAGGCGGGCAGACCGAACGGGGCGTGCGGGCCGAGGGCGATGCCGATCCGCGCGTACAGCGTCCCGGCGAGCGTGGCGACGTACGCGACCGCCAGCGTGCGCCACCGGCCCAGACAGATCTCGGCGATCCCGAACACGAACAGGATCTGCGCGAGCGCCCCCCACACGGGCAGGTCCAGCGCCGGCACGAACAGCGACAGCGGTGTGCGTAACAGCGCCTGCCACAGCGGGTCCTCCGCCCGCACCGCGCCCGCGTCCTGCACGAGCCGGTACCCCCACGGCTGGTTCTGCGCGTACTGCAGCAGCGTGGTCAGGCCCACCGCCCCGGCCGCCATCGGCGCCGCCCGCAGCCGCCGTTCGCGCAAGGGGTCGCGCACGGCGACGTACAAGGGCCCCCACTCGGCGTGCGCCCAGCGGGCGAGCCTCTCCATCAGGCGTTCCTCATCTGTGCGTCTCCAGATGCCTGCGATGCAGCCATTTCGGCAGCCCCGGCGCTTCCAGAAACCCCTCCGCCCGCGCCGACGCGAGGCCGATGCGCAGCAGGTCCGCGCTCTTCTCGAAGAGCAGGAACCGCGGTTCCCAGATGGGCCGGTACTTGGCGTTGGCGCGGTAGAGCGACTCGATCTGCCACCAGCGGGAGAAGAAGCTGAGCAGCGACCGCCACAGCCTCAGCACCGGACCGGCACCGAGGCGCGCGCCACGTTCGAAGACCGAGCGGAACATCGCGAAGTTCAGTGAGACCTGGGTGATCCCGATCTCCCGGGACCGCCGCAGCAGCTCGATGACCATGAACTCCATCAGCCCGTTGTCGGAGTCCCGGTCCCGCCGCATGAGGTCGAGGGACAGCCCGTGCGGCCCCCAGGGCACGAAGGAGAGCAGCGCCCGCAGCCTGCCCTCGGCATCCGTGCACTCCAGCATCACGCACCGGCCGTCCTCGGGGTCCGCGAGCCGCCCCAGCGCCATGCTGAAGCCGCGCTCGGTGGCCCCGTCCCGCCAGTCGTCGGCGCGCTCCACGAGGTACGCCGTCTCCGCCGCCGGGATGTCCTCGTGCCGCCGGATCCGCACCCGGTACCCGGCCCGCCGCACCCGGTTGTACGCCTGCCGGACGGTCCGCATCGCCCGCCCGTCGAGGGTGAACTCGGCGACCTCCACGATCGCCTCGTCACCGAGTTCCAGCGCGTCCAGGCCGTGCCGGGCGTAGACCGTCCCCGCCTCCTCGCTCGCCCCCATCACGGCCGGGATCCACCCGTGCGCCCGCGCCTCGGTCAGCCACGGCGCGATGGCACCGGGCCACGCCTCCGGGTCGCCGAGCGGATCTCCGGAGGCGAGGCTCACCCCGCCGACGACGCGATAGGCCACGGCCGCCTTCCCGGTCGGCGACCAGACCACGCTCTTCTCCCGGCGCAGCGCGAAGTAGCCGAGCGAGTCCCGCTCCCCGTGCCGCTCCAGCAGCGCCCGCAGCCGCTTCTCGTCGTCCTCGGTGAGCGGGTCCACGGCGCGCCGGGAGCGGAAGGCGGCGTAGAACACGGCCAGGACGAGCACCGTACTGAGCACGTTGACGGCCACGTTGGCCCAGTTGGGCGGGTCGATCCCGGGGAAGCGGCTCTCGTCAGCGGCCACCGAGATCAGCCGCAGCGTGCCGTAGTGCCAGCGCTCCAGGAACGTCGAACGGGCCGCGTCCGGCGCCTGGTTGGTGACGGTGACCAGCACTCCGGCCAGCAGCGAGGCGAGCAGACCGCCGCCCACCGCCACGGTCGCGGCCAGCCGCGGGTTCGACCGGTCACCCTTGGCGTAGAACTCCCGCCGGCCGGCCAGCAGCGCCCCGGTGAAGACGGCCGTGAGCGCCAGTGAGACCCAGTTCTGCGTGTACTGCCGGATCTCCGGGAACGCCATGGCGAAGGCGAACAGGGCGAGGAACGACCCGCTCAGCACCAGGTTCAGGATCCAGGCGGCCCGCTTGCGCCGCCGCATGGTGATCGCCAGGAACGTGGTGAACACGCCCGAGGCGAAGCCGGCGGTGAGCAGATACGGCGTGAAGAAGTTCTCCTGGTTGTGCCGGCGCACGTCCTGCCCCAGCGAAACCCACACCGCGCTCAGGAAGTTGACGAAGGCGACGGCCCGCAGGTACCAGACGGCGAAGGCGGCGGCCCGGCGGGAGGCACCGCCGGACCGCCGCCCCGGTTCGGCCTGCTGCTCCACGGCATTTCGGGCATCTCCCATGAGAGAGGATCATATGTGCGCCCTTGCCGCGAACCGTGCAGCCGACCACGACCGGCTACTCCGTCTCCGGCCCCGCCTTCTCGTCCGTCTCCGGCTCCGCCTTCTCCGGCAGCTCCGCGGCCAGCGCGGCGGCGGCCCGGACCAGCGGCAGCGCCAGCAGCGCCCCCACTCCCTCGCCGACCTTCACGCCCTGCTCCAGCAGCGGTTCCAGTGCCATCCGGTCCAGCGCCTTGGCCTGCCCCGGCTCCCCGCTGTCGTGCCCGGCCAGCCACCAGTCCGGGGCCCGGAACGCGACCCGCTGGGCGACCAGCGCGCACGCGGCGGCCACCACGCCGTCCAGGATCACCGGCAGCTTGCGCACGGCGCTCTGCAGCAGGAACCCGGTCATCGCGGCCAGGTCGGCGCCGCCCACGGTGGCGAGCAGCTGCAACTGGTCCCCGAGGACCGGCCGCGCCCGCCGCAGCGCGTCCCGGATCGCCGCGCACTTGCGCATCCACGCCAGGTCGTCGATCGGCAGCCCGCCCCGCCCGGTCACCACGGAGGCGTCGGTCCCGCACAGCGCCGCGACCAGCACCGCGGCGGCCGTGGTCCCGCCCACGCTCACGTCGCCGAGCACCACCAGGTCCGTTCCCGAGTCGGCCTCCTCGTCGGCGACCGCCACGCCGGCCCGGAACGCCGCCTCGGCCTCGTCCGCGGTGAGCGCGTCCTCGATGTCGATACGGCCGCTGCCGCGTCGCACCCGGTGCCGCACGACGTCCTCCGGGAAGGCCTCGGGCGGGCAGTCCAGCGCCATGTCCACCACACGCACCGGGACGTCCAGCCGGCGCGCGAGCACCGCCACCGGGCTGCCGCCCTCGAGCACCGCCCGCACCAGCCGCTCGGCGCCGCCCGCCGGGCGTGCGGAGACACCGAGCTCCGCGACACCGTGATCACCGGCGAAGAGCACCACGCGCGGCCGTTCGACCGGCCGTACGGGTACGGCGCCCTGCGCGGCGGACAGCCACTCGCCCAGCTCGTCCAGCCGCCCGAGCGACCCGGGCGGCACGATCTGGCGCTCGCGCCGGGCCTCGGCGTCACGGCGAACGCCCCCGTCCGGGCGCTCGATCAGATCGGTGAAGTCGTCCAGTTCAAGGCTGCTCATTCGCCGAACAGTACCGGCAGCGGACGAAGGCTCCGGCGCCACATCGCCACCACACGGTGACGGCGTCTTTGCACCTGGGATCGGTATCCCATACGTTCCGGTTTGCCGCGGAATGTCGCCCTGGGAGCCGTCCATGCAGCCCTCGCTCTCCACCACGCAGGTCACCGAGCCCTACGACCCCTTCCTGGAACCGCGCCGCGGGGACTGCCCCTGGTGCGGTTCCCGGCACCTGCGGACCCGGGTGCGCGCCTCCGACCCGCTGCGGCACCGGCCGGGCAGTCACGTCCTCGACGAGTGCGGCGACTGCGCCCACGTCTTCCAGAACCCCCGGCTCACGGCGGAGGGCTTCGCCTTCTACCACCGGGACTCCTACGAGAGAGAGCTGGAGGAGTTCGCCGAGCGGCTCCGCTCCGCCCGCACGGTCCGCCGCCGCCACCGCGCCGCCGCCCACGCGCTGTCGGCGCTGCCCGACCCGGAGAGCTGGCTGGACGTGGGCACGGGACACGCCCACTTCCCCGAGGCGGCGAAGGAGTTCTTCCCGTACACCAGCTTCGACGGCCTGGACCCGACCGCCCGCGTCGAACAGGCCCTGCTGGACGGCCGCGTCGAGGAGGCCCACCGCGGCTACCTGAGCACCCCCGGCACGGCGGCCCGCCTGCGCGCCCGCTACGACGTGGTCAGCATGTTCCACCACCTGCAGCACGCCCCGGAGCCGCGCGCCGAACTCCGCGCCGCCCTCACCGTCCTGCGCCCCGGCGGCCACCTCGTGGTCGAAGTCCCCGACCCGCGCTGCGCGTTCGCCCCGCTCCTCGGCAGGTGGTGGTGGTCCTACGGCCAGCCCCGCCACCTGCACCTGCTGCCCCTGGCCAACCTCCGCGCGGAGCTGGAACGGCAGGGCTGCGCGATCCTCGTCACCGACCGCAGCGCCCCCCACGCCCCCTACGACCTGTCGGCGGCCCTCACCCTGGCCGTGTCCCGCACCCACCCCCTCCTGCGAGCCGCGGCGGCCCCCCTGACCGACCTGGCCTGGGCCCTGGACCACGCCCTGGCCCCCCTGACCCGTCACACCCCCTTCTCCAACGCCTACCGCCTCGTGGCCCGCAAGATCACGCCGTAGCCGCGTACCCGCGCGGTCCGGCACGGCACCGGGCATCCACTCAGCCCCGCAGCACCAGAGCCTGGCCCGCCACGACCAGCAGGACCTGCTCGCACTCACCCGCGAACCCCGCGTTCAGCCGCCCCAGCTCATCCCGGTACCGCCGCCCGGAGGCAGTCGCCGGCACGATCCCCGACCCCACCTCGTTGGACACCGCGACCACGGTCCGCCGAGCGCCCCGCACCGCCTCCGTCAACTCCCGCACCCGCGCGCGCAGCGCCTTCTCCCCGCCACCCGCCCATTCCGCGTCGTCCCACGCCCCCACGGAGTCCATGACGTCCGTCAGCCACAGCGACAGACAGTCGATCAGCACCGGCGGCCCGTCCTCGGCCAGCAGCGGCACCAGGTCCGTCGTCTCCGTCGTACGCCACGACCCCGGCCGCCGCTCCCGGTGCGCGGCCACCCGCGCCGCCCACTCGGTGTCCCCGCCGCGCGTCCCGCCCGTGGCCACGTACAGCACGTCCGGGAACGCCTCCAGACGCCGTTCGGCCTCCACCGACTTGCCCGAGCGCGCCCCGCCGAGCACCAGCGTCCGGCGCGGCACGTCCGGCACGTCCTCGTACGCCCCGACCATCAGCGTCGTACCGTCCGGGACCGCCCGCGCTCCCGCCGCCGCGAGTCGCCGCCGCAGCTCCGCGCCCTGCGGCACGTCGTGGTCGAGGTGCACGGCGACGACGTCCGTCGTCGGGTCCACGGAACCCACCGCCCGCAGCCGGGCCAGCGCGTCCGGGCGTCCCACGACGTCGGCGAGGACCATCTGGTACGACTCCGCCGTCGCCTCCTCCAGTCCGGCCGGCGCCCCGCCCGGCGGCAGGTACAGCAGCCGCTGCCCGTCCGGACCGGTCACCGCGTACCCGGTGCCGCCCGCGTCCATCGCCACCGCCCGCACCCGATGCCCCGTCAGCAGCGCCAACTCCCGCCCGTCCGGCACCCGGCCGGGCTGCGGCACCCCGGCGGGCACCTCCATCGCCGGCCCGTCGTGCGGATGCGACAGCAGCACCTGCCGTACCCCGCCCAGCGAATGCCCGGACCGCGCGGCCGCGAACGCCGCGCCCGGCGTCAGATCGAGCAGCAGGGCCCCGTCCACGAGCAGCGCGGTGGCCGCCCGCGCCTCGGGGCCCAGCGCGGTCGCGCAGACGGCGCAGGGACAGTCGGGGCGGGGCAGTCCCGCTGGGGTACCGGTGCCGAGCAGAGTGACTTCCACGGACCGATTTTCACCCGTCCCAGCAGGTCTTGCGCTTCCGGCTAGTCTTCCGGGGCAGAGTTGGATCAGAGGAGGCCCATATGACGGCATGGACGTGGCGGTTCGAGAAGGCCGACGGGACGGAGGTCCAGCCCGCGGTGCAGCCGGAGGAGTTCACGACCCAGGGGGACGCGGAGTCCTGGATCGGTGAGCACTGGAAGGCGCTGGAGGAGGGCGGCGCCGACCAGGTGCGGCTGTTCGAGGAGACCAGCGAGATCTACGGCCCGATGAGCCTGCACGCCGAGGCGTCGTAATCCGGCCGGGGTGTGAGGAGGGGTTCGCCACCACCCTCCTCACTGCCACCCCGCCCCGCTCACTGCTCACTGCTCACTGCTCACTGCTCACCCAGTGTCACCTCCACCGTCTTCGCCGCACCGTCGCGCTGGAAGGTGACCGGGATCCGCTGCCCCGGCCGCCGGGTCGCCAGCGCCTCGGAGAGCGCGGTGGCGGAGCTGACCGGTGTGCGGTCCACCCTGGTGATCACATCGCCGGGCCGCAGTCCCGCCCGCTCGGCCGCGCCGCCGCCGACGGCGGTCACCACCGCGACCCCGGCGGGCCGGTAGCCGTCGTCCACGACGCTGCGCACGGTGACGCCGAGCGCGGCCCGCCCCGAGTCGACGACCTTGCCGTGCCTGACGATCTGGTCGGCGACCTTCCGCACCATCGACGCCGGGATGGCGAAGCCGATGCCGGGGGC
The DNA here is from genome assembly GCF_040704065.1 of Streptomyces sp. NPDC047869. Classification (NCBI taxonomy): domain Bacteria; kingdom Bacillati; phylum Actinomycetota; class Actinomycetes; order Kitasatosporales; family Streptomycetaceae; genus Streptomyces; species Streptomyces sp. NPDC047869. The sequence continues at coordinate 32,630 of NZ_JBEYRK010000047.1, forward strand.
CGCGCCGCCCCCGAGGCCGGGATCGGAAGCGGCGAGCGTCGGAATACCGATGACCTGCCCGTCGAGGTTCACCAGCGCCCCGCCGCTGTTGCCCGGGTTGATGGCGGCCGACGTCTGCACCATGTTCGCGATGGTGGCGCCCGGGCCCCCGTCCGCGCCGCCCTCGCTGACGGTCCGGCCGGTCGCCGAGACGATACCCTGCGTCACGCTGGACGACAGTCCGAGCGGCGATCCCATGGCCAGCACCATATGGCCGACCTGTACGGTCCCGGAGTCCCCGAACACCGCCGCCCGCAGCCCGGCCGGCACCCGGTCCAGCTTGATCACCGCGAGGTCCTGCTCGGGGTACGAGTACACCAGGCTCGCGGTGAGCGGCTCCTCGCTGTTGGCCGTGGTCACCCGGAAGGTCCTCTCGGACCCGACCACGTGCGCGTTGGTGACGATGTGTCCCTGGCCGTCGTACACCACCCCGGAGCCCAGATCACGGCTCGCCCGGATCTGCACGACCGACGGCAGGACCTCCCTGATCACCTTCAGGTACCGGCCCTGCACGTCGTCCAGCGCCAGCGGGAGCGCCGCCCGGTCGGACGCGCCGGGCCGCTCCACCGGCTTCGCCGACGCCGTGCAGCCGGCCACGAGCAGCACGGCACAGCCCAGCGCGGGGACACGTACGCCCCACCGGCGGGCACGGGCAAGGGAACCGTCCATGCCCCGAGTGTTTCCACGGGGAACGCCCCGGGCCCGCCCGATACGCCCGAACGGACCCGCACACCGCCGGTGCCTGACGGCCGTGTACCGCGCCGTACGGCCCTAGCCGCGCACCCCGCACAGATGCAGCAGCGCCGCGACCGAGCGATAGGGGTCCGTGCGGCCGGCCCGCTCCTCGGCCGCCAGCAGGGTCCGCAGGTCGTCCGGGATCTCCGCGTCGTCCGCCGCCGTGTCGGTGAAGACGCGTACGCCGTACCAGGCGTGCAGCGGGGCGGCGATGCCGGCCAGGGTGGCGGTGAGGGCCGACAGCCGGTCGGCCCGTACGTCGAGGCCTAGGCGGTTGCGGTAGGAGGTGGCGCCGAAGGCGGCCACCGTGCCCGCCCAGTCGCCGGACAGCCCCGGCCGCATGGCGAGCGCGTCGCCGTTGCGCACCAGGAGGGACAGCAGCCCGCCGGGGGCGAGCATCCGGGCCAGGCCGGCCACCAGCGGGTCGGGCTCCTCCACGTACATCAGTACGCCGTGGCACAGCACGACGTCGAAGCTGCCGGGCAGGAAGTGCACCCCGGTGTCCCGGCCGTCGCCCTGCACCAGCCGGACCCGCTCGCGGATGCCCTCGGGCTCACCGGCAAGGGCCCGGCGCGCGGTCGCGATCATCGTCGCGTCCTGCTCGACACCGGTCACCTGGTGACCGAGCCGGGCCAGCCGCAGGGCCTGCGTGCCCTGGCCCATCCCCACGTCGAGCACCCGCAGCCGCTGCCCGACCGGGAACCGCCCGGCTATCTGCTCGTCGAGCTGCCGGGCGACCAGCTCCTGTCGTACGACATCACGCAGCCCGCCCAGCTTGTTCAGCCAGGCATCGGCCGCACCCCCGGTGAAAGCGTCTGCGCTCAGGGCCGCTCTCCGCGCTTGACCTGCGGCTTGGGCAGCCGGAGCCGGCGCATCTGCAGCGAGCGCATCAGACCGTAGGCGACCGCGCCCCGGCGGTTCTGGTCGGGGAAGCGCTCGGCCAGCCGCTTCTTCAGCCGGAGGCCGCTGATCACCGCGTCCACCACGATCAGCACGATCACCACGGCCCACAGCCACAGCGCCAGCGCCTGGATCGACGGCACCCGCACCACGCTCAGCACCAGGATCACCACGGCGAAGGGCAGGAAGAACTCCGCCATGTTGAACCGCGAGTCCACCCAGTCGCGCGCGAACCTGCGGACCGGGCCCTTGTCGCGGGCCGGCAGGTAGCGCTCGTCGCCGCCGGCCAGCGCCTGGCGCTGCCGGTCCAGCGCCTGACGGCGCTCCTCGCGCTGACGCTTGGCGGCGTCCTTGCGGGTCGTCGGCGTACTGGCGACGCTGCGGCGCTGGGACTGGGCCTCACTGCGCTTGGGAGTGGGCCTGCCCTTGGGGGCCTGCGGGTCACGGGGCTGCTTGGAGAAGTTCACGGCCGCCTTGTCGGCGGACGCCTTCTCTTCCTTGGCACGGCTACGGAACACAAAACCCAAGGGTACGGGCTGCACCGGCATGGACCCCAGCCCGGCCGGGAACGATCCGGCAACACCGGACGTCTGTAGGGGGACAGAGGGGACGTCGCGGACGTCGCACAGGGAGGCCACCGGAAGGGCCCGAGCGGCCCGCCCCGGGGATCACCTACTCCTCACGCCGGAGTGGTGGAGCCCGCAGTCGTCCTTGGGGATGAGCGCATCGGTCCCCGAACAGTGCGGTAATGGAGTCAGGGCCCGTACTGTGGGTTCTGTCGCTGGATCGGTGAGCCGGAGTCCGTCAGAAGGGGGCGCGCGAAGCCCATGAGCGGTGTCATGAAGCGTATGGGGATGATCTTCCGCGCGAAGGCGAACAAGGCCCTTGACCGGGCCGAGGACCCTCGCGAGACCCTCGATTACTCGTACCAGAAGCAGCTCGAGCTGCTCCAGAAGGTGCGCCGCGGGGTCGCCGACGTGGCGACGTCCCGCAAGCGCCTGGAACTCCAGCTCAACCAGTTGCAGCAGCAGTCCACCAAGCTGGAGGACCAGGGCCGCAAGGCGCTCGCGCTGGGCCGTGAGGACCTGGCCCGCGAGGCGCTGTCCCGCCGCGCCGCCCTCCAGCAGCAGGTCACCGACCTCGAGACGCAGCACTCCACCCTCCAGGGCGAGGAGGAGAAGCTCACTCTCGCGGCCCAGCGGCTGCAGGCCAAGGTGGACGCCTTCCGGACGAAGAAGGAGACCATCAAGGCCACCTACACCGCCGCCCAGGCCCAGACCCGCATCGGGGAGGCCTTCTCCGGCATCTCCGAGGAGATGGGTGACGTCGGCCTCGCCATCCAGCGCGCCGAGGACAAGACCGCCCAGCTCCAGGCCCGGGCCGGCGCCATCGACGAACTGCTCGCCTCGGGCGCCCTCGACGACCCCTCCGGCATGGCCAAGGACGACATCCAGGCCGAGCTGGACCGGCTCTCGGGTGGTACGGATGTAGAGCTGGAACTGCAGCGCATGAAGGCCGAGCTGGCCGGTGGCTCCCCGCAGCAGGCCATCGAGGGCGGCACCGGCCAGGCACAGTCCCAGCAGCAGCCGCAGGACACCCCGCGCTTCGACAAGCAGTAGTCCGGCGCCGGGACCCCGAGCCGAGGAGGCCGACGTGATCGTACGGATCATGGGGGAGAGGCAGGTGAAGCTGGACGACGCCCACTTCACCGAGCTGAACAAGCTGGACGACGAACTGCTCGCGGAGATGGAGGGCGGCGACGGGGCGGGCTTCCGCCGCACGCTCTCGACCCTGCTGGACGCCGTCCGCCGCCTCGGCACCTCGCTCCCGGACGACGCTCTGGAGCCCTCGGACCTGATCCTCCCGTCCCCGGACGCGACGCTGGAGGAGGTCCGGGAACTGCTCGGCGACGAGGGCCTGATCCCGGGCTGAGCCCGCCTCCGGCCGGCCCGTGCGCGGGTTCAGCCCCGGGGCAGCGAAAAGCCCGCGGCAGCGGAAGGCCCCGGCGTACGCGCCGCGAACACCGGTCGACGGCCGGCGGCGGGTGACCCGCGCCTCGCCGTGTTCCGGCCCCCTGCCCGGCCCCGTACTGTTCAGCGGGTGAGCACTCTCGAACGCGCCCGGTGCAGCCTCAAGGCCCACCCTCTCGCCCTGGACGCGGCCATCGCGGCTGGCGTACTGGCGTGCATGGTCGCCGGCTCCTTCGCGGTGCCGCACGGCGCGAACGGTGTCACCTGGGGCGTCCCCACCCCCGACCCGCTCGGCCTCGTCCTGATGGTGCTCGCCGCCGCCGCGCTGGTCCTGCGCCGCCGCTTCCCGAAGGGCGTCCTCGCCGTCACCGGCACCTGCTCCCTGATCGAGTGCCTCACCGGAGACCCGCGCGCCCCGGTCGCGATGGCCGCCGTGGTCGCCCTGTACACCGTCGCCGCGACCACCGACCGCACCACCACCTGGCGCGTCGGCCTGCTCACCATGACCGTGCTGACCGCCGCCGCGATGCTCGCCGGCCCCCTGCCCTGGTACGCCCAGGAGAACCTGGGCCTGCTCGCCTGGACCGGCATCGGCGCCACCGCCGGGGACGCGGTGCGCAGCCGGCGCGCCGTCGTGCAGGCCATCCGGGAGCGCGCCGAACGCGCCGAGCGGACCCGTGAGGAGGAGGCCCGCCGCCGCGTCGCCGAGGAGCGGCTGCGCATCGCCCGTGATCTGCACGACGTCGTCGCCCACCACATCGCGCTGGTCAACGTGCAGGCCGGCGTCGCCGCGCACGTCATGGACCGGCGGCCCGACCAGGCCAAGGAGGCGCTCGCCCACGTCCGCGAGGCCAGCCGCAGCGCGCTCGACGAACTGCGCGCCACCGTCGGCCTGCTGCGCCAGTCCGGTGACCCGGAGGCGCCCACCGAGCCCGCCCCGGGCCTCAGCCGCCTCGACGAACTCGCCGGCACCTTCCGCAGCGCCGGACTCCCGGTCGAGGTGGCCCGCACCGACCACGGCACCGAACTCCCCGCCGCCGTGGACCTGGCGGCCTACCGGTGCATCCAGGAGGCCCTGACCAACGTCCGCAAGCACGCGGGCACCGAGGCCAGGGCCGAGGTCAGCGTCGTTCGCGTCGGCGGGAACATCGAGGTCACCGTGGTCGACGACGGCGCGGGCGCGGGCGGTGCGCCCGGGGACGGCGGCGGGCACGGGCTGCTCGGCATGCGGGAGCGGGTCACCGCCGTCGGCGGCACCCTGCGGACCGGGCCCCGCTACGGCGGCGGCTTCCGCGTCCATGCGATCCTGCCGGTCACGACCCGTACGACGGCTCCGGGGGAGACCGCATGACGATCCGTGTCCTGCTCGCCGACGACCAGGCGCTGCTGCGCAGCGCGTTCCGGGTGCTGGTCGACTCCGAGCCCGACATGGAAGTGGTGGGCGAGGCCTCCGACGGCGACGAGGCGGTGCGGCTGGCCAAGGAGCGGGGCCCCGACGTCGTCCTCATGGACATCCGCATGCCCGGCACCGACGGCCTCACCGCCACCCGCCTGATCAGCGCCGACCCCGCCCTCGCCCAGGTCCACGTGGTCATACTGACCACCTTCGAGGTCGACGACTACGTGGTGCGGTCGCTGCGCGCCGGCGCCTCCGGCTTCCTCGGCAAGGGCAGCGAACCCGAGGAACTGCTGAACGCGATCCGGGTCGCCGCCGGCGGCGAGGCGCTGCTCTCCCCGGCCGCCACCAAGGGCCTGATCGCCCGCTTCCTCGCCCAGGGCGACGACGAGGGCCTCGACCCGGCCCGCTCCGAGCGGCTCGGCGCCCTCACCGGCCGGGAGCGCGAGGTCCTCGTGCAGGTCGCGGCCGGCCATTCCAACGACGAGATCGCCGAGCGCCTCGAGGTCAGCCCGCTGACCGTGAAGACGCACGTCAACCGGGCCATGGCCAAGCTGGGCGCGCGGGACCGGGCGCAGCTCGTCGTCATCGCGTACGAGTCGGGCCTGGTACGTCCGAGGATGGACTGATCTCCACCCGCGTGTACTGCGCGCGGAGTAGGCACCGGATAAGGGAATGTACCTGGGGGCTACGAAACCGGCGTCCGGCATGGCCCAAGGTGGTGGGGTGGGCGCTCACCGCGCCCCGCAGCAGCTTCTGCCGCTCACAGAAGAGAGACCCCTGACCCATGTCCTGGCTGTCGAGATTCAGCCTCGCGCAACGGGCCCTGATCGGCCTGATGTCCCTCATCGCGCTCGTCTTCGGGCTGATCGCGATACCGCAGATCAAGCAGCAACTGCTGCCCACCATCGAACTGCCCATGGTGTCGGTCGTCGCGCCGTACCAGGGGGCCTCGCCCGACGTCGTCGAGAAGCAGGTCGTCGAGCCCATCGAGAACAACCTCCAGGGCGTCGACGGCGTCACCGGAGTGACCTCCACCGCGAGCGAGGGCAACGCCGTGATCATGGCGTCCTTCGACTACGGCAACGACACCAAGCGGCTCGTCTCCGACGTCCAGCAGGCCGTCAACCGGGCCCGCAACCAGCTTCCGGACGACGTCGACCCGCAGGTCGTCTCCGGCTCCACGGACGACATGCCGACCGTGGTCCTCGCCGTCACCTCCGACAAGGACCAGCAGGCCCTCGCCGACCAGCTCGACACCACCGTCGTACCGGCCCTGAAGGACATCGACGGCGTCGGCCGCGTCCAGATCACCGGCGCACGGGACCTGCAGGTCGCCGTCACCCCGGACGACGCGAAGCTGGCGAAGGCGGGGCTCACCTCCGCCGCCCTCGGCCAGGCCCTGCAGGCGGGCGGCGCGACCGTGCCGGCCGGCTCCTTCGACGAGGACGGCGCCAACCGCACCGTCCAGGTCGGCGGCGGCTTCACCTCGCTGAAGCAGATCCAGGACCTCAGGGTCACCGGCGAGGGCGTGGACGAGCCCGTGCGCCTCGGTTCCGTGGCCACGGTGAAGCAGCGGCCGGCCCCGGCGGACTCCATCACCCGCACCGACGGCCGGCCCAGCCTCGCCGTCAACGTCACCATGGACCACGACGGCAGCGCGGTCTCCATCTCCGACGCGGTCCAGGACAAGCTGCCCGGCCTGCGGGCCGACCTCGGCTCGGGTGCCGAACTCACGGTCGTCAGCGACCAGGGCCCGGCCGTGTCCAAGTCCATCAAGGGCCTGACGACGGAGGGCGCGCTCGGTCTGCTCTTCGCGGTCCTGATCATCCTGGTGTTCCTGGCCTCGATCCGCTCGACGCTGGTCACGGCGGTGTCCATCCCGCTGTCGGTGGTCCTCGCGCTCATCGTGCTGTGGACCCGCGGCCTGTCGCTGAACATGCTCACCCTCGGCGCGCTGACCATCGCCATCGGCCGGGTCGTCGACGACTCGATCGTGGTCCTGGAGAACATCAAGCGGCACCTCGGCTACGGCGAGGAGCGCCGCGAGGCCATTCTCGAAGCGGTGCGCGAGGTGGCCGGCGCGGTCACCTCCTCGACCCTCACCACGGTCGCCGTGTTCCTGCCGATCGGCCTGGTCGGCGGCATGGTGGGCGCCCTCTTCGGCTCGTTCAGCATCACCGTGACGGCGGCCCTGCTCGCCTCCCTGCTGGTGTCGCTGACGGTCGTGCCGGTCCTGTCGTACTGGTTCCTGCGGGCGCCCAAGGGCACCCCCGAGGACGCCGTCGAGGCGCGCCGGCTGGCCGAGGAGAAGGAGGCGAAGAGCCGCCTCCAGCGCTTCTACGTCCCCGTCCTGCGCTTCGCCACCCGCCGCCGGCTCACCAGCGTGCTGATCGCGGTGGCCGTCCTGGTCGTCACGTTCGGCATGTCCGGACTGCTGAAGACGAACTTCTTCGACCAGGGCGAGCAGGAGGTCCTCACGGTCAAGCAGAAGCTCAGGCCCGGCACCAGCCTCGCGGCCACGGACGCGCAGGCGAAGAAGGTGGAGAAGCTGCTCGCCTCCACCGAGGGCGTCAAGGACTACCAGGTCACCGTCGGCTCCTCCGGGTTCATGGCGGCCTTCGGCGGCGGCACCGACACCAACCAGGCGTCGTACCAGGTCATGCTGAAGGACTCGGCGTCCTACGACGACGTGCGGAAGCACCTCGAGGACGGCCTGAAGAAGCTCGACGGCATCGGTACGACCACGGTCTCCGCCGGTGACGGCTTCGGCAGCCAGGACCTCAGCGTCGTGGTGAAGGCCTCCGACGCCGGGGCGCTGCGCGAGGCCGCCGAGCGGGTCCGCTCGACCATGGCCGGCCTGGACGACGTCACCGACGTCACCAGCGACCTGGCCCAGAGCGTGCCGCGGATCTCGGTCAAGGCCAACTCCGAGGCGGCCGCGGCCGGGTTCGACGACCAGAAGCTGGGCGCCGCGGTCACGCAGGCCGTGCGCGGCACGACGGCCGCGAAGGCGATCCTCGACGACACCGAGCGCGACGTCGTCGTGAAGTCGGCCAAGCCCGCCACCACCCTCGCCCAGCTCAAGGCGCTGCGCCTCGGCCCGGTGAAGCTCGGTGACATCGCCACCGTCAAGGTGGTGGACGGCCCGGTGTCGATGACCCGCATCGACGGGCAGCGCGCCGCGACCGTCACGGCCCGGCCGACCGGTGACAACACCGGCGCGGTCAGCACCCAGCTCCAGTCGCGGATCAAGGACCTGAAGCTCCCGGCGGGCGCGCGGGCCGAGATCGGCGGTGTCTCCTCCGACCAGGACGACGCGTTCAAGAACCTGGGTCTGGCCATGCTGGCGGCGATCGCGATCGTCTTCATGCTGCTGGTGGCGACGTTCCGCTCGCTGGTCCAGCCGCTGATCCTGCTGGTGTCCGTCCCGTTCGCGGCCACGGGCGCGATCGGCCTGCTGGTCGTCACGGGCACCCCGATGGGCGTCCCGGCCATGATCGGCATGCTGATGCTGATCGGCATCGTGGTGACCAACGCGATCGTGCTGATCGACCTGATCAACCAGTACCGCAGGCAGGGCCACGGCGTCGTGGAGGCCGTGATCGAGGGTGGCCGGCACCGGCTGCGCCCGATCCTCATGACGGCGCTGGCGACCATCTTCGCCCTGCTCCCGATGGCCCTGGGCGTCACCGGCGAGGGCGGCTTCATCGCCCAGCCGCTTGCGGTGGTCGTCATCGGCGGCCTGATCAGCTCGACGCTGCTGACCCTCCTCCTGGTCCCGACGCTCTACGCGATGCTGGAGCTCCGCAAGGAGCGGCGCGCGAAGAAGAAGGCGGCCGGGCGGGAGCCCGAGCCCGAGGTGCTGGAGACCGCGGGCGTCTGAGCGAAAGACAGGGCCCGGTCCACGGATTGCGTGGACCGGGCCCTGCCGTGTGCCGGTGAACCGTTACGGCAGCGCCAGCATCCGCTCCAGGGCGAGCTTGGCGAACGCCTCGGTCTCCTTGTCGACCTCGATCCGGTTGACCAGGTTGCCCTCGGCCAGGGACTCCAGCGCCCAGACGAGGTGGGGCAGGTCGATGCGGTTCATGGTCGAGCAGAAGCAGACCGTCCGGTCGAGGAAGACGATCTCCTTGCCCTCGGGAGCGAAACGGTTCGCCAGGCGACGGACCAGGTTCAGCTCGGTGCCGATGGCCCACTTGGAGCCGGCGGGCGCGGCCTCCAGGGCCTTGATGATGTACTCCGTTGAGCCGACGTGGTCCGCCGCGGCCACGACCTCGTGCCGGCACTCGGGGTGGACCAGGACGTTCACGCCCGGGATGCGCTCGCGCACGTCGTTCACCGAGTCCAGGCTGAAGCGGCCGTGCACCGAGCAGTGACCGCGCCACAGGATCATCTTCGCGGCGCGCAGCTCCTCGGCGGTCAGCCCGCCGTTGGGCTTGTGCGGGTTGTAGACCACGCAGTCGTCCAGGGACATGCCCATGTCCCGCACCGCGGTGTTGCGGCCCAGGTGCTGGTCGGGCAGGAAAAGGACCTTCTCGCCCTGCTCGAAGGCCCAGTCCAGGGCCCGCTTCGCGTTGGACGAGGTGCAGATGGTGCCGCCGTGCCTGCCGGTGAACGCCTTGATGTCCGCCGAGGAGTTCATGTACGAGACGGGTACCACCTGCCCGGCCACGCCCGCCTCGGTCAGCACGTCCCAGCACTCGGCGACCTGCTCGGCGGTGGCCATGTCGGCCATGGAACAGCCGGCCGCCAGATCGGGCAGGACCACCTTCTGGCCGTCGGACGTCAGGATGTCCGCCGACTCGGCCATGAAGTGCACACCGCAGAAGACGATGTACTCGGCCTCCGGGCGCGCGGCCGCGTCCCGGGCCAGCTTGAAGGAGTCGCCCGTGACGTCCGCGAACTGGATGACCTCGTCGCGCTGGTAGTGGTGGCCGAGCACGAAGACCTTGCTGCCGAGCTTCTCCTTGGCCGCACGGGCGCGCGCCACCAGGTCGGGGTCGGACGGCGAGGGCAGGTCGCCGGGGCACTCGACACCCCGCTCGCTCTTGGGGTCGGCCTCGCGGCCGAGCAGCAGCAGGGCGAGCGGAGACGGCTGTACGTCGAGCTCCGGGATCTGGGCGGTGGTCACGACACGCACCCTTTCTACTTTTCGTCTAACTGACGCTATCTATCATAGCCGCTTCACGTCACTTTGACGACGGCCATAGTGTCCATGTGACGTGAATCCCGCCCGGGTCGCTCCACGGGCCGCTGTCCGTGTCCACGCGCGTGTGCGAGCATGAAGAGACAACCAAAAACGCGACCACGCGAATGCCCGGCCCGGAATGAATCCGCGGAAGCGCCGGTTGCACTCGTCGGCAAGCAGTCTCCGTACAACCCGGGAGAGATGTAGATGTCCGTATCGGACGAGACCACCACCGTCACCGACGGCATCATCCTGACCGACGCCGCCGCGTCGAAGGTCAAGGCCCTGCTCGACCAGGAAGGCCGCGACGACCTCGCTCTGCGTGTCGCCGTCCAGCCCGGCGGCTGCTCCGGCCTGCGCTACCAGCTCTTCTTCGACGAGCGCTCGCTCGACGGCGACGTGGTGAAGGACTTCGGCGGGGTCAAGGTCGTCACCGACCGCATGAGCGCTCCGTACCTCGGTGGCGCCACCGTCGACTTCGTGGACACGATCGAGAAGCAGGGCTTCACGATCGACAACCCGAACGCGACGGGCTCCTGCGCCTGCGGCGACTCCTTCAGCTGAACCGGCCACGGCCACGGCCTGACGGACGAAGCGGCGGCCCCCTCTCCTGGGGGCCGCCGCTTCGTGGGTAGCCCTAGCGGGCGTCGGTCCGCGGCCGCGGCTCCGCCCGCTTCACCTCGGGGAGCCGCCGGCCGTCGCTGCCGACCACCTGGCGGCCGTCGAGCGGTGCGTCGAGGCGCACGGTCTTCGCGTACAGCTTGCCCATGGCGACGCACATCTCGCCCTTGCGCGACCTCTCCGTCACCGTCACCGTCACCCGGCCCGCGCTCTCCTTCGCCGCCGCCCGGTACTCCGAGCACACCCCGCCCGTGAAGCTCACACTCAGCTCACGGCCGTCGGCGCTGTAACCGTCCGCCTTCACCGTCCTGGTCGTCGCGGTCGGCTTCGAGGGCACCGGCCCGCCCGGCGCGGTCAGCGCGCCCGGGTCGATGGCCGGGGACCGCTCCACCAGGTACTTCGGGTCGACGGCCGGGTACGCCACCGTGAAGCCGCCGCCCGGCGTCGAGCCCCGGACCTCGAACAGCCACGACGGCACCAGCACCTGACGGCCGCCGGACGAGCGGGCGGCCAGTCCGAACACCGCCTGCTCCACCTTCACCGGGTCCGACGCCTTCGGCACCGACGTCGATCCGCCGCACGGCCGCTCGTCACGGTCCTTCAGCGGCACCGGACTGGCGCAGCCGCCGATCCCCATGCGGTGCGTGCTCTTCGGGCCCTTGTTCATCAGCTCAAGCGTCCTGGCCGCGCTCAGCACCGGGTACGTGTCGCCCTTGACCGGCGTCGCGAGCTGCCCGTGGCCGCCGGCCAGTTCGCCCGTCGAGTCCACGGTCAGGCCGGTCGTCAGGCCGTAGGTGGGCAGACCGCCCACCACCGGGTCGGCGTCTACCACCCGCTGCGCGCCCATGACCCGGCTCGCGTCGATCCTGGCGTCGTCCTGGCCGAGCGCCTTCAGCACCGGCGCCGCCGCCTTCTCGGCGTCGGCCACGCTCACCGGGTCGGCGGCCGGAGCGGCCGGGTCGTGCGCGCAGACGGTCACCTTCCGGCAGTCGTCGGTGCCGGGCGAGTACCGGCTGAAGGTCCAGTCGCCCGGCGCGGCCCGGTTCACCCGCAGGACCGGCCCGGATCCGTCCTTTCCGCCGACCCGCCAGCCGGGCCCCTCGGCCACCGGCGCCCCGTCGACACCGAGCGCCTCGGCCAGCCGGGCCACCCGCTCCTTGCCGACCTCGCCCCCGGGTACGTACACCGGTGCCGAGCCCGGGCCGTCCGGCAGCTCGCCCACCGCCACATAGGTCGCGCCGTAGGGATCCGGCTCCCCGGGCGCGATGCCCTCCGTACCGCCCCGCGTCCACCCGTCCAGCCGGAGCGGCGAGGGAGTCGCGCCCCCACCGGACGCGCCCGCGTCCGCGCGGTGACCGGCACCGCCACCGGCGGCGGCGAGGTACGCGCCCCCGCCACCCACCAGCAGAACGGCCGCGGCGACCGAGACGATCACCACCCGCGAGCGGCTCCGCCGGGCCCAGTCACCGCCGTCCCCGTCGGCCGCCGGGCCGATGGCACCGGCGTCCTCGCCGCCCTTCGTACGGGCTTCACCGGCGTTCGCCCCGCCGTCCCCGCCGGCCGCCGGGCCGATGTCACCGGCATCCCCGCCGGCCCTCGCACGGGTGTCACCGGCATCCCCGCCCGCCGCCGCGCGGGCCTCACCGACCGCGCCGTCCGCCGCCCAGGCGGCCCCGGCCGTCCCGCCGCCGGAGACCTCCGGCTCGGCGGAGTCCCTCGGATCCTCGGGGTTCTCGGGTCGCTCGGTGTTCACCGCATCGCTCCTCGCTGGCTCGTGTCCCGCGTTCCCGGCAGGGGGAACGCCGATGGGACGCGCCAGGGGAGCGCACGGTTCCCGCCCGCGCGCCCCGGCTCAGTCGCCGTAGTCCGACATCGCGTCCAGCAGCCGCGCGGACCGCGCCGGCACCGTCACCCCGTGGATCAGAGACGGCGGCACCGGACGGGAGCCGGCGCGCCGCGGCGGCGCCCAGTGCGGGGCCATCCGGGCGCAGTCCCCGCGCAGCGAGGCGAGATCGCCTTCGAGATCGGCCGGAGCGGACGTGTGGACCTTGAGGTTCGTCATGGCGGCACCGTATGCATGGGGGAGCGATGAAGAAAGACCTACTATCAGGTAGTTTTGCCTGCTTCAGCGTCCCGTGCCAACCGGGTAGCGTGAACTGTCAGCCTCTTCCGACGAGCGCTCTCGCGCGCCCCCTCTTAACTCCACAGGAGAGTCCACGCCGTGCGCATCGCAGTCACCGGCTCCATCGCCACCGACCACCTCATGACCTTCCCCGGCCGTTTCGCCGACCAGTTCGTCGCGGACCAGCTGCACACGGTCTCGCTCTCCTTCCTGGTCGACAACCTGGACGTCCGCCGGGGCGGCGTCGGCGCCAACATCGCCTTCGGCATGGGTCAGCTCGGCACGAAGCCGATCCTCGCCGGTGCCGCCGGCTTCGACTTCGACGAGTACCGGGCCTGGCTGGACCGCCACGGCGTGGACACCGAATCGGTCCGGATCTCCGAGACCCTGCACACCGCCCGCTTCGTGTGCACCACCGACGCCGACCACAACCAGATCGGCTCCTTCTACACCGGCGCGATGAGCGAGGCCCGCCTCATCGAGCTCAAGACCGTCGCCGACCGCGTCGGCGGCCTCGACCTGGTCCTGATCGGCGCCGACGACCCGGAGGCCATGCTCCGCCACACGGAGGAGTGCCGCTCCCGGAACATCCCCTTCGCCGCCGACTTCTCCCAGCAGATCGCCCGCATGGAGGGCGAGGAGATCCGGATACTGCTGGACGGCGCGACGTACCTGTTCTCCAACGAGTACGAGAAGGGCCTGATCGAGACCAAGACCGGCTGGTCGGACGCGGAGATCCTGGCCAAGGTCGGCCACCGGATCACCACCCTCGGCTCGCGCGGCGTCCGCGTCGAACGCTCCGGCGAGGACCCGATCGAGGTCGGCTGCGCGGAGGAGGAGCGCAAGGCCGACCCCACGGGCGTCGGCGACGCCTTCCGGGCCGGCTTCCTCTCCGGTCTGGCCTGGGGTGTCTCCCTGGAGCGCGCGGCCCAGGTCGGCTGCATGCTGGCCACCCTCGTCATCGAGACGGTCGGCACCCAGGAGTACCAGCTGCGCCGGGGCCACTTCATGGACCGGTTCACCAAGGCGTACGGGCACGACGCGGCCGAAGAGGTACGCGCCCACCTGAGCTGAGCGCTCACCGGAACGAGGGGGCGGGCCCTGCCCGCCCCCTCGTCAGCTCACCCGGCGGACCAGATAGGCCGAGCCACGCTCCGCGGGCTCCTCGCCCAGGTACTCCTGGCCCCGCATCTCGCACCACGCCGGAATGTCCAGGCGGGCCGCCTCGTCGTCCGACAGGACCCGGACCGTCCCGCCCACCGGCACGTCCGCGAAGGCCCTGGCCAGCTCGATGACCGGGATCGGGCAGCGCATGCCGAGGGAGTCGACGAGCAGCTCCTTTGCCCGTACGGCCGTCACGGGTGCGGCCGCAGGCGCGCCCAGCTTCTCCCGGACGCCCGCCACCACCCCGGGCAGCACCTCCAGGAACCGCTCAACGTCGTCCTCCGGCGTCCCCGCCGGCAGCGACACCCGCACGTTCCCCTCGCTCAGCACGCCCATCGCCCTCAGCACATGGCTGGGCGTCAGCGTGCCGCTGGTGCAGGAGGACCCGGACGACACCGAGAAGCCCTCCCGGTCCAACTCGTGCAGCAGGGCCTCCCCGTCGACATAGAGACAGGAGAAGGTGACGACCCCGGGCAGCCGCCGCTCCGGATCGCCCACCACCTCCACATCCGGCACCAGCCGCGGCACCCGGGCCCGGATCCGCTCCGTCAGCTCCCGCAGCCGCAGCGCCTCCTGAGCCGCCTCGGCCCGCACCGCCCGCAGGGAGGCGGCTGCCGCCACGATCGCCGGCAGGTTCTCGAACCCGGGCGCCCGCCCCGATTCCCGCTCGTCCACCGGCCCTTGGGGCGCGAACCGCACCCCCTTGCGCACGGCCAGCACTCCGACGCCCGAGGGGCCGCCCCACTTGTGCGCGCTGCCCGCCAGCAGCGACCAGTCGCCCTCGACCGGCCCCCATGCCAGCGACTGCGCCGCGTCCACCAGCAACGGCACCCCGGCCGCCCGGCACGCCTCGGCCACCTCCGCCACCGGCTGCACGGTCCCGACCTCGTGATTGGCCGACTGCAGACACGCCAGCGCGGTGTCCGGCCGGAGCGCGGCGGCGTAGGCCGACGCATCCACCGCCCCGGCCCGGTTCACGGCCACCCGGTGGACCGAACCGCCCTCCGCCTCGAACGCTTCAGCCGAATGGAGGACCGAGGAGTGTTCGACGGCTGACACGATCAGGTGGCGCCCCACGCGCCGCCGCCCGGCCAACGCCCCGGCGGCACCCGTGTGTACGGCCCACGTCCCGGAGGAGCCGAACACCACCTCGTCCGCCCGGCACCCCAGGGCCTCGGCCACCGCCTCCCGGGCCGCGTCGAGCAGCATCCGGGCCTTGCGCCCCTCCCGGTAGAGCCGGGCGGGATCGGCCCACCCGTCATCGAGCGAGGCCAACAAAGCCTGCCGGGCGACGGGATGGAGGGGAGCGGCGGACGCCGCGTCGAAGTAAGCCACACGGCAACGGTAAGACTTCGCCAGGTCGAGTGACCCAAGGGGCGCGAGGAACGGCGCGACCAGCCACGACGCGTGCCCAGCAGCCGCAAACGCACCGAAACCGCCCGGGCTGCCGGGCGCTTTCGAGTGACCCGCAGCGCGTATGGCACCCTCCCCGCGAACCCTCGGAGAGCGTCGGCTAGGGTTTGGTCCGCATAAACATCCAAACCCCTGCCCGACGCAGGGCGGCGACCGACCAGCGAGAAGGCCGCAGCCGTACAGCGCGGGCGAGACTCTCGGGAAGGCGCTACGTGAGTCCCAACGGCTCCGACCGCTCGCCGCGGCGCCCGATGCGGCGGAAGCTGCTGCAGGCACTGACCGCGGGCCTGGTCCTGGCGACAGCCACCGGTTGCTCGTACAACTGGGAAGACTTCCCCCGCCTTGGTATGCCCACCCCGACCACGGAAGAGGCTCCGCGGATCCTCTCCCTGTGGCAGGGGTCCTGGGCGGCTGCGCTCGCCGTCGGCGTGCTGGTGTGGGGCCTGATCCTGTGGAGCGCCATGTTCCACCGGCGCAGCCGCACCAAGGTCGAGGTTCCTCCGCAGACCCGGTACAACATGCCGATCGAGGCCCTGTACACGGTGGTCCCGATCATCATCATCTCGGTGCTGTTCTACTTCACGGCCCGGGACGAGACGAAGCTCCTGAGTCTCTCCAAGAAGCCCGACGTCACGGTCAACGTGGTCGGCTTCCAGTGGAGCTGGGGCTTCAACTACATCGAGAGCGTTCCCGGCTCGTCCGGCAACGCCAAGACCGACCCGAACCTGTCCGCCATTCCGGACCGGTACAAGGACGCCTTCCCGGCCAACGCCGGCGGTGTCTACGACGTCGGTACCCCGGGCACCCGGAACCCGCAGACGGGCAACCCCGGGCCGACCCTCTGGCTCCCCAAGGGCCAGAAGGTTCGCTTCGTCCTGACCTCGCGTGACGTCATCCACTCCTTCTGGGTGGTGCCGTTCCTGATGAAGCAGGACGTCATCCCGGGCCACACCAACGCCTTCGAGGTGACCCCCAACAAGGAGGGCACCTTCCTCGGCAAGTGCGCGGAGCTCTGCGGCGTCGACCACTCCCGGATGCTGTTCAACGTGAAGGTCGTCTCCCCCGAGCGATACCAGCAGCACCTCAAGGACCTCGCCAAGAAGGGGCAGACCGGTTACATTCCCGCCGGCATCGCGCAGACGAGCCACGAGAAGAACCGGGAGACGAACAACCTGTGAGCATCCTCAACGAACCCCAGGGTGCCGCGGCAGCTGAGGACTCGTACGAGAACGAGCTGCCGGTCAGGCGCAAGCAGCCTGGAAACGTCGTGGTCAAGTGGCTGACGACCACCGACCACAAGACGATCGGCACGCTCTATCTGGTCACCTCGTTCGCGTTCTTCCTGATCGGTGGCGTGATGGCGCTGCTGATGCGCGCCGAGCTGGCCCGTCCGGGCCTGCAGATCATGTCGAACGAGCAGTTCAACCAGG
>NZ_JBEYRK010000048.1:0-49444 GCF_040704065.1 Streptomyces sp. NPDC047869
GTGGCCGAAGTCCGCGTAGTAGCACAGGCCTTCGGTCTCGTCGAAGATCACGGCGACGGTGTCCGCGTCGCAGAGTTCTTCGGGCAGACGGCTGAACTCGTCGAGGGAGGGCCGGCCGTTGATCGCCTGCGCGGAGGTTTCATCGCCGAGTTCGGCCAGGGCCTTGTCCTGCCGGTGACGGTGGTACTCCCGCATCCGTACGGGCGCCTCACCGGGATTCAGAACGAGCATGTCGGTGCCGAACACACCTGGCCATCGGACTCGGCGTGAAAGCCGCCCACGCGGGCTACTCGGCCCCCTGGGGCAGCGGCTCGCGACAACGCACCCCACACAGCAAGAACAGGCAGGAGGCGCCCTGTCCCAGACGCGTGGCCTGAGCTGCCGGGCCAGCACCTCGGTTACCCACGGGAAGTGGCGTGCCCCTACTGCACGCCCGGGCGTTGACGGTGACGTGAAGGAGGGTTGAGACAGGACGAGGAGGACACAACGGCTCGGTGAAACGGTCGGCGCCGTTCCACGCCTTCGGCGTCCAGAGCTACCGGAGCCCGACTGCTCGAAGCACCCGCTCGTCTCCCCGGTACGGGCCGAAGTGGGCGTGGTCGAGGCTCGTCTGGAGCAGCTCCCCCTCCTCCTTGTCTGCTGGCGCTCGGCGAGGTGCCGGGACCGCTCACGCTGGTGGGCGGCGCCCTGTGCCTGGCGGGTGTGGCGGTGTCGCGGTCCCGGGCCCGGTCGGGGGCGACGGCCCGGACGGCCGCGGTCCCGGCTCCGGAGCAGACGGAGGCAGGGGAACCGCGGCCCGGCCGGACGCCCGGCTCAGTGTGAGCGGGCCCGGTCCGCGAGGACCTTGATGGAGACCAGGGCGATCAGCGACAGCCCGATGATGTAGCCGGAGACGGCCATCGAGGTGCCCGTCGCCTCCAGCAGCAGCACCATGACGAACGGTGCCAGCCCGCCGCCGGCGACAGCGGCGATCTGGTAGCCGAGGGAGGCTCCGGTGTAGCGCATCTCCGGGGTGAACAGCTCGGCGAACAGCGCCGCCTGGGGGCCGTACATGATGCTGAGGAAGCAGCTCGCGACGAACGTGCTGACCGCGAGCCACAGCAGCGACCCGGTGTCGATCAGCAGGAACATCGGCACGGCCCACAGCGCGATGCCGACCGCGCCGATCGCGTAGATCCTGATCCGGCCGAGCCGGTCGGACAGGGCGGCGGAGGCGGGGATCAGCACCAGCTGGGTGAGGCTGA
The DNA here is from genome assembly GCF_040704065.1 of Streptomyces sp. NPDC047869. Classification (NCBI taxonomy): domain Bacteria; kingdom Bacillati; phylum Actinomycetota; class Actinomycetes; order Kitasatosporales; family Streptomycetaceae; genus Streptomyces; species Streptomyces sp. NPDC047869. The sequence continues at coordinate 1,245 of NZ_JBEYRK010000048.1, forward strand.
CGCACAGGGAGACGGTGAGGACAGCGCCCTTGTCCATGCCCAGTTCACGGGTCGTGTAGTCCAGGACGCCGGTGATGATGATGTAGAACGTCGCGGTGTTCACCGCGAAGGAGCCGCCGGCCAGCAGCACGGTGCCGAGGTGACCGCGCAGGATGGTGCGCAGGGGTGAGTTCTTCTCGCCCTTCTCCTTCTCGGCCAGCGCCCGCTCGGCCTCCCGGAATTCCGGGGTCTCCTCCACCCGGGTGTGGATGTACCAGGCGAGGGCGAGCACGAGCAGCCCGACCAGGAAGGGCACGCGCCAGCCCCAGGAGGCGAACGCGCTGTCCGAGGTGAAGGCGCCGGCCAGCAGGAACACGCTGTTGGCGGTCACCACGCCGATGGGGACGCCGAGCTGGACGACGCTGCCGTAGACGCCGCGCTTGCCCTCGGGGGCGTACTCGGTGGCCAGCAGCATCGCGCCGCCCCACTGCGCGCCGACGGCGACGCCCTGCACGATGCGGAGCAGGACGAGCAGGATCGGGGCGGCGACCCCGATCGTCTCGTACGTCGGGAGCAGGCCGATGCCGATGGTGGCCACGCCCATCAGGGTGAGCGCGAGCACCAGCATGGGTTTGCGGCCGCGCTTGTCGCCGAGCTGACCGGCGACGATGCCGCCGAGCGGACGGGCGAGGAAGCCGACGGCGAAGGTGGCGAAGGACGCCAGGACCCCGGCGGTGGGGCTCCCGGCCGGGAAGTACAGATCGCCGAGGACCAGGGCCGCGGCGATGCCGAAGACGAAGTAGTCGTACCACTCGACGGCCGAGGCCAGGGCGGCTGCCGTGGCGACCCGGCGGCGGTTGGGGGCCGCGGGAGTGGTGGAGGTGAGCGGCTGGGCGGAAGGTGCGGTGTCCATGCGGTGCACGCTCCGATGGGTGCGGGGACGGAACAGACGGAACAGGACGAATCAGAGGGAACGGTGAAACGGTGGCCCGGGTTCCGGGGAACGTACTGACCGGACGGTATGTACGTCAACGGGTTGAGCGCCGTGAGTTTTACCTGCACAGGGCGCGGGGCCGTGCGTCCACAGGGGCGCGGGCATGACTCGGGGCCCCGGCCTCGCGGGAGGCCGAGGTGCTCGGCGGGCCGGGGCCAGTGCCCCGACGGGCCCTAGAAGACCACCAGGGCCCGTCCTCCCTTGCCGGCCAGCATGTCGTCGAAGGCGGCCGGGATGCCGTCCAGGGCGATGCGCTCCGTCACCAGCGCGCCCAGGTCGAGGCGGCCCGCCCGGATGTGCTCGGCCAGCACCGGCAGATCCCGGGCCGGATCGGAGTTGCCGTAGACGCAGCCGGAGAGGGTCCGGCCCCAGTGGAAGATCTCCAGGGCGTTGAAGGTGTCCTGGTCCTTGCCCCCGATGCCGACGACGGTGGTGCGGCCACCGCGCCGTGTGGAGTCCCAGGCGGTGCGGATCGTGCTCGCCCGGCCGACGCACTCGACGGCCACGTCCACGCCCTGCTTGCCGGTGAGGGCGCGGATCTCGCGGGCGGTGGTGTCCGAGGCGACGAGGTAGTCGGTGGCCCCGGCGGCCCGCGTGCGGCTGCCGTCCAGGATTGCCTTGGCTCGACGCTGGGGGATCTGCCCCAGGGGCTCGATGCCCTCAAAGGACTCGGAGGTCCACGTGTTGCCTCTCTACGAGGATGCCACCTTTAGCTGTAGCTAAAAATTCAGTTGGGGCAAAAAGTCTTCGAAACGTCCGGCACCGCCCCTCTGAACAGGTCCGTGACCTGCGCTTGTTCAGCAGCGGCAGTTGACGCAAAGTCACCTGCTTAGTAGTGGTGTCGACACTGAGGGCGGATCGCAAAGGCCGGGGTCAGTCAGCCCACGAGCAGCACCAGTTTGCCGCGCACACTGCCCGCTTCGCCGACGCGATGCGCGTGGGAGACCTCGTTCAGGGGGAAGGTCTGGCCGACCTGGATGGAGAATCGTCCGGCCTCGACCATGCGGGCGACCTGGGCGAGCGCGTAGGTGGCGCGGCCGGTGTCGCCGCGGCTGAAGCGGACACCCGTCTGCCGCGCGCCGCGGAAGTCGGCGACCGTGATCACATGCTCGGGGGCGCCCACGAGTTCCACGAGTTCGGGAAGGACACCGCTGCCGGCGACGTCCAGTGCGAAATCCATCCCCGACGGCGCGATCGCGCGGACTCGTTCCGGCATCCCCTCGCCGTATGCCACCGGCTCGGCCCCGAGCGAGCGCAGGGCATCGTGCGTGCCTGGACTGCCCGTGCCGATGACACGCGCACCGCGTTCCACGGCGAGTTGGACGGCGGCACTCCCGACGCTGCCGGATGCCCCGTTGACGAGCACGGAGCTGCCCGCTGTGACGCCGAGCTGGTCGAGCGAGCGCGCCGCTGTCTCGGCGGCCGCGGGGATCGCCGAGGCCCTCGCGTAGTCCAGCGAGTCCGGGATCGGGACCCAGTGCGACAGCACGGCCGACTCCGCCTGGGCGGCTCCGTACGGCGAGGCTCCGAAGACCCGGTCGCCGACCGTGACACCCGAGACACCGGCACCGATCTCGTCGACGAGCCCCGCGGCCTCGTAGCCCAGGGTCTGTGGCAGTTCCTGGTCCATCAGACCCTGGCGCTTCTTCCAGTCGCTGGCGTTGACGCCCGCGGCGCGCACCCTGATCCGTATCTCTCCGGCACCGGGACGGGGATCGGGGAGATCGACGATCTCAAGGACCTCCGGGCTGCCGAACCGGCTGAACTGCACTGCCTTCATGACGCACTCCTTCCGTGGAAGGAGTGGCGGATCGTCCGATACCGCGTGTGCGCGTACTCCCCGTCCGGCTGTCCGCCCGGCCAGAGCACGTTTCTACTCCGATACGGCGACCCTACTTCATGCCCGCCCACACGCGTCCGAGACGACCACCCTCCTCGGAGGGGCAGTGGCCGGCCCTGCGCCATCGAGGCGGGCCGCGTCGACGTAGGGGTGAAGCGGCCGGACGGCGCCGACTACGACGCCCCGCGCAGGGTCAGCGCGGTTCGCGCCAGTCCGCGCAACCAGGTGTGGGCGTGGTCGGTGTCGTAGCGCTGATGCCACGACAGGTAGACCGGTGCGAGCGGTAGCTCGAGCGGTAGGGGGAGCACGACCAGGCCGAGGTCGGCGACCGCGGACCGCGTGGTGGCTTCGGGGACGCTGATCAGGAGATCGGAACCGCGCGCGAACTCCAGCGCGGCCGCTTCCGTGGGAGCGGTCGCCACCACGCGGCGGGTGAGGCCGAGCCGCGCGAGGGCGTCGTCGAGGGCGTTGCCGAGGTTTCCCCGTCGCGAGACGGTGACGTGCTCGGCAGCGGCGTATTGCTCTGCCGTGACGGTCCCGCCACGGGTGAGGGGATGCCCCTGCCTGACGACGATGACGAGGCGGGACGCGCCCACCTTCTCGGCGCTGACGTCCGGTGCGCTCGGGTGGTTGGCGTTCGCCTCCAGGTCCACCTCGCCGCGCCGCAACTCCGGTGTGTCGATGCTCGATTCCGCGACGAAACGCAAGCGCACGCCCGGCGCCTCTTCCCGCACGGCCGCGAGCAGTGCGGGGCCGCTCAAGGCGACCAGGGAATCGTGCCAGCGGAGGGTGAAAGTGCGCTCCAGGGTCGCCAGATCGAGTTCACGGCTCGGCGCCAGCACCCCCTGGACCTGCTGAAGCAGCTCATGCACCTGTTCCCGGACGGCGATCGCGTACGGCGTCGGGGTCATGGTCCGGCCGGTGCGCACCAGGATCTGGTCCCCGGTCGTGCGCCGGATCCGGCCCAGACTCCGGCTCATCGCGGGGGCGGTGACATGCAGGCGTGCGGCCGCCCCGGCCACACTGCCCTCCTCCAGCAGCGCGTCGAGCGCGGCCAGCAGGTTCAAATCCAATTGCATGCGAGTAATCCTAGCCGTGCTTTACATGCATTTGAGGTTAATCAAAGGGCTGTATACCGTCGAGACCAGAACGCCGCACAGAGCACACAGCTCGACCCGAACGGCCTCACCACCCCTCACTCACAAGGGAGTTGACCATGCCCGAAACCCTGCAGACCACGGACGCCGCCACCTCGGACGCCCCCGCCTCGGACGCCGACCTGCTCGACCAGACGGCGACCGCCGTACGCGCGGCCGGCTCCGCGTTGCGCGAGCGCTTCGGCCAGGTGGTCCGCTACCAGACCCGCGAAGAGCTGATGCGCGCCCTCGCCGCCAACGACGACACGGCCCTGGACATGCTGCGCCCCCGCCTGACCCACCTGCGTCCGGAGGCGGGGTGGGTGGAGGACGAACTGGACGGCGGGGCGCTGCCGCCCGGCGAGTGGTGGGTCGTGGATCCGGCCGAAGGCAACGTCAACCACCTGCACGCCCTGCCGGAATGGGCGGTGACAGCCACCCTCGTACGCGAGAATCAGCCGGTGCTCACCGTGGTCCACCTGCCGTTGACCGGCGAGACCTACACCGCGCTCGCCGGCGCGGGCGCCCACCTGGACGGCCGGCCGCTGCGCGTCTCCCCGACCGCGGACCTCGGCCTGAGCATCGTGGCCACCAGCCAGGCCCGGCCGGACGAGGACGACGACGTCGTGCGGCGCGTCGGCTCCTCCATCACCGCGATGCTCTTCGACGCACTCGTCGTGCGCACCGCCGTACCCGCGACGCTGCACCTGCTGCACGTGGCCGCCGGCCGGATCGACGCCTTCTGGCAGTTCGCCGGCGCCCGCGCGGACCTGCTGCCCGGGGCGCTGCTCGTCACCGAGGCCGGCGGACGGATCTCCGACGTCGAGGGCCGCCCCTGGACCCCGCGGAGCGAGAGCTTCCTGGCCGCCGCGCCCGGCGTCCACGCCGAGGCCGTCGCCACCCTCTCCCGCTGACCGCGCACCACACCCCGCACGCACGGAGGAACCAGATCACCATGCCTGAGATCGCAGTTCTCGGAAACGGCCGCGTCGGCGGCAACCTGGCCGCGGCCCTCACCCGGGCCGGACATGAGGTGAGAGTGGCCGGCCGCGCGCCGGGCGCCGCCGCCGACGCGGCCCGCACGGCCCGGATCGTCATCAACGCCACGCCGGGCGCCGGCTCCCTGGACCGGCTCGTCGCCCTGCGCGAGGAACTGCGCGGCAAGATCCTCGTCGACGTCTCCAACGCCACCCTCGACGGACCGGACGGACTGCCCGCCGACCTGATCTACCCCGGCTCGAGCCTCGCCGAGCAACTCCAGGACGCGCTCCCCGAAACACGTGTCGTCAAGACCCTCAACACCATGCTCTTCCCGGTGATGACCGCGCCGGACACGCTCACCCAGTCGCCCGACGCCTTCCTCTCCGGCGAGGACCCCCAGGCCAAGCAGATCGTCCGCGAACTGCTCGTCAGCCTCGGCTGGCACACGGAGTGGATCACCGATCTCGGCGGGATCCGGACCGCCCGCGCCACGGAGGCCGCGATCCTGTTCGTACCGCACGTGATCCGGGCCGGCGGATTCGCGCCTTTCGCCATCTCGATCGCCCGCTGATCCGCACACGGGGGATCATCGGCACGGTTGCTCGCCGTGCCGATGCTCCGCCCGCTTCCTCCGCGCCGAGCGCGCGATGAAAGCTAGTCCTGCGGCAGGTCCCGGTAATCGAGAGCGTCGGCATCGCTTGCCGCCGGGCCGGCGAGGAAGCCCTGCATGAGTTCGGTCAGGTCCAGCTTCGTGGCACCGGCCGGGACGGTGGGCCTGGTGCCATGTCCCACCCGCAGGGTCAGGCCCAGCTTCTTGACCTTGGTGTCCTCGGCCAGCTCAGCGAGGTCCACGTGCACCTTGTTCAACTCGCCGTCGTTGAGCGTGAAGTCCGCCTTCACGTCGGTGGCGGGGGCGTCCTTCAGGTCTCTGTCCGTCGGCAGCTCCATGCCCGGCGGCAGGTCCTTCACCAGCGGCCGAATCTTGCCGAACAACCTGGTGATCAGCGTGCGGAAGGGCGCTGTGGCGGTGACGTGTTCGGTGCCGTCCGAGCCGTCCGCGGTCTTGAAGTGCACCTCACGGGCGACGACTTCGCGCAGGGCCGCTACGAGCTTCTTCTGCGTCTTGGCGTCGAGGGACGGGGCGGGCGCAGGGCTGCCCTTCTGGCGGCCGGCGGTGGCCTTGTCCATCTCCTTCGTACTGAACTTCACCCACTTGCCGGCGATGAGGCTCTTGATCGCCCCGGCCTCCGGGGGCAGGTCCGATGCGGCAGGCACGGGAGCCCCCGTCATCTTGCCGAAGGTGGTCATGTCAGCCCGCACGTAGGCGTAGTCGCCGATCAACCGGTACTCGGCGAGGCCGCCGTCCGAGTTGCTGATCTTCATGGCCATGCCGACCAGATCCTTCTCACCGGACTCGTCGATGGGCTTCCTCGACTGCACGGTGACCCTGATCCGCGCGCCACTGATCAACTTGGCGGCCTCGTCCGGCATCTCCTCACCGGGCGCGGGATCGGACTGGGCGTCCAGCGCCTTCAGGGACCTGACGTCGGTGTCCAGGTCGAGCTCGAAGGAGAGTGTCTTCTTCTTGCCGAGTTCCTCGAAGGCCCGGTCGAGCTTCTTGCCGGCGGAAAGCTGCTCCACCGTGGAACAGGCGGCGGAGCCTGCGAGGACGGCACCGACAACGGCGGTGGCGGTCAGGGTCTTGCGTATGGCGCTGATGACGGTCTCCTCATAAGTTCGATCACGGTGTGATCGATCAGGAGACTCACAACCTGCCCACAGGGTTGCCCACGTGCTTCCGCGGCGGACGTGGGCGGGGCCGGCTACGGGTAGCCAGGACAAGCGGTAGGAGGGGCCCCGCACCCAGTACGAGGACACCGTCCACCGTCTGCGCCTGCTGGGCCCGCCCCTTGAGCTCATCGGGCCGCTCGAGGAGGCCGTACCCCTCACAGAGCACGGTCTCGTGACCGCCGTAGGACTCGAGGTTGATCACCGCGGCCTCCCCATGCTGGATCTCGGAGACCAGCATGGGGACGCCCGCACAGCCCCAGGCAAGGGCGAGGCCCGCACGCGGATAGAGGAGCGGTGGTAACGGGCATGTCCGGGAACAGTCCATGGTCGCAGGCGCCGGCAACCCGGGCCCTCCCGGTTGCGTCCGTGACTGCATAGTGAGAGGAGTCGGGAGCCGTGTCGGATGGCTTAACGGACAAGGACAAGCCCGAAGTGGTGCCGTTCACGGCGTACCTGTGGGCGACGGTGATGACAGGCGGCGGCGCGTTCGCCCGGTCCATGACAGCACGGGCTGGCATCGCTGGATCTATGTGCTGGGCCTTCTCGGCGGTCTGACCGGGGTTGCCGAGTGTGCGAAGAGGGCCCGCCAGGCCCGTGCCGCGCATCCGCCTCAGCCATGGCTGCCGCCGGTACTTTTGGTTGCGTACGCGGCTGCGGTGATGGTGGCCTTGGTCGTGCTGGCGGTGCGCTAGCTGTCCGTGTGGGAGGCTGCGTGACCTTGGTGCACGCTCCAGTGTTGAGCACGGTACGCGTGCGGACCCCCGTGCGCGCGCAGCGGAGGGGCCCGGACCCTTGCCCGGCTTGCGGGCCCCTCCTGCCGTACTGTGGCCCCTGCCAGAAGGCCCCCGTAGTCAGGGCCGTCGAGACGATGGACACCGCCGGCTCAGCTAAGTGGCACCGATCGTCACGGGATGTCGCCGTTCCAGTCGAAGCGATGCGGGTCGCTGGGTCGCGGGTCGTACATCGCCCGGCCGCCGGCGCCGAACTGACCCAGCTCAGTGGGGAGGGGGACGCCGGTGTCGATCTCATCCGGCGTCCAGCCGGTGATGTCGACGTCGCCGCCTTCGGCAGTTCGGTCGGCGGTCAGTGCCATGGTTAGCATCTCATCGAGAGGCCGACACGGCTTCGACTGGGATGATTACGTAGCCGATCCCCCTGTGCTGCCTCTAACAACATCCCTCCGATGACGTAATCCGGCTTCCTCACCTGCTGCGGTCGTCCGTGGGCTGCAACCATGAATGCGGCACGCAGATGCCCATGGGCCGGGCAGGAACGGGGGAGCAGATGGCTCTCAGCAACGGGAATTGGGTGTCCATCTTGACAGGGGACGGTGAGACCCCGTCGCCCCGCCAGCCTGTCGCTGGCAGTTGGCCTGGCCTGAGCAGTACGGTGTCCCAGGTCGGGGAACGCGGCGGACGTGGTACAGGCCGATGACCTCGCCGCATGCAGTGCTCGCAGCCCTGTCCGATGCGCTGATCGGCGCGCTGAGTGCGGCCGACCCCCTTCCGATCGCGCGGGATGGCAGGAAACACGTCATGGCCGACCCGAGCATGACGCGCCGCCAGGCGATCGACTGGCTGTTCGAGGGCAGGGCCGATCCCCCCGAAAGCCGATTCCGTCCTGATCCCCTCGAGGGGCTGGCTGACGATCCACAGCGCCGCTTTCTCTTCGACATCACCGCTGATGAGTTCGCCGTTGCCCGACCGGAGTTCCGGGACCGGTACCTCCTCGACGGTCCCGGGTGGTCCCTGCGCGACCTCCTGCCCGCGTGGCTGCCGGACTCGACGCGCGAGGAGATTGTCCGGCTGGAGGGAGCCGGGGCCTTCCGACGCGCGGCCCTGCCCAACCTCCGGACCTTCCCAGGCGTTGAGCCGTGGGGCGACATCGTCGTCTGGGCCGGTGTAGACGAGTTCCGCCGGCCCACGCTGGAGTTCTTCAACTACTTCCCGGCCGCCCTGGAGTTCTACGAGCAACTGCCCGGCGTCGGGGCGCGGGACGCACGGCTCCTGCGGTACGTGTACACCAGCTGGAACAACGACATGGGGTACTTCGTCGAGGACCGCAAAATGCGGCCCCAGGACGCCCGCGACGAGATCCGCAGGATCTGGGGCGAGGTGTTCAAGGGCATCCTGGAGGGTGCCAAGGAAATCCTCCTTGCTGGGGCAGGAATCAGTGCTGCCAACAAGATCGCAGCGACGGTCAACGAGACGGTCACCGCGGCGCTGGAGAGCTTTCGGCAGCGGCGGCAGCTGTTTTCCTTGTGGGCGCGCCAGAAGACGCTCACCGAGCTCGTCCTGTTCCGGGGGACCACGTTCCGGCGGATCCTCGGCGACCTCGCCCAAGATGCCACACACGACCTTGGGCGCGGCACCTACTTCAGCCAGCAGAAGCGGATCGCCCAGGTCTTTTCCCAGCACTACCCAACCCCGGACGATCCGGCCGTGCTCGTCAGGGTGAAAGCCACAGTCGAGGACCTGGGCGAGGTTCTCGACCTCGTAAACGGCCAGCAGAGCCAGGAGTGGAGCACGTTTGTAGCGCCGGTGCTCAAAGTCCAGCCGAGGCTGGTCAACGAGCAGTACAACAACGCCCTCACGAACTTCCTGGAACGCCTGGGCAAGACCATGAACGACTACGACACGATCATCGCCCCGGACTATCTCAACGGCGGCGTCCAGGTTTGCATCAAGAAAGAGAGCATCGTCCGCAAGCTGTTGCTCCTCGGCGACGAGGTGCCCCTCTGACCACTTAGGAGCGCGCCGTGCCCGCAGAGGTCGAAGTCTTTTCCCTCAGCACTGTGACCGAAGAAAACGCCTGGTTACACGGCCGTGCCGCGGCTCGCGCCTGGGTTACTGGATCGCTGCGAGCCGACGACCAGCTCGACATCTCCGGCGAGTTCGACGCTCAGATTTCCGGCCGGGTCGGTTCCTCGATCGCCGATGGCCTCGCGGCACTGGACGGCGAGCTGGTCGGAGCTGCGCATGCAGGGCTCCGGCTGCAAGTGGCGGCGCCGATGGACGCTTTCACTGGTGCTGGCCTGATCGCCCGCGCGAGCGTGGAAACCTCGGCCTCCGGCCAGGCGTCCGTGTCGGCGACACTATCGCTCGCCGCGCTGGCAACGGCGGTGCTCGACGGCCTTCCGAGTAATGTCTGCGAGTACGCGCGCATTCTGGTCGACGAGGCCACCGTGAGCGCTGGCGTGTGGGCACGGGGTGCGTTCGCGGTGATGGCCAAAGGCGAGCTGATCTCCGCGGTCGCGCTCTTCCCCACCGACGGCAGTGATCCCGGCGTGACCGCCGCACTGCGGTATGGCTATGCCTGGGCATTCGGCGGCGCCTGGGGCACGGTGGTGAACGTCGGGCTCGACCCGGATATCATCCTCCCCCGGCTCGGCCACCAGTTGTCGGCGGACCTGAGCGCGGCGATCAAACAGTACCGAGCCACCGCGCAGATCGCGGACGACAGCCCGGTCGGATGGCTGGTCAACGCGGGCGCGCGAGTGCTGCCGGAGACGATCCGCGTGCTTCTCCGGCTTGGGCGCCTCACCAGCACATCGACCGACGAGGACCAGATCACCGTACTCGCCGCCGACTTCGCCAAGGTTCTCGGGACCGAGTTGGTCGGCTTCATTCTGCCCCGCGTGCTCAGCTTGCTCGGGGAGCGACTCGGCGCAGGACCTCTAACCGGCCTTACCCCGGCGGCGTACCGCGGGTTCTGGGACGCGCTGCTGGGCCTCCTCGCGGCACACAACCGGGTCGGTGCGGACTCCGACGGGACACTGTTCACCGACGACCTGGTCGCCGCGGCGCAGCTCGTTTTGACCATGGCGAGCGCGTTCCCCGCCGACCAGCAGCGTGATCTCACTCGCGCTGTGCGGTGCGCGGTCGCGCTGCTCCTCCTCACCCAAGACGGGTCGGCCACACCCCGCGACGGGCTCACCACGGTCCTGCCCCGCGTCGACGTCACAATGACACCGCGTCGGATCGCCACCGCGGTGCTCGCTACGGAACTCCCAGGCCTGCTGGAGGCACACCACCTCCTCCCCTCCTGGCTGGCCGACCTCGTCGGAGGAGTGGCCGAGGTGGCCGACCTCGTCGCTGGCGCGTCCGATGACGCAGCAGCGGACCTCGCACTGGTGGTGTCCTTCCTCAAGATGATCCGGACGACGCTGCTCGAGAGCACTGAGTGGAACGAGGTTTCCGCCGCGCTGCCGGCGGAAGCGCGGACGGCCGTCACGGCGGCCGTCCGCGTGCTGGAGGAGTTCTGCGCAAGCGACCTCGGCGCCGCCGCGGCCGGGCGGATGCGCGAGGGCTTCACCGCCTGCCTCGTCACGCTGATCGGGACACCGCTGTCCCGCGTGATCGAGATTGTCGCGGACACCGGACTCCGGGCGGCACCGGGTGCGCTGCGTTCGCTGGCCGACCAGGCAGACGTCGGCGACCTTCCGCTCAGCCTGCGGTGGAATTGGGACCAGCTCGCGCGCGCGGTGGTGGGTGCAGGCGTGGGGCTGCCGACCGCCGTGCTACTCCGGAAAGTCGCCGGCACGGTGGATACCTGGTGTGACACCGTCCTGCCCGAGGAACTCCGCTTCCTGCGGCGCTCGCTGGACATGGCTGGGGTGTGCGAGCGGATCCTCCAGCACGGAACCGCGACGGCCCTGAGCGAGTACAAATCGACGTTCTTGCCGGAGCTCGCCCGGCACTTCGTTCAGCACGTCGCAGATAGCATCGAGTTCGCCGTCCGGGACAGCGTTGAGCTCACCACCGCGCTGGTCGCGGGCAGCGCGGAGATCATCAAGAGGACCCTCGCCGTGAGCGCCGTGGCGGGTTTCAAGCTGTTCGAGGAGTCGATCCGGGTCAGCGAGGCCATTGCTGGTGACCTTCAGCGGCGCGCTGACGAATTGGAAGGTCAACTCGCCAAGGAGTCAGGGCAGTTCCTTCGGGAGTTGCGGGACGTCGCCGCTGCCGCCCGAACCGCCGCCGACGACATCGAGACCGCGCTCGTTCGCAGCCTGATTACGATCGTGCTCGGCGAGGCTGCCGCGTCGGGGCTGCCACGCACGGTGCTTGAACCCATCATCATGGTGGGCATCCAGGGGGCCACTGGCGGCATTGTGGGCAACGCCCGGCAGGCTATCGGAACGTTCGCCGATGTCCTGGATGTCGGCGCCGAGTCGTTGCTGGCCGTCGCCGAATCGCCTGAGGGCGTGTCGACTGGTGTGCGGGGTGTTCTGGAGCGCGCGTGGAGCGACGGACAGGTGCCGACGGTCTCGATCCCCATCGTCATCCCGATCCCGAATCCGCTGCTTCCGCACATCCTCCCCGACATCCAGGTGGAGATCTTCCGCGTAACCCTGCCTGCCGAGGTAGTCGGGCGGGCGGTGCTGACCGTTCTGCTAGACGCCGCGGGGATTGGGCCGCTCTTGGCCGACCTCGATCTCACGGTGAACTCGCTTCGCGCCACTAGGCTGGCGATTGAGCAGGTGAAGGCCCAGCTCGACGGCCAGGACGTGCAGGAGCAGCGCGCGGCACTGGAGCGGGCCGTCACGGGTGACCCTCTATCTATAGAAGTCATCGCGCCAGTGGCCAGCGCAGCCACGGCTGAAAGCGGCGAGATCCATTTCCGGGTCAATGGCGCAAACGCCTCGTACGCCCATCCCGAAGAGGCTGGCCTGCCGCGCGGCATCACCCCCCGCGTTCGCGCACTGCTCAACGGCATTGATGTCACCCGCTTCGTGGCCTGGGACGCCCCGGCGGACAACGTGCTCGACGGCCGCATGCGATACACCACCGGGGCCCGTGCCTGGCTGGACCCGCAGACGCGGAGGACACCGGTTGACGTGTTCGTCACGTCACCCGTCACCCTGGTCATCGTGGCTGCCGACGGGACCGGTGAGGAGGACGCCAACGTCAGCCTTACCTTCGTACCGCGGGGTCTCCCCACGCCACTCGTCGTGTCGTGCGTGACCCGCGACGCCGCCGACCCCGGTCGCGGTCTTGACGAGGTTGGGGGCATCGACGCCACTGGCCAGCGCTGGCGGCTGGCAATGCGTGATGCAGTGTGGTTGGCCGAGGGCGGGCGGCGGCTGTACGTCCATGACGAGAACGGCGGCCTTGTACGACTCTACGTCGCCACTAGCCGAGGCGGGCGACGCTACCTCCGAGTGGCGAGGGCGCGTGGCGTGGGGGGACTCGGGAGCTTGCCGTCCTGCACGAGCTAGGGCGTCCCGGCCCGCAACCGGGGAGCGGAGGGCCGGGAGGCTGAGAGGGCCGGTCCGCGACCTCTTGTGCGGGTGCGGGGCGTCAGTTCTGCTGGTACGTCGCCGACCGGTAGGTGCGTCGGTCGAAGTAGGCCAACGCGTCCCTGACTGCTCGCACCAGGGAGCCGGTGAGAAGACCAAGTTCGTCCAGCACGTTCAGGACCTCGGCCGGTTCGAGCTCATCGAGTCGGGCGAGCAGAGGGCTGTCGTTGGCATCGGCGTGTTCGGTGCGTTCCCTCGCTTCTACCTGCAGGGCGGCAAGGAGTGCATCAGCGAGTTACTGCCGGGTTCCGAAGGAGCTGGGGCGGTGCTCGCACCGCCGCAGATCGCGGAGCCAGTCCGGCCAGCTCCCCGGGTCTTTGAGATCGGCCTGGCTGACGTACGCGACCTCACCGTCGCCGGCGGTGAGCCGGACGCCCTTGAGAATGGTGTCGGCGAACGCGAGGGCAACTTGGGCGATGGGCCGCTGCTCGCCGAGCATGTCGATGAAGGGCTGGTTGCTCAGGAGATCCACAGTGATCCGTCGTCGTTCATTCGAGACAACTGAGTTGATCACGAAGTAGGTGCTCCTTGTCCGCTACGGAGCGGCCTGCTCTCGGCCGCTCGCCGAACGTCGTGGACGGAGCAGTTAGGTGCGCAACTACGTGGGCGAGAGGTCGGCGGTCAGCACTGTGCCGAATGAGGACGAGTCCCGTAACTCGGGGCTACTTGCCGCTGAGCGGGAGGTGGTCACGGTCACGACGGCCCGCGCCCTACTGCTCCGGTGCCCTTTCGGCCTGCGACTAGGCGGCCATGTCACCGGGGCTGGAGGCTGACGGTTCTCCAGCCCAACCGTGATAGGAGAACGCAAACGATCATTCGTGTGACACGAAGATCACCACGGCGTTTCCGCAGGCCGCGAGTGTCATGCATGTCTTGTACGCGCCTCCTGTAACGCACACAACTCGACAAGGCCCTCCTCGTCGCCCGCGAAGGCGACCAGCTCGTGGTCACCAAGCTCGACCGGCTCGGCCGCTCCCTGGAGAACCTCATCGACCTCTCCAAGGACCTCCAGGCCCGCGGCGTCGACCTGGTCGTCCTCGACCAGGGCATCGACACTTCCACCGCCCTCGGCCGCATGTTCTTCCAGATCCTTGGCGCCATCGCCGAGTTCAAGCACGCCCTGATGTCCGAACGCACCAGGGACGGCCTGCCTCCGCCCGCGCCCGCACCGGCGGCCAGAAACCCAAACTCGGCCCCCGCCAGGTCAAACTCGCCCGCGAGATGTATGACTCCGGCGACTACACCGTCCAGCAGATCGCCGACGAATTCGGTGTCTCCCGCCCCACCACCTACCGCCACCTCAGCAAAGTCCCCAGCCAGCCCCAGGGCACCGCGTAGCCCGGCATTCCCACAGCTCAGGGGCTACTCCGTTGCTTTTTCGGCGAGTACTACTGGGACCCCGAATCGCCAGCGGCGTCACCCTCGCGGCCCGCGCCATCCCCGACCACAGCGCCATCACCGCCCCGCACACCGCCGAAGCCCACGTCCGGCAGCGCCCCGCCCGGCGCACCCCCCGGTGCCGGAACCTGCATGATCGGGAGTTACACCGAACGATTTCGCTACACAGACCCCCCGAGGACAGGAGCTTCCTGTGACACCGGCGACCTGAGTGCGCTGCACGGTGATAACGGCCGACCAGGGCCGCCAGACTCTCCCCGGAACGGGTGTGCCCGGCTGCTGCGCTGCCGGGCACGCGCCGTACGGCGTCGCGCACCAGGTCGTCGGTGTCGGAACGCGGTCCAGATCCTGCCCGGCCTCGATGGCATGCTGCCGTGAGCCTTCACCCGCCCCATACTCGGCCGCTGCAGCCTCCGACCAGCACAAACTCCGCATCCGCTATAGCAGTCTGCATGAGAATGACATGGCCCTTCGTCACTCATGTCAGCAACAGGTGGGCACCACCCGTCAGCACCAACCACCAGGTCACTGAGCCTGCGCCACTGACACTCAGATGACGATGCCCAACTGACACTCCCCCGCAGACCATCACCAGGCCGGGAAGGGTTACAGGGCGGCCAATACGGACGCCGCCCCCGCTCGAGAGGGGCCACACATGGCTCACCCCGTCCGCGTCTTCAAGGTGATCAACTCCAGCGCGCTCACGGACACCGTCGTCCGCTTCCGCGCGGCCGCGCCAGACGGTGCCGTCGTCACCGTCCGCGTCAACGGCCGCAACGAGCGCGTGGAGCTGCTCGGCTACCCGCTCGTCGACGAGCACGGCACCGCGCACGCCGCCGCGTTCCTGGACACCTACCTGTAGCCGGAGCGCCCCCGCCGGCCCTGTCAGCCCTTGGCAGGGCCGCGCCGGGGATCACCCACGCTCAGCCCCCGGCGGCGCTCCTGGATAACTCTGAGCCGCTTTCGCGGGCCACCCGCAACGCATCGCCGAGTAGGTCCACCTCGTCGTTCTGCCGGGCCAGAACCGGCGCGTGCCGCCACTTCCCGCCCGACATCACCCGGAGCGCCGGGCGGTCGGTCCGGGGCCAGGTCCACACCTCCGGCCGTGGCCCGTCCTCCGAGCGCCTGGCCTGCTGCGCGTCCGGGATCGTGCTCATGCCTTCGACTGCAGGCATCCCTCCTGGAAGGCACCGCCGTGAACACTCACCGCCCCCAGTCCGACGCCTGCTTCTCCCGCCTGACCGCCCTCCTGGCGCTCGCCCTGGTCCTGTTCGCCCTGCTCCCGGTCGGTGCCCTGTTTGCCGCCGATGACAGCGACTCCCACCGCTGCCCCGGCTACGCCGTCGGCACCGTCGACCCCATCGCGTGCCTGCCGTACAGCCACAGCCGGGGGACTACCAACCATCCCGGGATTAGCGCCCGCCAGTCCGCCCCGCAGCCGCGCCCGAAAGCGCCTTGACGCGGCGCTGCGGCCTCGATCCGGTCGGGAGCGTCGGACTCCCGCCGGTTCGCAGCGAGCGCCTGGTCGACGTGCTCGAGGGTGGCGTGGAGGGTGGCCTGTTCGGCGAGGGCGACCACACGGGCGACCGCCACGTCAGGAGTCCTGGTCATGCCCCGCCAACGACTGATCGGTGCTCGAAGCACCGGGTCCGTCAACCCCTGGATCATCGTTGCGGCGCGCTGGCTGCCCTCGACGGCTGATCAAGGCGGCACCGATGGTTCCGGCGGCTGCGATGACGGACGGGACGATGGCAAGGATGACTGTCTGCATGGTTTCCCCCTCGGGTGTTGTGGTGCGGTGCGCTGTCCGCAGAAGGCAGGTTGGCCACCCGCATGCCGTGCTGCAACCCGCTTCGTCCGGTGAATAACCGCAGTTCAGAGCGGTATTCTCGGGGGTGGAGACGCCCCGGGTTTCCGCATAGGATCCGGCATTGTTTTCGCGTAGAAATCCGGGCGGGTTGAGTACAGAGCTTCTGCGGCCAGACGTCTGACCGGCGCGGACACGGCGAGCGGCAGCCGGTAGTCGTCGCGCACGCCTACGAGGTTTCGCCCCGTGGCGCGGGATGGGGCCGGATGCGAAAAACGAGCGCAGGCCGAGCAACGGTCTGGCCTTGAAATGGGTCTGGCGCTGCTCGGGGCGCCGGGCACGACGATGCAGGGGAGGTAAGGCGCGGCCGCCGTCCACTCTCCCCGCCTCGCCCCGGGCGTGCCTACCAGGGCCGTGAACGTCGCGGTCCCGCTGGACTTCCTGTTCGGGCGCCTGTGTCACAGTGAGCGAGAGAGCGAAGAGGCGACAAGGGGGCGGGGCTGTCGTGCGGCGTGACCCCCGTGCTGCACCGTCTGTACGGCACGGTGACCTCCTGCGAGCCCGACACCGGCCGAGTGGAGTTCTCCCCCACGGGGCACCGACAGGCCGCAACGCAGCGAGCCGCTGCCGCCGAACGGGCCCTGCGCTGGACCGGGTATCGCAGGCTGTCTACCCGGGCCTGCCCGTGGCGTCGCTGGAGAGGCAGAGGTTCGTGATCCGGGCTCGCGGCGACATCACCCCGGCCAGCTGACGGGCTTCCCGCTCATCACGCACCACCAGGTGCTGGAACTCCAACTGCGGTGACAGACAGACCAGTTCGGGGCAGGGACGCACGATCCCGTACAGGGCGCGCAGCCGCCCCGTCGTGAAGAGCGGGATGCCGTATGCGAAGCTCTCGGACACCTGCGGCCTCTCGGGGATCTCCACCCGTATCTCTTCGTCGTGCCAGGCCCGTTCGGCGACCGCGGCGAACAGCTCGGCACGCTGGCGTGGTGGCACGTCCTGCCACCACGCCCGTGCCACCTCCACCGCCCGACCGGCCAGCTCCTGTAGCTTCGCGGCCTCCTGCTCGCGCTGCCGGCGCCATGCCTGCTCCAGGCGCCGCTGCTCCTGTGCCTGGGCGCGGCGGGTCTCTTCGTCTTCGGGAGCCGGCACGAGCTGACTCTGGCGGCGCCGCTTCAGTTGCTGTCGGCGCTGGAACTCTTGCAGCTGGCGTGCGGCGCGGCGCTCCGCGGCCTCCCGACGGGCTCTGTCGGCCCGTTCGGCTCGTTCGGCCTGCTCCTGGCGTCTGCGGTCGTGCTCGGTCTGCGCGCGCTCGGACTGCGCGGAGGTCCACCACAGGTGACGCTGCACGTAGTGGTCGAGGCCGGAGCCGCGTTGTACGGACGTGTAGTGCGGCAGGCTGGCGACGGGGGTGACGCTGCCGGACAGCACCCATCTCACGAACCGCCCCAGCTCCTGCGGTTTGAACTCCCAGGTCCCGGCGGCGGCGTCGAATCCTCCCAGTCCGTCGACCACCCTCCAACACTGCCCGTGCTGGTCGGGGGCGCTGACCTGTACGGCCGGGACCACGTCGATCCACGGGGGTGCCTGGGGGCCCGGGGACACCCAGCACACGCCGATGCCCTCGGCTGCGTAGCGGGCGGTGCGGGCCAGGATGTCCCGGTCGGTGATCGGTGAGAGCTGCGCTTCCCAGGCGATGCGCCTGCTGCCGTCGGGGGATGACGCCATCACGTCCGCGCGCCATGCGCCGTCACCTCCCGCCACCTCGAGGGCGGCGTGCCATCCGGCGCTGCGGACCGCCGAGGCCAGCTCGAGCTTGAGCATGTGGTGTTCCCACGATTCGCCGCCCAGTTCGCAGGTGCCGTCGCGGCCCGGGTCGTGGCAGAAGAACCGCACCCCTTGCGGGGAGTGCTTGGCATGCACGGCCCACCCGCATCCGGGGCAGGCCAGGGCAACGCGGGGCCGAACCTTGTAGACCTGGGCCCAGCTCATCGCGCACCCGAGATCAGGCTGGGTGGCGTCCAGTCGGCCGGCATCTGGGTGCAGCGCGGTGAACGGCACGGGCTCGTGACCCCCGGGAATCTGGCGCGCAGCGCGGTGAATCCGTCGCAACAGCAGATAGCACGCGCTGCTGACACACCGGGCTGAACTGCAGATATCCGGTGCCCTCCCGGAGCCGTCGAGCGCCTGAACCGTGCTGGCGCGGTACAGCACCACACCGGCACCGTGCCCACACCGGCACCGTGCCCTCGGAGGCGGTGGTCCTTGAGAGGGTGCCTCGGGGACGCCCACGGGCGCCCGGGCCGGCTCGCGGATCAGTCGCGCGGACGCTAGACCCGCACGCTCCAGTCCGGCGGGGCGCAGCACCACGGTGGCAGCCCACACCCTAGCCATAAAGCGCTCATACGGCGTACATCTCGGGTACCAACCATATGCGGAAGGTGTGCCCTCGCCCGGACACGAGGCGCCTGGGGCCGGGTAGCGAAGGTATTGGTGCCGCTTCCTCCGGCCGTGCTCACGATGCCGACGCGGAGGGCTTCCGGGTACGGCGGCGGCCCGGAGACCGCCCGGGCTGCCACCGAGCGGTCCCAGCTTCGGATGCCGAGCGGGTGACGTTCGGACGGCCAGGCGCGCTTGATACTTCGAGCAGTCCGTGAGCCGGGGGAGCAGGGTGACACTGCGTGCAGCACGCCGACGTCCGCCGAAGGATGCGGCAGGCCGCATCCCGTAATGGATCCAACCCGTCACCGGCCCCCGACCGGCTTCGACTGCCTCGCCGTGCCCTGCCCGGCGACTCCCGCTTCCCTCTTCGTGAAGGAGATGCATGCGCAAGCGCGCCGCCCTCGCCGTCCTCAGCACCGTCACGGCGCTGACCGGCTTCGTCGTCCCCGGTGCCTACGCGGGCGAGACCCAGACGGACGTCCAGATCAGCGACGTCTCCTTCGACGGTGGCAAGAACATCGTGGTGGGCCTCGACTCCAAGACGATCACGGTGTCAGGGACCTTCACCCACCCGTCGGGCATCCAGGACGCGGACTTCGTCCTGTGGCGCGGACCGGAGGGTGCGAATCCCTACGAGGCCTACGACGACCGCATCGTGTCGCAGCAGTTCCATTACCACGCGGACTGCGTCGCATCGAGCGCCACCACCTCGACCTGCTCTCAGACGATCTTCCTCGAGCCGGACTGGCGGTACGGTGGCACCGCGCTCGCCAACGCCCACGCCGGCACGTGGAAGGTCAGTGTGCAGGGGGTGGCCAACGACGACAGCTGGACCCAGGCGGCGAGCTACACCACGACCCGCCTGCAGCGGTACTCCAAGCTCACCGCGAACGCGGGCCCGGAGCCGGTCGCCAAGGGCGCGACCCTCACCGTCACCGGCAAGCTCACCCGGGCCGACTGGGACAACCTCGCTTACCGGGGTTACACCAACCAGCCGGTCAAGCTCCAGTTCCGCAAGGCCGGCACCACGACCTACACCACCGTCAAGACCGTGTACACCTCCAGCACCGGCAGCCTGACGACCACGGTCCCCGCGTCGGAAGACGGCTACTGGCGCTGGAACTTCGCGGGCACCTCCACCACCCCGCCCGTCAAGGCGACCGGGGACTTCGTGGACGTGCAGTAATCCGTACGCCGCCCCCGCGCCCTCGCTCCCCGAGGGAGCGGGGGCAGCGGCCACGTGGCAGCCAGGGCATCCACCTCGCCGCCATGGCGAACCGCGTCTGGGACGAGCCCCTGTTCTCGCGCGCCTTCGAGGGGCCGGGCGTACGCCGTCCAAGGCGGAGGTCCGTGAGGTGGTCGGCGACGCGGTCCGCCGCAAGACGGATCCCGGAACTGCCGCGTGATCATGTAATGAGGTGACGTGACGCGGCCAGAGCTTTTCGTTTTCGCGTCATGTCACCTCACAGCGCATCTTGCTACGAGCCCCGCCGCCGCGTGGTGATGACCGCTGTGACGATGCCGCCCAGGGCGGTGATGACGGCAGCGATGATGGCTTCCATGTCTCCCCCTTGCTGAAGTGCGCCGCGTCGCGCGGCACACACCATCGCACCTCCAAATGGCCTCCCTCAAATACGCGTTTTCGCACGTCGGCAGTGGTGTCCAGGGCCATTTGGGGCGGTGATTCCTCGCAGAATCGGGCGGCTGTTCCTGCACAGAAGCCTGCAGGGAAACCTGCACGCCTGAACGTCGGCGAGATGGCCAGCAGCAACACTCCCACCCGGCGCCCGGAGTGCCCCATCACTTTTCGCCGCCGCTCCCTACCACCTTTCGGGGCCGCCCCCTGGCGCCTTTCGGGGCCACCCAGGACGGCGAAACGCGGGCTGCGTAGGCGGATGGCCTAGGAAATCTACGTCGCCGGACACGCAGCCACAGCAGTGCGCACCCCCAGCCCCTCTGAGATGGCACCGCACGGCAACTGGCCGACAAGGCAACGCGCGAGTGCCCCGGTGCCTTCACCGGGGCACGTCCCGTCGCGCCGATGACCGTGGGGACAGGCAGTGCGCTGGTCTCCACTCTCACCGTGAGGGTGGTGACCGTGCGGGAAGAGCAACTGTCGCTCTGTCACAGTGACTAGCATCCGGCAGCAACAACCAGGCACAAGGAGTGTGGTCGTGGCCGACGAGCCCGCGAAAACCCCCATCCAGAACAAGTACGCGCAGCAGTACGCCGATGACCTCGCGACCAACCGCAAGGAGCAGAGCGAGGTCACCGCGCAGATCGGCGTGGGAGGCGAAGCTCGCCGCGCTGCGCTCCTACCGGCGGGCGACCCGGCACCTCGCGCCCCGGCAGGACGCCGTGTGGGGCGAAGGCGAGGCGATGGTGCCCATCGGGCAGCACATGGCCAACCTCCGGCGCAAGGGCGTGAAGAACGGCCTGGGCAAGGACCCGGAGCGGGCCACCGTGCGCGCGGCGCAGCTGGCGGAGATCGATCCGGACTGGGACTGTCCGTGGCCGCTGGACTGGCAGCGACAGTTCCGCGTCCTGGTGGACCTGGTCGACGCCGACGCCCACCTGCCCGACATCGCGCCCGGCGTGCGGTTCGACGGCGACGACATCGGCAAGTGGCTCCGGCAGCAGAAGCAGCCGGGCACCTGGTCGCGGCTCCTGCCCGAGCAGCAGGAGCTGCTATCAAAGCTGGGCGTGCAGCCTGCTGAGGCGTCCTCCCCCGCCCCGACGGCCACGCGTGCGCCGAAGGGCTCGAGCAAGGCACAGCAGGCGTTCCAATGCGGCCTGGCAGCCCTCATGCAGTGGGTCGAGCGCAAAGGTGTGGGTCGGCCGGTCCCGCGCGGCGCCGTCGTGGAGATCGTGGTCGACGGCGAGACGGAGCCTGTGCCGGTGAAGCTGGGGGTGTGGGTATCGAACACTCGCGCAAGGCGGGACAAGCTCTCCCAGGAGCAACTGGCCGCGCTGCGGGAACTGGGCATGGAGTGGGCGTAGGGGTGTCGCTACCTTCGATCAGAGATCCGCAGGTACTGGCCGTGCAAGAGGAGTCCCCTCTTTGAGGAACTGGCCTACTTGATCCATCCGGTCTGAGAAGCCCACCGGTGCATGGTCAGCGAGGAGGTCAAGGTGATCCGCTGGCCATCCGGTGGGGTTCCCCTTGAGCAGTACCAACCGTTGATCGAACGCATAGTTAGCACGCTCGATGCGTTGGACCAGCGAGAGCGCATGCTCAAGGGCTTGCTCAGTGCCGCCTACGGCTTGGACGAGTACGGAACGCTCTGGGGTGTTCACGCGGACGGTTGGGCGGACTTTGGCGCCTCTGGGGAGCTCGATGGTTGGCCGCCTGTCGTAGGCGAAATGGGCTCCATCGAGGAACTGATAGAACTGACGTACCAGCTTGCTTTCGCGTTCAGGAGCGGCCAGCCAGCGCAGCCCATCGGTAGTGAGCATGGCGCTGCTGATGTCGGATGCCAGAGCTGCGGCCTGTTTGATCGGACGGCGGCCAACGATGCGGCCGTCGACTTCATGCAGCTTGAAGGCGCTAAGGGTTTCCATCCATGCCGTAGCTGCGCGAGTGGGGCCCCACACATCCACGCCGACGTCGGCTAGCCGTGCCGCCATGACTCCGCCGTCACTGGCGAGGGCATCTCCCCCTGACGTACGGAGTAGCACCGTGACACCGTCACCGTCGGCGAAGTACGCGCGGCCGGTCAGCGCAACGGTGCCTGGGCGGCCAGCTGGTGCGATGTGCCAGCAGCGCAGTGCGGCGGCGACCTCAGGATCGATAAGGGCGGAGGGGCTCACGGGTACTCCTCAAATCCCTCGAAGGTCGGGGCTGGCGTCGGCGGCGTCGGCGGTACCCAAAGGTAGCCTCCCCCGATGCTCATTCGGCATTCGTGGACGAAGTCGTAGACAACTCGGTCGTACTCCTCGTCCATAATGGCGAGCGTGGCATCGAGTACGGGGTCCGGCGAGTGGCGGATGTCATCGGGGGCGTAGACGTCCTTGTTGCCCCGCTGCTCACTCCACTTGTGCTTGTGGGTGCGGTTGATGTACTCCTCGCCGCTCTCCCGGTCAATGTGAGTCCCCCGTACATCAAGACGGCGCAGGACCGTGCGGCTGCCGGGATGGAGCAAGATGAGGCTGTACTCCCAGGGCTTGTCCAGTCCGATCCGGAACCGCAGCTCCAAGCGGCAGGAAAGGTCTGTACGCACGGGCGTATGAGCTTCTATGTGGATCGGTGCCGTGGGACGGCGTGGTGCGTTCTTCTGCTTCCACTGGAAGGGCAGGTTGATCGCCCCTCCGATCCGGCCCCCCAGAACCTTGTCGGCCAACGCATCGGTCATCACGTCGTCACGGTCCATGCACTCCCCCTCACCATGGAGAGGATCAACGTAGCGTCGTAAATGCGGACTGATAAGACTCGGCGAGCCAGCACCTCTCGATCGAGCAACCGCAGCGTCCGTCGACGCTGTGGTCGCCACGCACCCGGCGATCGACTGGGAACACCTGCGCGGGGTCGAGAAAGGCCGCCGACTCCCCACTGGCATCGCTGCGCCCGGCACCGGCACCCGCCTGAGTCTGCGGGCGCCCGTACAGCGCTACGCCAGCGCGCTTCCGCCCGCCGGCGCCCCAGCCGTCCCGGAAGGCCGTCAGGGGGCGCCGCTGCTCTTCCTCGCGGGCGCGCTGCCGGGCAAGGACGTCACGGTCGACGTATGGGTCGACGGCGGCGAGGACTAGGCGCCACGCGCCCGCCTGACACGGAGAGCCGGAAACAGGTCATCCATACCGTCGCGAAGGCAGCCTCACGACATTCGGCCCCGGGATCTTTCAGTCGAAAGCGTGGACGATCTTTTCGAAGATGGCGTGCACGCCGCTCCAGTCACCACTGCTGTGCTGCCCTGACCGGGCCGCCTTCACCTTCTTCGTAAACGCCTTCAGCACCAGGACCTTGTGCACAGGCGACAGCGCCCCCTGGCGGCGCTGCACGGCGGGGATGAAGCGTCCCATGTGGACCGGCGCCAACGCGCCGTCGATCGTCAGAACGTCTTCGCCGAGGTACATCTCCAGGGAGCCGGCGGCACCGTTCACGTCGGTCAGCGCTACGACGGAGGATGTCGGCTCGAGGGTGGGGTAGCGGGCCAGCAGGGGCAGGTCCGGGTAGTGCAGCACCCGACATCCTGCCCGCAGCTTCTGTCTTTTCAGCCTGGCGAATGCCTCGTGCCCGCCGGCGTCGTTGTCGGCGATGGCCACGAAGCGGTTGGCCACACCAGCCGCGATGAACGCGTTCACCATGTTCGCGAGTGCCCCGACGCTGCCCTGGGGCTTCGTGTCCGTGCCCGTGTAGTCGATGAAGCGGACGAAGTCGACGAGGTGCGGGTGGGTGACGTGCATCGCCTCAGTGAGAACCCTGGAGTCGGTACTTCCCTCCGTAAGCACGATCAGCGGGGCATTGTCGGGCAGGGCCGCGAGTTGTCGCTCACGTGTCGGGCCGGCGATGGGCTGGTCCGTGTCCAGGCCAATACAGCAACCGGTCAGCCCGCTCACGTCCAGCCCGACCCGCATGTGGTCGGCGGCCTGGTCGACGAGTAGCCGTACGAGGCTGCGGCGCTCGACGAACCAGCGCAGCTCTTCCACGTCCGCGGCGGTCTCGGTCATTTGCATCAAGTACGAGACGTATTCCTCCGCGGTGGCGAACGACGTCTGCGGCCGGTGCGGTCCGATTGCCTCGCCGATGGCCGCGAGCAGTTCGGCGGGTTCGCGCGGGGGCCGGGCGAGGGTCTGGTACAGCTGCTCGCCCCGGGCTTCCCGTTCGCGGAGCTCGCTCTGATCGTCGTAGGTCTTCCGCCATCGCTCGGCGCCCTCCGCCAGCTCGGCGAGAGCGCGAGGCGAGGTGAAGCCCTGCACGTTGAGGCGCTGTCGCAGAGCCTTCGCGGTGGTGTAGTAACCGAACGTGATCTCCTCCCCGTCCCAGTCGTCGTCACGCGTGTCGTCGTCGGCGTCGGCGACGACCAGCTCGCGGTCGTTCTCCGTGAAGAGCGCTGCCAGTTCCTCGTTGTAGTGATCGCGGGTGTAGAGGAACTGGTCTTCGCCGACGATCAGATAGGAGTGATGCCCCATCCCCGCAGGATCCCATCGCCTGAGGGGCGGCGCGGCCTGTTTTTTTCCGGTGGCAGTTGGGGCCGGCTCCGGCCCGGGTCTCGCAACAGCGTGCCGTAGACCGGGCCGCAACGGCTTGTGCCGACCTCGCTGACCAGGCCCATGATCAAGCACACCAGGGTGCCCGCCCGCTACCCCAAGTGCGTACGCCGGGGAGGCCAGTGCGTTCCTCCCGACCGCCGGGCCGTCCTTCAATCGGCCGACCCGCCGGCCCTCGTTGACGAAGCCCTGCGGGCGAAGTCCTAGGTGGTGGCCAGGGCTTCGACCAGCTGGCGCAGCGCAAGCAGGGCCGGCCGCATGGCCAAGGTGTCCGTCAACTCGAGGACCGGTGTCGGACGGGTTCGAGGATGCCGCGTAGCGCGGTCCGGAACGCAGAGCCGCGCGGATCGTGCACCAGCTGCCGCACCGCACGTCATAAGGCCACCCACCCCCGCAATTCCGATTCCGCCACCATCCGGAACCTCACTGGACATCCTGCGTACCAATCCCCTGCAGGAGGCCATCCCTGACTCCACACGGGCGTGCATCTCCCGTGCGCACGGGAGATGCACGCAGTACGTGCTCGTAAGGGCGAGCCAGCCCATATCCGTCAGCGGCCGCTCTCAGCGGGGGACCTTCGGGAGTCCGGCCGATCGAGCGACAAGTCCTGCCCGGATACAGCACAGGCGCTCGAGCGCGGCATCAAGGAGTTCACGGACCGGCCTGACCACCTGCCCACGCTCCGCACGCCGCACTGGACTTCCCTGCTCGCCAAGGGCACGGACCGGTTGGGGCCGCAGGACGACGCCTACGGCGCGTGGCTGACTCTGGCAGAGGAAGAGTTCGTGGCGGAGGCCCTCGGTGACGTCGTCGGGCCGCAGGACCTGGCCTACGCCGAGGATCAGCCGCTGGCCGTACTGGGCCCGCCGAAGCTCTGGCCATCTCGGATCACCCGACTGCTGATGGCCTTTGACCACCGCTTCCCCGGCGGCGGCGGGCGGTTCTTCGTCCAGCGGATGCGGGAAGTCCGCTTCTATCTGACGCAGCCGGACTTGGCCATCAAGGTCCGCGCACTCGTCCGCGACCACGTCACCCCGACCGCTTCCGTGGTCATCGGCCATTCCCTCGGCAGCGTCATCGCCTATGACTTGTTCCGCCACGAGGACGACGTCGCGGGTCGGACACACGGAGATGTCCCCGGGCCCGCCGTCCACACCCTCATCACTTGTGGTTCCCCACTCGGTATCCCCTCGGTGCGGCGGCTCATGAAGATCAAGGACGGCGACCAGCTACGCCTGCCCGATCACGTCCGATGGATCAACGTCTACGACCCGGACGACGTGGTCACCGGCGGCGCGGGGCTGTGCCGGGTGGCGCCGGGGCTGGTCGATGCCGCGGTCCGCAACGGCGTGGGCGACCCCCACAGCGCCGTGCGCTACCTCCGCAGCGAGCCGGTGGCCCGCGCAGTAGCGGACGGTCGGCCATGAGGCGCGACCCGGTCGCCAGCACGTACGCCCGTCGCCTCCTCGTCATAGCCGTCACGGAGTACGACGACGGGAGCCCGGCGCAGCAGCAGGCGTTCAGGACGGGCGTCTCGGCGCAGGTGACCATCGTGGAGGGCTGGTGGGCCGATCCCGGCCTCGACGACGGGCGCCGCTTCGCCCCCGCCCGGCCCAAGCAGCTCCGTGATCTGAGGGATCTGCGTGAGTTCCTCCTGAAGGAGGAACTCGCTGAGGTGGACGACGACGAAGCCCTGGTCGTCTACGTCACGGGCCACGGTCTGGCCCCCGCCAACTCCCCGCAGCACTTCCTGCGCTTGCCCGACTCCTACGAAGACCGGCCGCTCAGCACCGCCTTCCCGACCGCCGAACTGATCGCGACCGTGCTGGACTCCCGGGCCACTCACGTCCTGGTGATGGTCGACTCCTGCTTCTCCGGCCGGCTCGAAACCGAGCTCAAGGCCAACCTGAAGGCGCTCCGAGAGAGGCGCCGCTCGCTCGGCTCGCTCGTCGTACTCGCGGCCGGGAACGACGAGAGCAGGCCCCGGCTCGGGCAGTTCACCAACCTGCTCCGGGCCGCCCACGAGCACTGCGCGGATCGGGCCAACGGCTACGCCGGGTCCCACCTCAGCTGGCAGGACTGGAAGGGCATCGTTGGCGCGGTGTTCGACGCCAAGACCATGGCCGACGTCCACGAGATTTGGCCGACCCCATCCGCCACGGTCCAGAGGGCGCACCAACAGCCAAGCCCCTGCCTTCCGAACCCCGGCTACGCCGCCGTCGAACCCGTACTCGGTGCCTCCCTCAGCCAGGTCGGATGGACCCGGACCGAGCTGGACACGTACTGGATCTCGCGCGCCTCCGGTCAGCCGGGAGCCGGCGGCCCCGGCTGGTACTTCACCGGGCGCGCCGAGCTGGTCAAGCGGGTGCTCGCGTTCCTGGTCGGCACCGAGAACGTACTCGTCGTCACCGGCGAGGCCGGCTCGGGGAAGTCTGTCCTCCTGGCCCGCATGGTGACCCTCAGCGACGCCCGTTTCCGGGCGGACCCGCACTACGGTCCGCTCGTCGCCGACATCCCCGAGGAACTCGACGTCCCGGTGGGGTCGGTGGACGCGGCCGTCCTCGCCCGCAACTCCAATCCGGACGAGCTCGCCCAGACCCTGTACGAGGCGCTCGGCGGCTCCCCGAGCGTCTTCGGCACGGCGCATACGGCACGCACCCGAACGGCACCCAGAGGGCCGGCGAAGCTCCTAGACGAGGGTCCAGTGGTGGCCCTGTGCAGGCTCGTAGGAGAGCTCGCCCTGCTGCGGGGACAGCCCCTGACCCTCGTGGTCGACGGCATCGACGAGGCCAGGAACCCGACGCGCGTCATCACCGACCTGCTCCGCCCCCTCAGTCAATTGCGCATGAATACGGGTGGACGTCCCGCGGTCCGGCTGCTTCTGGGCGTCCGCAGCCCCAGGGAGTACACGACGGCCGCCGAGGGCGAAGCGCAGCGTCCCTCCACTTCGACCCCCACGGCCCCTTCCACCGACCTGCTCGGGCTCCTCATCCGGGCCACTCACTCCGGGAACCTGATCCGCACGGACGACGTCGAGGCGACCAGGGGCGACATCGCCGCGTACGTCCGCGCGCTGCTCCGGGCCCCGTACGAAGGCCAGGGCGGTGCCGAGGAAGAGCAGCCGGGGTACCCGGGGCCAGACCGCGCCCAGCCCCAGCTCCGGTACCAGCACCGCTCGCTGGCCGCAGCGGTCGCCGAAGAGGTGTCCCCGTCCT
The DNA here is from genome assembly GCF_040704065.1 of Streptomyces sp. NPDC047869. Classification (NCBI taxonomy): domain Bacteria; kingdom Bacillati; phylum Actinomycetota; class Actinomycetes; order Kitasatosporales; family Streptomycetaceae; genus Streptomyces; species Streptomyces sp. NPDC047869. The sequence goes on from NZ_JBEYRK010000048.1 coordinate 29,333, forward strand.
TCCTGGACGCCCGGATCGCCTCCGAGCGACTTCGCTCGATGCGTGTCCTGCCGAGCCCCGACGACCCTCCGTGGCGCCGGACCCTGCGCGAGGGGACCGAGGCGCTCCTCCGCGAGGACCTCGGTGAGGTGGCCCGCTGGCACGACACCCCGGCCGAACACTTGATGGCCGTGTTGCGGACATCCGCCTTCGGGCAGGGGGCGGGGCTGCCCTGGGCCGACATCTGGCCCGCCGCGGTGCGGGCGCTCTGCCTAACCCCCGTGGCCGACCCGGACGCGGTCATCCGCCAGGTGATGGGCAGCCGTCTCAACGGCTACCTGACCACCGCGGTCGAGGACGAGCGGACCGTGTACCGGCCGATCCACGAACGGATCAGCGAAACCCTCCGGTACGCACCGCAGTGCTCGGTTTCCGGGATACGGACACGGACACGGACACGGCGGAGCGTTTCCCCGAGATCTCGATCACCGTTACGCACGCGCAACTCGTATGGGCTTTCGTAGAGCTACTCCCCCCGACGCCGGATCAGCCCCCGCACCCGTACCTACGACGCCACCTCATCGCGCATGTCGCCGCCGCCGAACTGGTCAGCGACCTGCACATCCCCTGGTGGTTCCTGCCATGGGAGACGAGTGGCACGGTCCGGGCGGCCCTCGGACTCCCCGCCGACTTCCACCCCAGTACCGCGCGCCTCGCCGCGTGGGCCCGCATCGAAGCGTTTTTGGGCGATGCAGGAGCGGCGGCCCGGGCCGACAGCCTCCGCCTGTCCCTCCTGGGCACGGCTGTCGGGCGTGGTGCCGCTGGGAACATGGTCGCGACACAGCCGCTACCTGGCTACCGCTCCGGCGTCACACCGCGGTGGAATCAATTACGGTTGCCTGACAACCTCTTGGCACGTATGTCGACCCCTCTCGCCTCGCTGGTGTCCTTCACTCTTCCGGACGGCAGCCCGCTCGTCGCGGCGGGCGATCAGGGTGGTTGGCCACCGACGATGATGCGCCGGTTACCCACGTCGACGTCGTCCAACAGCGCACCTTTGTACCGTACGCGGGGGCGTCGGGAGCGACGTCCAGGCGGCCGGTGTCCGCGTCGAACGCCACGGCCTGGAGGTGACCGGCGAGCTCTGCGCGGCCGCGGCGAGGATGTCGTCGAAATGCGCGAGGATGCTGCCGCCGACGGCGGGGGTGACCATGCCGCGCTCGGTCATCATCATCGCGATCGCGATGCCGAGCCCGAGCGGCTCGCGGCCGTCGCGGCGTACGACCGCGCCGGTGCGCCGCTTCGGCTTCTCCTTCCGGGCGCACCCGTTCTCGCCGCTTTCCGGGCGGCGACCAGGGCCTGGCGCGCGAGGACGATCCCGCTCAGCTCGGTGCTGACGTGATCACCGCCCCGGCTGCCTCGCCGTCCAGCGGCTGGGCTGCGAGCTCGGGCAATCGATCCGCCCACGGCGCGCGCACGGCCGCCTCAGTCCGGGCCGCCCGCTCGCGCAACTGCTCCAGCTGCGTCGCCAGCAGGTACTGGGCGGTGCGCTCCCGGGCCTCGTCGGCGGCCTCCGTCGCGACCGCGACGCGTCACGCCCGCCGCGCCTTCGCCTCGGCATCCTCGGTCCGTCCGAGCCGTCCGAGGGCGCTGCTGCGGTACCCCGGGCAGGGCCTGCTCCACGGCCTGGAGCGCGGCGAAGGCGAGCGCCGACGCCGCCAGGTCCGGGTCCGCGTCCAGCGCCCCTCTCCGTGAGCTCCAGGAACTTACGCCGCGCCCGTTCGATGTCGGCCTCCAGCGAGGCCTGGACGTGGGCCACTACGGCGGCGACGTCGCCTGGGTCATGCAGGTCGGCCGACCATGTCGCGGCGACCAGCCCGGCCTCCACGGTTGCCGTCTCGGTCCGGCGCCTAATACCGCACGCCTCGCACAGGCCGGCCGACCGCTGCAGCCCGCAGACCTCGCACGGCAGGGCTTAGACCGTGTCCTATGTGGTGAGGCGGAGTAGTCGCTTGTAACAGCAGATGGCGGCGGCGAGGCCGAGAAAGGCTAGGTAGTTACGGGGATCGCGCTCGTATCGGGGGCTGAGCCTGCGGTAGCCGGACAGCCAGGACATCGTCCGCTCGATCACCCAACGACGGCGCCCCAGGCGTTCGCTGGACTCGATGCCTTTGCGGGCGATGCGCACGCCGATGCGTTTGCCGCGTAACCATTTCCGCAGGTGGGGGACGTCATACGCCTTGTCGGCGTGCAGGCGCTGAGGCTTGAAGTGGCGGCCGCGGTGGGGGTCGTGTCTCGTTTGGTGACCCTCGACCATGGGCTTCAGAGCTTCGCTGTCGTGGGTGTTGGCGGCCGAGACACCGACGACCAGGGGCAGTCCGTTCGCGTCCGACAGGACGTGCATCTTGGAACCCGGCTTGCCCCGGTCCACGGGGCTCGGACCTGTGAGTTCGCCCCCTTTTTAGCCCGCACGTGAGCGGAGTCGAGGACCACGCGCGAGACGTCGACGAGGCCGGCGTCATCGAGTCGGTGCAGCACCGCTTCGTGCAGCCGACCCCACACGCCGGCCCGCGACCAGATCATGAACCGGCGGTGCGCGGTCGACTTCGATATCCCGAAACACGGCGGGAGGGCCCGCCAGGCGCAACCGCTGACCAGCACGTAGATGATCGCCGCGAACAGCGTCTCATCAGGTGTGTCCTGCGTTCCCCCGCCCTGCGGCCGCACCTTCGACGGTGGGATCAGCGGCTCGGCGATCTCCCACAGGCCGTCCGGAACAATCCAACTCCACGTACCCCGCCCCATGCACAGCCCAACGAGCGCTCACCACATAGGACACGGTCTTAGCGCACCGCGTCGGCGGCGGCCGCGGCCTGGCGCTCGCGCTCCGCCGCTCCTGAGCAGCCCACGGGCCGCATCACGGCGGGCCTGCTCCACACGGGCCTGCTCCCGCCGCCACACGAAGTCCTCCCCCTCCGACGACCGCCTGCTCCCGCAGCCGCTCCTCAAGGACCCGGTGCCGCTCGCCCTCGGTCGGGCCAATGCCAATGTCGCCTCTGGGGAACCTGGAGCCCGAGGGTGTGAGGTGACAGCTTGCTTGTGGCGGACGCCGTCGATTGTCCGCCATGAGTCCCATCCGGCGTCCGCCTGCTGCACCTCAGCTTTGGATGAGCCGGCCCTGAGCGTCGTAGGAATAGGTCCGCACCTTGCCGGCCACATCCGCGACTCGTGTTAGGTAGGCCTCGTTCGTGTACGTGTACGTGACGCGGCCGCCGTCTGCGAGGGTAACGGTCAGAAGCAGTCCTGTGCTGCTTGTGTTGAAGTGAGCTACGCGGCCTTCGGCGTCTGACACAGAAGCGATGCGTCCGGTTGACGTGTAGGCGAGCTTCAGGCCTTCGCCGCTTCCGTTGACGACTGTGCTGAGTCGTCCGGCTCGATCGAAGTTTCGCACAAGGTTCCCGCTGTCAGACGTCACGGAGTAACCCCCGTTCGTGGCCGTCAGCTTGTAAGCCGTGCCCTCAGGTGTGCTGTAGGTGCCGTCGCTCTGCTTGGTGAGGGTCACCTTGGTGCCGTCGGCCTCGTCGAAAACTACTGTTGCGGCCGATACTTCGAGCTTTGCTTCGAGGGAGAGCTTCCAGCCCTTGCCGAGGATTCCAGGCGTAGCTGCAGAGTCCCAGTGGTAGAACCTCGTGAGGCTGAACGGAACACCTCGGCTTGCAACCTCCGCGTCCACTACCTGCAGATCACTTGCCGTGCTACGTACCGCGCTCAGGTCAGCGACGGGTGCGGTTCCTTGAGAGGCCGTAGCTGCGTGAGTGACGCTCAGCGTCGCTATCCCCAGTCCAGCTAAGGTGAAGGCAACGCTCTTACGGAAATTAGGCATATGGCCTCCTTAAGTTGCCAGCATTAGATACCAGCATAAATCATCGAATGCCTCAGATTTGCGTCCGACTGCCATGCTTGGGCGCAGGTTGCCACGTGGTGAAGCCGTCTGCGTCGGCCTCGGGAACCCAGATAACGGGTCCCTCGGTGGCCTCTCGCAAACGATGCCACCACCATGTTGGATTGATTGGCCACATGCGCGTGAACCTGCTGTACATCATGCGGTCCCAGGCCTCTTGTTGCTCGCTCACGGTCACCACAGTTTTTGGGGGGGCCGGAGCAAAGAGCGGAACTAGGTCCCTACTGCTGGCCGGCCTTCCCTTCGGGAGGAGATACACGAACTCTGCGCCATGCTCGGACGCCATTCGCGACGGTCTTGCGTTGGCGCGTGCTCCGTTGCAACACAACAAGACGCCCTGGTGGTCCAGCTTGCGCCGAACACCTTGCAGTGCGAAGAAGAGATCATCTCCGTGCCCTAGCAGGGGCTCTCCCCTTGGAGGGAGAACCTCTACCCCCCAAGGGGGCTCTTCCGCATAGCGGATAGTCCATGTCTCATGGCGACCATCGGTGAAGCGTGCCTCGACTCGCACCTGGTTCATCGTGGAATGTACCCCGGATTCTCGATCACTTCGTTGGTGGGCATGCCCCACGACCACCGGACGGCCCTTACGATGCGGGATGGATCGATCCCCTGTGGGAAGACTATTTCCTTTTCGGCCCGAAAAACGTAGCCCATGCCCATAGCCTTGTTCATGTTGATTCCAGTGCCCGGCGAATCAATCTCGTAGACCCAGGTGCTCCCCTTGGCGCTCTGAGGGAACATTGCCGCCAGATCGGCCCTTACACTCGTTCCAACCCAGGCGAATGGCGTGTTGTGCAGCCCATACTGATGAAGATCGACATTACCGTCGGATGCCTTAGGATGGAACCCCGACTTGAAGACGAGCGACGGATCACGAGCATCCCCGCGGTACACGACCTTGGGATTCACAAGGGCCTTTGGCGGCGCGCCAATCTCGGGAAATGGATCAGTCTCTGATACGCCCCCGCGGATCTTCCCCTTGAACCACTTGAACGACGGGCCCAGGAGGCTGCTACTTGCGCCGCCCGCGGCCCCAAAGAGTAGATCCCATGGGGTGGTGGGCTGGCAGCGGGCCTCGTTCACTGCCCAGGAGAAGCCGGCGCCCACGGCAGCGTTGACAGCGGAGGAAGTGGCGAGAGCGCGACCTCCGCTCAGACTGAGTGCGCGGGCTACGGTGTTACCTGCACCGGGCATCAGCGCCCCCGCGATGGCACCGGTGATAGCGCCTTCTCCGGCGGATTTGGCGAAGCCGCCCCAGGTGAACCCGCCGTTGCGGTGCTGCCAGCCGTAGATGCCGCCGTCGACGGCGGCGCCTATGGCGGCGCCGATGCCGGCGCTGACGCAGAGGGGGCAGCGGCCGGAGGGGTCGTCCTGGTTGATGGGGTCGTTGTTGGCGTAGGTGTAGGGCGACAGGTTCGGACTGTCGTTGGGAGCGGGTTCGGGGTCGAGGCTGGTGAAGCGGCGGTTGCCGGGGTCGTAGCTGCGGTCGCGCAGGTACAGGCGGCTGGTGAGGGCCGGGTCTTTGTACTGGCCGGTGTAGCCGAAGACGCTGGTCTGGCCGTCGGTGGTGCTGGGCTTGCCGGTGGAGACGCCCCAGGCGCTGTAGGTGTAGGTGTAGTTTTCCTTGCCGGCTGCGTCGTAGACCGCGGTGATGGAGTTCTGGCGGTCGTGGCGCATGTAGAAGGTGCCGGTGGAGCGGTTTTGTGCTTCGGCGATGCCGTCGGGGTTGTACTGGTAGTCGGCGATCAGTGCGCCGCTGCTGTTGGTCTCGGTGGCGATCTGCGGCAGAGGGCCGGCGAGGTCCCACCGAGTCGTTCGCCACAGGGCGTTGTTCTTGTTGGTGGTGGTGCGGTTGCCGTCGGCATCGTTGACGAAGGTGTAGGTGTCGGTGCCGAGTGTGGCGGACTTGAGCTGGCCGAGGGGGTCGGAGACGTAGGTGCCGCTGGCGTCTTTGGTGAGGTTGCCGTCAGCGTCGTAGGTGTAGTCGACGGTGGTGGTGCCTTCGACGCGTTTGGTGAGCTGGTCGGCGGCGTCGTAGGTGTTGGTGCGGGTGCTGGTGGGGGTGGATGAGGTGGTGAGGTTGCCGACCTTGTCGTAGTTGTAGGTGCTGCCGCTAACGCTGGTCAGGCATGAGGCGGTGGCGGAAGTGTCGGTGCAGGCGCGGATCATTCGGCCCGCGTCGTCGTAGGAGTAGCGGTCGGCGAGGCCGGTGGTGGTGGCGTCCTTGAAGTAGTCCGCGGTGATGCGGCCGTCGTCGTCCCGCTGGAAGTATCGGGCGCCGGTGCCCTGGGAGACGGAGGCGAGGCGTCCGGCCCGGTCGTAGGTGCGGGCCTCGGTGACGGCCGTCGTCGTGGGCAGTTTGGTGGCGGTGAGGTTTCCAGCGGGGTCGTAGGTGTAGGTGGTGGTCTTTCCGCCTGCGGTCTGGCCTGTGATGCGGCCGTCGTCGTCGTAGGCGTAGGTGATGGCCCGGCCGTCGGGGTAGGTCCGGCTGCTGAGGGTGCCGTTGGGGTTGTAGGTGTATTTGAAGGGGTTGGTGGCACCGGGGGAGGTGATAGTCAGCGGCCGGTCTTCATTGTCGTACGTGAGGGTGCGGGTGCCGGTGCCGTCGGTGACGGTCTTGGGGTGGCCGACCTTGTCGTAGGTGTAGGAGACGGTCGGGGTGCCGTCGGAATAGGTGGCTTTGGTGAGCAGGCTCCGCGCGTCATAGGTGCTGGTGATGGTTTGGCCGCGGGCGTTGGTGGTCTTGGTCCGGTTGCCGTTGGCGTCATACAGGAACGCGGTGGTGCGGCCCATGGGATCGGTGACCTTGTTTAGACGGCCGGCATCGTCGTAGCCATAGCTGGTGGTGTGGCCGTTGGCGTCTTTGCGGGAGGTCAGGTTGCCGAGGTCGTCGTAACCGAGGACGGTTGTGCCAGCGTCCGGGGTGGTGACGGTAGTGAGCCGGCCCAGTTTGTCGTAGCCGTAGATCGTCTTCTTACCGAGGGCGTCGGCGCGCTCGGTGAGGTTGCCGTCGCCGTCGTAGGTGTTGGAGACGGTTTGAACGCCGTATGGGTCTTTCTGGCTGATGATGTTGCCTGCGGCGTCGTAGCCAGTGCTCCAGGTGTACTTGCTGGGGTCGCCACCGGTGACGTTGCCGCGTGGTTCCACCTTGGTGGTCAAGCGGCCGTTGTCGTCGTAGCCATAGGTGGTCTTGCCGCCGCGTGGTGACGTCTCGGTGGCGAGGTTGCCGGCGTCGTCGTAGGTGTAGGTGACGGTCCTGCCGCTGCGGTCCGTGGTAGTGAGAAGCCGGCCGTTGTCGTCGTAGGTGTGGACGGTTGTCTGGCTGAGAGCGTCGGTGGTCTTGGTGACGTTGCCCTCGCCGTCGTATTCCGTCTTGCGGACGTGTCCGAGCGGGTCAGTTACCGCGATCGGCCGGTATTCGGCGTCGTAGTCGGTCTTGGTTGTGTTCCCGAGGGGGTCGGTCACGGTGGTCTGGTTACCGACCTTGTCGTAGCCGTACGTCCACGTGTATTTGGTGGGATCCGTACCCGAGACGTTGCCCAGCGGTGTGGTCATCGCCACCAGGCGGCTGGCTTTGTCATACACGTAGGTCGTCTTCGCACCCGTGGGGTCCGTGCGGGAGGCGACATTGCCCATGACGTCGTAGGTGATCACGGAGGTGTGGCTGGCGGCGTCCTTCACCGCGGTCAGCCTGTTGGCCGCGTCATAGGTGTATGTCGTGGTCTTGCCCGAGGCGTCCGTCACGGAGCTGAGGTTGCCGACGGGGTCATATTCGTTTCGGGTGGTGTTCCCTCTTGGGTCCTTCGTCGTCGTGAGTCGGCCTGCTTCGTCGTACCCGTAGGTCGTCGTGAAGTCGTCGGAGGATGCGCCGGACAGGTTGCCCCGCGGGTCGGTCACGCTTGTTATCCGGCCAGCGGTGTCGAACTTCCTCGTCACAATCGTGTGATCGGGATACTCGACGGATACCGGATTGGACGCGGAGTCGTAGCCGTACCTCGTCACCTTCCCCAGAGGGTCGGTTACAGATTCCGTCTGACCGCGATCTGTGTAAGTGAAGAGGGTCTTCTTGCTGAGCGGGTCTGTGGAAGAAGCCAGCTGGTTCTTCGCGTCGTAGGAGTACCCGCTTCTCTTCCGGTTACCGTCGGTGTACATCCACATATTGCCCGACGAGTTATAGCTCCAGGACCGCCCAGACAGCGGGGTATTGATGGCCGTAAGACGCCCCGAACCGTCCACCTTACGCCTGGTGGTATTACCAAGGGCGTCAATTTCCTGGACTGGGTCGAGATGGTAGGTGTAGCCGTACGATGTCTTGTTACCGAACGGGTCGTACTGGGCCATCAGCACGTTCTGCTCGTAGACGTCAGTCCAAATACCACCGTCTGGGTAAGTGACGTCTGTTTCCTTGCCCACGTACGAGAATGTGGTCTTGCTGCCGGCGGCGTCCGTCTGATTGATGACCCGCCCGGAAGAGTCATAGGAGTTCCGCAGGGAGTCTTTCCCGTTTCCGTCGACCACGGTTGCCAGGCGCCCAGTCGCGTCATATTTGTAGCCGACTTTTCTGCCGTCGGGCTCAATGACTTGCGAGAGTAGACCGTCCGTATAGGCGTAGGATATGGTCCGCCCGTCGGAAATTTTGATACCGGAAAGCCGGGAGTCGGAATAGGAGAAATCTGCTTGCTGCCCAGAGGGCGTGACAACTGAGGAGATCAGGCCTGAACTGTCACGCTTGTATATGACCGAGCGCCCTTGTTTGTCTGTGCTGGTGACGAGGTTTCCATCTTTGTCGAAAGATAGGATTCGTCCCGCATCAGGCGTCTTGAGTTGGAAGCCATCGGTGGTGGTCGTCAACTGGGAATGTGCCGAAGGGGGAGGTGCGTAACTGTCACCGGTCTTTGCGTATGAGTAACGGGAGCCGTCCTCGGCATGGAAGACAAGGTCTCCGTTGTCTTTCTTTTCGAGACGTGACTCGAAAGGTGTCGACCATCCCTCGCCGAGTACCCCGCTGGTGCTCCCTGCTGTTGCCAGGCTGCCGGAGACCCGGTTGTTCGACGCGTAGCTGCGGCTGAGGTCGACTGGGAGAGAGCCGGGCAGTGTCGCATCGGAAACTTGCTGACCGAAGGCGCCCGTTGCTGTGTTTACTCCTACACCGCGAAATGACTGACAGTTTGTTGCACCGGCGGAATTACCGCCACACGAGGTGCCGAACGTCTGCTCCGTAGGCACTCCGGCGAGCCCGAGTCCCCAGGCGCCGTACGCGTACTCTACGTAGAGCGGCCATGACCCGTCCGGTTCTTGGATTATAAACGCCATGTGGAAGATAGAGGGCGCTTGGCCGCCACTGTTACTTCCATCGATGCACAGTTGCGGATCGAATTTATAGGTGAAAGAGGCAGGCGCTCCCTGCGAGTACCCTGGATCATTTGGCCATCCCCGCGGGTACTGTTTAGATGCTAGCCATGAAGGAGCCTTGACCGTTACAGGATCCCCGAACCAGACGCCAGGTTGAGTTCCACATAACACTTCAGGCCTTATGACTATAGATTGCAGGCCCTTGTCTTCTTCTGCTGGGGTCCCCCCACCCTCCCAGTCGTAATATATCCACGTTTTGAACGTGAATACGTCGCCGGGCTTTGGTACGAATCCCCGCACCGTGGTGTAGCCGGGGTCTCCACCGACTGTGTTATGATAATTCGCCACCTCGTTGCCGCTGGAATCGAATGTCTGCGAGTCATCCGGTGTTATTCGATACGGCACTTTCGAATCAGTGACGGATCGCTGCTTGCTTCTGCTCGCCTCTTTACTCTGTGGGATCTTTACCTGAAGATTCTTGGCGTCGCGAAGAACCTGTGCTCGCCGTTGTTTCAGGCTGACCGCCGCCTGTGGCTCAGCCGGCCTCGGCCCGTGACCGCTATCTGACTGTTCGACCCTTTGGGAGGCCTTCGATACTGCCGGAGTCGCTTGCGCAGCGCCCGTGATCATGAGGCTCCACGCGGTCGCTATTGGCAGTAATAATCGTGCCGAGGTGAACCATCGCGTTTTCAACATTTGTCCTATTGGGTCGATGGTGTGTGGAACTCGGTAGACTCACACGGGTAAGAGGCAATCGCCTTTAGATGTCCGAATGGCGTGATGTGGACATGCCAAAACAGATCAGGCATGCGGCGGTGCAGCCTTATAAGTAGAAGCGCGCGTACTCACGGGTTTCTGACGATAGAGCCCGAAAGGGGAGCAGCGCAGTTATGTCATGGGGCGGGGCACATAAGAAGAAGCCGCCATTCCGGCGCCACGGTTTGCTCGCATGCAGAGTGCTACGCAGGTCATTAGTGCAGGAACCCCCCTTGTTCCGCTCCTCGCATGGTCAGTGCGAGGAAGTGTCACCGGATATGGACCTACAGACGTGGGACAAGCTATCGCCCCACCTACCACAGAGTCAACGCCTGTTTACCCTCCGAAACCTTGCCTCAGCAATCAACCAGCGACTTGCCCGGCAACACTGGGCCGTGTTCCGCGTGGTGAGGCAGACGCGAGGGTCGTCAGCGAACGGGACGGGGTCGGAGCGCTGGCTCGACGATCCGGGCGGGCGAGGGCTTCCGGGCAGCAGCCGTGACGCGGGAGACCTTCGGAGCGGTCGCGGCATCAGGTGGGGCAGAACTTCCGGTGGCCGGCGGGGTGGCTTCGGGCAGGGACGTCCAAGGGCCAGGAGGCGAGGCCCCGGCGCGGGTCAGGTAGAGGCCGACGGTGTCGACCCGGTACCGGTCGGCGGCCTCGAGCAGCAGGTAGTGCAAACTGCCCCTGGTGCCGGCTCGCCACCGTCCTGACCTCTTTTAGGTAGAGCGCGGACACTCGTTCCGGGTGAACTTGCTCTGGATGAACAGCAGCCGCAGCTGGGTAAGGATGACCGTGCCCGTGCTCATGCCGTGCTGCCGTCGCCGAGAGAGCACTCCGCGACGATGTACACCTGTTCGTCGCCGAGGAGGAGGCCGGGCAGCGCCATGAGGGCGGACCCCCACCGCTCACCCGTGGCCGAGGCGAGCCCGGCGGCCATGATGTCCCGGGCGAGCCGGGTGGCGCGTTCCCGCTGTGCGGCGTCCTCGGCCGCGGCCCGCTCCCCGGTCGTGGGCGGCGATCCACGACAACGCCCGTATCCCCGCGGACTTCCGGCTCTACCTGACCGCCACCCCGCGGATCCTGGCATCGCCTAGGCCGCAGCGGGGTAAGGACGGGCGTGAGCTGGAGCTCTGTTCGATGGGGCAGGACTCGGCCACGTTCGGGCCGTGGCTGGCGGAGTTCGGGCTCGCCGAGGCGGTCGAGCGGGGCATCCTCGCCGGGTTCGAGATCGACGTCCTGGAGATCGAGGACCCCGACTACTTTGTCGGCCTGTCGGACGAAGCGCGGCGTGGCCGGCGCCTCGCGTTGCTGCAGGCCGTGCTGGAGCATGCCAGTGCCCGCAACATCAAGACGATGATGACCTTCCACAGCCGGGTCGAGGAAGCCGAGGCCTTCGCCGTCAACCTCCCGCAGACCGCTGCGGACCTGTATGCGGACGAGGTCACCGCCCACGCCCTCGACGAGGCCGCCGCCAGGCCGCGGCCCCCGCTCGGTGCCAAGCCCGGGACGTCGAAGAGGCCGTGAACATCTGCTGCCTGTTCTCGCCGATCCGCAACTGGACCGAGTACCCGGCCCCGGCCGCCTGACGCGGATCCGTGCTACAGCTCCACGCGCCGTTCGGCAGCGGAAGGATGCGATGCGGATCCGTAGCGCAAGACCACATTCGCCGGGCGGAACGGCAGGTCACGCAGGACAGGTTCCATGACGGCGAAGAGCGCGTCGGCATCAGGGCCATAGGCGAAGAGCGCCACCTCGCCGTCTCCGAACTCGTTCCCGTCGAACTCCCCGACACCGACGCGTCCGATCGCCTCGGTCAAAAGGTTCTGGGCCGCGCGGACAGCCGCCCGATCGCCCGGCTCGCCAAAACCGTCGCCCGTGAGTCGATACCGCGCGATGACCGCGTGCTCGTCGCTTGTCTCCGCACCGCCATCAGCCGCATACGTCATGCAGGGACGATCTCACCCCGGACCGACACCGCCATCAGCCGCATAAGTCATGCAGGATGCAGTTACGGGCCGGGGCGCGGGGCCCGTCGGCTGGGTGCCAGGTCAGGCGCGCAGGGGGTGGTAGAAGACGTCGCCCTGGGTGCGGGAGTGCACGGTGACGATTCCGCTCGGCAGTTCCAGGCCGGGCGGCACGTTCCCGCGGACCGGGTGTGGTCGGCGTGGCTGTGCCGGGACCACCTCGTCACCGAACGCCGCGAGGTCCTGCGCCAGTTCGCGAACGGGATCGATGCCGCGGGGCGGCGGGTGCACCGGGCGTTCCTCGCCAGCTGCCGCGTCCTCGGCGAAGGGGTCGACATCCGGGGCGTGCGGGGTGTGGAGGCCGTCTGCTTCGCCGACACCCGTAGCTCCCCGCTCGAGATCGTGCAGAACATCGGCCGGGCACTACGGCCCAACCTCGACGGCACCACAAAAGTCGCGCGGATCATTGTGCCCGTCTTCCTCCAGCCCGGCGAAGACCCCACCGACATGATCGCCAGCGCCTCCTACGCCCCCCTCGTCGCCGTCCTCCAAGGCCTGCGCTCCCACTCCGAACACCTCACCGAACAACTCGCCAATCGCGCCCTCACCCGAGGAACGCGCAAGGTGCACGTTCGGCGGGACGCCGACGGACGCATCATCACCGGCGCGGGTGCCGGTGAAGGTGAGGAGGAGGGGCGGGAGCCGGGGAGCGGCGTGGCGGAGTCGGAGCTGCTGCAGTTCTCCAGCCCACGCGACCCCGCAACCATCGCCGCATTCCTGCGCACCCGCGTCTACCGGCCACAGTCACTGGTGTGGCTCGAGGGTTACCAAGCCCTCCTGCGATGGCGAGCCCAGAACAACATCAGCGGGCTGTATGCCGTGCCCTACGACGTCGAGACCCAGGTGGGGGCGACCAAGGCGTTCCCGCTGGGCAGGTGGGTTCACCAGCAGCGCAAAGCGCGGCGGGCCGGGGAACTCGACCCCCACCGCGTCGAGCTACTCGACGCCGCTGAGGCCGGGATGGTGTGGGAACCCGGCGAGGAAGCGTGGGAGAACAAGCTCGCCGTCCTCCGGTCGTACCGGCGCGCCACCGGACACCTCGCACCCCGGCAGAACGCCATGTGGGACGGTCCCGACGGGCAGCCGGTCGCGATCGGACAGCTGATCGCCAACCTCCGCCGCCCCCACGGACTCGGCAAGAGGGACCCGGAGACCGCCGCCACCCGGGCCGAGCAACTCGCCGCGATCGACCCCGACTGGAACTGCTCCTGGACGCTGGACTGGCAACGCCACCACCGCGTCCTCGCCGACCTCGCCGCCGACGAACCAGACGGCCGGCTCCCCGACATCGCACCCGGCGTCCTCCTCGACAACGACGACCTCGGACGATGGCTGAAGCAGCAGCGCAAGCCAGCCACCTGGAAGGTGCTGTCGGAAGAGCAGCAGAAGCGGCTGACCCGGCTGGGCGTGACACCGCTCGAGATGCCGTCCCCGGCACCAGCCACCACGAGCACGGCGAAAAGCTCGGGAAGGGCCAGTGGCAAGGCACAGGCGGCGTTCCAGAGGGGACTCGCAGCACTCACGCAATGGGTCGAACGCGAAGGCCGGGGCCGGCCGGTCCCTCGCGACCACAGGGAGGAGGTCGCGATCGAGGGTGAGGCGGAGCCGGTGCCGGTCAGGCTCGGTGTATGGATCTCCAACACCCGCGCCAGACGCGACAAACTCACGACGCAGCAACTGGCAGCGCTGCGGAAGCTGGGCATGGAGTGGGCGTGACAGTCGGGGAGCATCAGCCACCCAGGCGCAGCGGCCGTGCCGCGAAGCGTACATTCAGCGTACGCAGTACGTACCGAGTGCGTTCCTGACCGGCAGAAGCAAACGGTGCGGCTCTCTCCCCAGCGACTCTCACCGACACCTTTTGCGAAGACGTCCGTCCGGGCCGGTGAACACGAGACCGTGGTGGAGTGATCCGTACCCCCGTCCTCCTGCGGACCGCTCCCCTGCAGCGGGAGACGACCTCGTCGCTGATCTGCCGCGTCGCCAGGCGCTACGGGATGGAAGCAAAGGTGTTGCGGGCCTGCTGGAAGTGGCGCAACTACCCGCCGGGGCACGAGGGCGGCGGCGCGCGGGCTGACGCCGAGGTGCTGCTGAACGCGGCCGGACGCCGGCTCCTGGCAGGCATGTGCGGCGCGGAGGAAGCCGTGCTGGCACAGGCGTTACCGTCCTGGGCGGCAGAGGATGCCAAGCTGCGCGCCGAGGTTGGTGATCCAGTGGGGCTGTGGCGGGTCGGTGGTGCGGTAGCCGGTCCGGTGGCATTCGGCTGCCGACTGTGCACCGCTCGCCGTACGGGGGCGGCCGTGCGGGTGGTGCGGTATGCGCCGCGGTGGGAGCGGGTGTGCGTGCGGCATGGGCGGTGGCTGCTGGACGCGGACGCAAACCAGCCATTGGAGCACCTCGATCTGCGTGGCCTGCCGGAGGTGGTGGCGGCGCAGCGGCGGTGGGCCTCGGTGACGCGGCGGGCGGTGCGGGCCGGTGCGGAGCCGGAGCGGGTGTTCGCGCTGGCGCGGGCGGTGGTGGCCCGATGGTGGGAGCAGGCCTTTGGCTGGGAGCGGGAGACGGCCTGGCCGCGGCGCCTGCACCAGGTCGCGGGCGGGGATGCCGGTGGTGATCTGGAGCGGTGGCGGATCGTGGGGCGGGACGCGGTCGTCTTCCCGGAGGTGGTGGCGGTGGCCGGCGCTCTGTTGGACCCGGCCATGGCCGAGCTGGTGTGGGCCGACAGCGGTGCCGGGCGGCCGCGGGCGCTGCCCGCCGACGGGATGTTCTGCCGCAGGCTCGGTGAGCGGCTGGGGCGTACGTGGCTGGGGCCGCTGGCCGCGACAGACCACGGCGGGCCGCTTATCGCGTGGATGGGCAGTGTCATCCGTCTTCGCCGCGGCGCCGGCGGGCCGCCCGGGTACGACAACGACCCGTGGTGGCTGCGGCAGGAACACCAGCCCGGGACCATGGCTGGCCAGCTGCGGGTGCTGGGCAAGGAGAAGAAGGCACCCGGCTCGGGGCGATGTGGCGGGCTGCGGTGCCCGCCGAGCAGCGGATGCTGATCACCAGCACGCTGGACAGCGTCCAGGAGCAGCTGCTGCAGCTGCGGGGGGTGCAGACCGGCCCGACCGCCGACGTCGCCCGGCGGTTGCTGCGCGGCCTCGGTCACAGCGCCGGCCTGATCGAGAGCGCCTGGAAACGGACCGCCCTGGCGGCGGTGAACGGCGGCGTGCCCCTTCAAGAGGTGGCCCGATGGGTGGACATGCCCGTCGAGGTGCTCCGGGAGATGCTGACCGCGGACGGGCGGGAGGCGGGCGGCTGAGCACGGTGCGTCGGGGAGAAGTCGGCTGTTAGCTGATACGGCACTCGTTCGTGGCAGGAACACTGAAAACGGCTGTCGGGGTGGGTGGGAGCGGCTTGGCTGGCGCGGGTGACCAGCACAGGAGCAGCCCGGGGCCGGGCAGGGCGGGCGGCCGTGGACCAGGCGGGCGGGTTCGAGGCGGTGTTCCTCGACCCGCTGGGGCAGGCGGTGCAGCAGCGGTGGGCGGATGCCGCCCTGACCGTGGCGTTCGAGGACTTGCCGCCGGTGTCGGCGTTCCCAGTGATGCCGGGCAGGCGATGGGGGCCGGGCCTGTGGTGGTCGGCGACGACCGGGCGGCACGTGGCCGCCGGGTCCAACGCGATGCGCATCCAGCTGATGGTCCTGGACCGCGATCGGGAGGTGACGGGTCTGGCGGGTCGGCCGGTGCGGCTGCTGTGGCGTGAACGGCGTGGTCGGGTGCGTTCCTGGGTGCCGCAGCTGTTCGCCCGGCGTGCCGACGGCACCGCGCTGCTCGCCGACTGCCCCGGCCACCCGGCCGCGGGCGGGGAACGCGCGAGGAACGCCGCCGAGGCGGTCGCGCAGGCGTGCGCAGACATCGGCTGGACCTACCGGCGCCTGCCGCCGCTCGACGACGTGCTGGCCGCCAACCTGAAGTGGCTGGCCGGCTACCGTCACCCCCGCAACGCCGGCCGCCCCGGACTGACGGAGTCCGTCCTGGAGGCGTTCACGCGGCCGCGGCCGCTGATCAAGGGCACCGAAGCGGTCGGCGACCCGATCGCGGTCCTCCCCTGCGTCTTCCACGCCTTGTGGCACAGCCGGCTGACGACAGACCTCAAGACGCCGCTGCACGAACGCGTCCTCGTCGGACCGCGCGCCTGGAGCGGCCCCGAGACAGCAGATGCCGGTGCAGGCGTGCCGGCCGGCCGCCTTCAGGAAGACGTCGGCGAGTGCGAGGACGGCTATGCCGAGGAGGCCCGAGACATTAGCGAAGCCGCGGAGGGCGCGGACACGGACGTAGGTGGGGATGAGGCCGGTGCCCGGACTGGGGAGGCGGTGTGAGCAGCGGGCGGCCGGTGGTGGCGGTCGGGGCGCATGTCCGCTTCCGCGGATCGCGGTGGCAGGTTGTCGCCTTGGCCGGACAGTGTGTGCATCTGGCTGGCGAGGACGGCGGCGATGAGACGGTACTGGCGGGGCACCTCTTCGCCGATCAAAGCTTCGCCGTGCTGGGAGCGCAGGCGGAAGTGGCGCAGCCGCAGGCGGTACCGCGGTGGGGGCTGTTCGAGACCGCCCCGGCCGCGGCGCGGGAAAAGGCGCTGGCCTGGCAGCGGCACGTGCGGGAGGTCGAGTGCGGTCTGCCCGGCGGGCCCGGCAGCGACGGGGCAGTACGGCCCGAGTACGACCCCGCACGGCACACGCTGGCCGAACGGGAGCAGGCCAAGGCCCAGGAGCTGACCGCGCTCGGCTTCGCCCGGGTATCACGCACCACGGTGCAGCGCATGCGGCTCGCTTACCGCAAGCAAGGCCTGTGGGGGCTCGTCGACCACCGCACCACCCGAGGCCCCAGCCCCACCGGGCGGCAGGACGAAAGGGTGGTCGCCGCAGTCAAAGACGTGCTGCGCAAACAGCGGGGCCGCTCCAAGGGCACCATCAGCGCGCTGATGCCACGGGTCGCGCAGGTCCTTCAGGACCGTCACGGCGGCAGCGTGCTGATGCCGGCCCAGGCCACCTTCTACCGGCTCGTCCGCCAGCTTTCCGGCCCCGCCGACCATCCCGCACGTTCTGTGCGCACCGCGCCCATCACCGAGGACGGACGCGGCCACACTCCCACCGTCGCGCTGCGGCCCGGGGAGCAGGTACAGATCGACACCACCCGCCTGGACGTCCTCGCCCTGTTCGACGACGGGACCCTCGGCCGGCCCGAGATGACCATCGCGGTAGATGTCGCCACCCGCGCCATCCTCGCCGCCGTTCTGTGCCCGGGCGGCACTCAGGCCGTGGACGCGGCCCTGCTCCTGGCCGAAATGGCCGTGCCCCACCCTGCCCGCCCCACCTGGCCCGATGCCCTGCGCTTCGCCCACACCCAACTGCCCGCACACAAGCGGCTGCTGAGCCTGGACGAACGCCTCGAGCAAGCGGCCGCCCGCCCCGTCGTGATCCCTGAGACGATCATCGTCGACCGGGGCAAAGTCTTCCTGTCCCACACGTTCACCGCCGCATGCGAAGCCCTCGGCATCAGCGTGCAGCCCGCCCCGCCCTACTCCCCCACCGCCAAAGGCATCGTCGAGCGCACCTTCGGTTCGATCAATTCGCTGTTCTGCCAGCACCTGCCCGGCTACACCGGCTCCGACATCACCCGTCGCGGCCGCGACGCCGAACGCGAAGCGTGCTTCACCGTCGCGCAGCTGCAGGATCTCCTCGACGAATGGCTCGTCCACTACCACCACCGCCCCCACGAAGGGCTGCGCCATCCCGTGCTGCCCAAAGCGGCGCTGACGCCGAACCAGATGTGGGCCGCCCTCGTCTCGGTCGTCGGCTACGTACCCGTGCCCCTCACGCAAGACGACTACCTGGAACTGCTGCCGGTGCGCTGGCAGGCGATCACCGAACGCGGCATCCGCCTGAACCACCGCACCTACGACTGCGACCTGCTGGGCCCGTACCGCGGCCAGCCCTCCCCCATCACCTCGCGCGGCGGCAGGTGGGAAGTCCACACCAACCCCCACGACGTCCGCCAGATCTGGCGCACCATCGGCACGCTGAAGACCTGGCACGCCCTCGCCCACGCTCTGGGCACCCCGTTCGACGAACTCTTCAGCACGCTGTGCCGCGGGCATGACCTGCCGGGGCCGAGCGGGGACTGACCCCCGTCCGGGCGGCCGCCCCGGATCACCCAAACCGGCGAGACCGCCTCGAACGAGCGACCGTCCGTTCGCACTCCAGTGGCACCATGTGCGGCTGAGCGGGCGATCCGGCCCTACCGCTGCCGCGGATGCGGCGTGTTGGCTGGCAGGTTCACGCGCATGCGCTCCACACCTCCCGCCTCCCGCCACTGGGACCGCAGCCCCGTCCTCGCCCACCGCGCGCGCCGTTCCCTTCAGGTCACCCCCGACGGCGCCAGCCGGCTGCTGCGCTGTGGACAGAGCGGCCGGTGCCGCGACTGCGGCAACCGGATCGAGTGGTACCACCGCAGCGACCGCCGGCCGGTCCGTCTCCATCCGCAGGAACTGCCGGCCACCCGGGTGCCCGCCGCCTGCCGCTGGCACGTCAGCTCCGGAATCGCCCACCCGGCCGGGGACGGCAGCAGCTGGTGCCGTCTGCCGCACGCCGTCCTCTGTCCCGCCCGCGACACGGCACCGGCTTTCCCTGAACTGGCCGGGCTGCGCCGGTCGCTGGCCGTGCACACCCGCCGCATGATCGACGCCGGGGTCTTCACTCCTCCCCCGGCCTCGCCGGACAACTCGGCGCCCCGGCCGCCCGTCTGCCGCCCGGCCCGGCCCATCGTGCAGCTGTTGTATGTCCGCTACCTCGCCTCCCGGCCGGTGGATGAAATCCAGTGTGTCGCCCAGACCCGGCGCCGCCACCGCTGCACCAGCCCGCTGCTTGTCTCCAACGCCCCGGCCGGCACCTGGCGACTGGTCCCCGCCACCGCGACGGGCGGCCAACTGGTCCTCCTCGCCGAGGTCATGGCCCTCTACGACCTCACCGGCGTCCCCTACGCCGAGCAACTGCGCTGGCGCGCCCAGCGCTGCCCGCAGCACGCCGCCACGCCCACGGCCGCCGACCTGGCGGTGGCCGACTGGGAGCCCTTCGACCCGCTGCACCACCACGAACACATCCACACCCGCCTGCCCACCCCCGTCCGACGCCCCAGGACTGCAGGCAGTGCACGGCAGGCGGCCCGGCCGTGATGCCGCACCACGAGATCACCCTGACCAGACCCGCCACCCCCGGCGAACTTCGGCATGCGCGCCGCGGCGTGCCCCTGGCCGCGAACGCGGACCGCAACCGTCTGATGGCGGTCCATGGCGCGCGCAGTCCCGCCAGTGCCCTGCATGTGCTGCGGCGCCGGCTGGGCACGCGCCTGCCGATCGACGTCCTGACAACGCACTACCCCGACCGGCACGGCCAGGTCCTGCTCAACGTCGCCCTGGACCACACCGCCGACAGGGCCCTACGCCAGGCTGCGGCAGTCCTGGGGCAACGCCCCCAGGACCTGCTGCGGCAGCGGGTGACCGCGGCCCTTGCCCGGGAGAAGCAGGAACGCGCCCGGCGCCTGGAGGTTCGGCTCGAGAGTCTGCTCGCCGAGCACACCCCCCAAGACGTCCTGGCCTGCGTGGCCAGCCTCCTGCACCGCCACCAGCACCATCCCACTCGCACAGCGCCATAACTCCTTCTCCTACGCCGCTCCCGACGCGGCGGCTGCAGGCCCCCCTGATCCTCTTCAATCTTTCGCGGAGCCCTTGTTGCACACGCCCACCGACGAACAGGCCCACGCCGTCGACGCCTTCCGGGCCGGCCACCATCTCGTCCTGCAGGCCGGCGCCGGAACGGGAAAGACCAGCACGCTCACCCTGCTCGCCGCCAGCACCCTCAGCAGCGGCCGCTACCTCGCCTTCAACAAGGACATCGCGCACGGTGCCGCCACCCGCTTCCCCCGCACGGTGGTGTGCAAGACCGCCCACGCCACGGCCTACGCCGCCCTCGGCCACCGCTACACAAGCCGGCTCAACAGCCCC
>NZ_JBEYRK010000049.1:0-43499 GCF_040704065.1 Streptomyces sp. NPDC047869
CTGGGGCAATAGCCCTCTTTTTCCCCGCCCGGGGGGGGGGGCCGGGGGCCCCCCCCCCCCCCCCGGGCCCCGAGCTTTCAACACCATCTACCGGCTGACTGCGCCGGCCCTTTGTGTCCGCAGGGTCCGCCTGGGAGGGCGAGACTGCGGGGATCGCGAATGCGTGACCGGGGACCACCTTCCAATCCAAGGCCTTGCGGTACCCGGGCGGACTGCTCCCTCACCCGGGCGATCCTGATGGCGTTCGGCTCCTTACCTTCGGTTACTGGGTTGTACTGCTGAATCGGTACTGCTCGCGGCCCCTCCGGGTCGCGTCGTGCTGACCTGCTCGCATGGCAGTTCGTGTCTGCCGTGCCCACTTGGACTTCCTGGGTACAGCAAGAACGGTACCCCCACCACACCCCAATGTCTACTGCCGTCATGACAGATTTTCTCTGTGATCGATGCTCGGGCATCTTCCTCACTGGCATGCGGAAGAGTGGTGCCCCTGATCGAGCTCCGGCCCGGCCGGTTCACCTGCGGCTGCGCTCTCGACGCCTGCGCGGGACGTCGACGCCACCTACGGCCTCCTGTGGTGGCCGCGGCGGAGAAACGGCTTCCCTCCACCACTCGTCGACTCGGGTGCGCGTCACTGCGCACGCGACGGATCAGTCGACATCAGGGGAAACGCGGTGATCGCGCGCTGTGTGGTGCTCGATGCGCCCGCCGGCCTCGGGTTCTCCCTCGCTTTCGTCCCAGTCGCCAAGTCCCTGCCCCCGCAAGGTCCCTGCCGTCCCGTCCGCGCAGCCCGCGCGCTCGCCGACAGTGCGTCCGAGTAAAGCCGTTGAGCTGCCCGACCTGCTTTAGGCATGATCAACTGTGCACACCTACCTGGAGACCGAGCGCCTGACCCTGCGCCGCTTCACTACCGACGACGCGGACCTGCTGATCGAGTTGGACAGCGACGCCGCGGTGATGCGCTATCTGACCGGGGGTGAACCGACCGCGAGATCATCCGCGAGCGCCACCTGCCGAACATCATCGCCGGCTACGAGAGGTGGCGCGGCGATCTTGGACTGTTCGCCGCGCACGAGAAGGACGGCGGCGCGTTCATCGGCTGGTTCTGCCTGCGTCCCGAGTCTCAGGGCCCGCTGGACGAGGTCGAACTCGGCTACCGGCTACGGCAGGCGGCTTGGGGCAAGGGTTATGCCACCGAAGGCTCGCGGGCTCTGCTGGGCAAGGCGTTCACGGAGCTCGGTGTGCGCATGGTCTGGGCTGAGACGATGGCCGTGAACCACGGTTCGCGCACAACATCATGGAGAAGCTCGCCGTCGCCACTGCGCGAACGGCCGTTCTGTATCCACGCCGTTGAAACCGGCGGGTGAACGGCACAAGTCGCACCAGCGGTTGCCATCGCGCGGGGTGCGATGCCGGCGCGGACGCGGGAAGCTTCCTTGGCGAACACGTCTCTCACGTGGCGCACCTTGATCGTCAAGGGTCCGCGTTCGTCGCCGCCAGGCACGGTCAAGCAGGCCGTACGTTCGTGTACGCGTTGCTCATCTCGCAGAAGGCCCGCACCCGGGGCTTGCGTTCCAGGCAGCCGGACACCGGCCGGGTGCCCATGCCCATCAGCGCGGAGGATGGGAAAGGCCCGTGTGACCGGGCCTTTCCCGTCTCTCAGCGGGGACAGGACGTGAAGGTGCGACCTGTGGGTCATGGGCCCAGCGAGCTACCGGGCCGCTCCGCCCGCGTCGGTGCCGCCGCTTTCCGCATGAGTGGGACGGGGCAGGGCGGTGACGTCAGCCCCGGACGATGTTCTCCGCCTGAGGCCCCTTCTGTCCCTGTGTCACATCGAAGGTGACCTTCTCGCCTTCCACCAACTCGCGGTAACCGTTCCCGGCGATGTTGGAGTAGTGCGCGAAAACGTCCGGTCCGCCGCCGTCCTGGGCGATGAAGCCGAAGCCCTTCTCGGCGTTGAACCACTTCACGGTGCCGCTGGCCATGCTGTTGTCCTTCGTTCTCGCCGGGGCAGGCCCGGCTGGTGGTGAGGGGCGCCCGCACAGGGACACCCGGCGTCCTTTCTACCCGAGGCACCTGCGGGTTATCCGACTTTCCGCTCGCACCGCTCACGGGAATCGGCCGTCCTGACGCTTCCTGCCGCCCCGGTTCGACGACAGGGCGCGTACCCCCAGACGCTCGCCGTTCTGGGCAGGGTGGGTTCATCCGCGACGATGTGGATGCTCTGCCGGTCCCGCTCATCCAGCGCGGTGATCAGCGAGGGCCAGCACAAGGCAGCCCTTCACCGGTTCGAAGACCAGGCTTTCGAGTAGGGACGAAGCCCTGCGGCGGCCGCACCGTGCGACGCCGGTGAGAGAGACCTCTCCCGGCAAGGAGGCCCGTCCGTTGACCGGCTGGACGCAGACGCCCGAAGTCTGAGCCGTGACGCGGCCCTGACCAGGTATGGCTCTCGTCCGAGAGCGCGCGCGGTGTGAGGGGTCAAATGATGGGTTGATCAGTTCGGTGACCGGGCGCGGTACGGGTCGGTTGGCTCGCTCGGCTGTACGCGGCCCCGTCTTCGGAGAGTGACTGTGCCCCGCGGTTGATCAGGATCCGCTTGCCGCACATCGATAAGTCCCAGCGCAGGGGCATCGATTCGTCGTGGTCGGCGCTCGACCCTTCAGTCCTGTGGCCGCAACGCCGACTTGGTGGCCGTCTCGCGTTCGCGGCCACCGAGTCGGCACCTCTCTCAGGTCCTAGTCCCACACTGAAGTCTTCCTCAGAAGTCCCTGAACGGGCTGAGGCACACAAGGTGGCCGGGGACGATCGTCTTGACGATCACCACACGGTCGTCAAACCGGAAAATCCGGATCACCACGTGGCGGTGCACGAAGAAGCAGAACCGGTGGTGCCGGTGCAGCCGGAAGATACGGCTGTGGTTCCGGTCACCGGACCCGTGGTTTGTCCGGACGTCGCCGAACCCGACCGCGTTGTCTTCGCCGTGGCCGACCCGCCCCCCGTTGTCGGATCCAGAAGCCGTTCCAGGCTGCGGCATGGTGCTGGTAGTGGGCGGAGCCGGGCTGGGTTGCGGGTCTGCCATAGCGGGTGCCGCCCCCGTGAAGGCCACTCCGGCTGCCACGAGGGGGATGATCGTGGCTGTTGAGAGACGCACAGTACGTGACCTCCTAATATGGTTTGCCACATATGCCATCTCGTGTACGTATCTGGCGTCCGCAGAGATTGCGCTGGTGACACGTCCGGGGCAGCGGTGCCCCTCCGCACAGGGGAAGGCGATTCCCGAGTGCCGTGGTCCGCCGCTGAGGCGAGTATGGAACGGGTGCCGTGCGTGCCCCTGAGGGCATCCGAGCGCGAGGTATCTGGACGATGGTGAATCGGCGTCGCGGGAGAACGCTGTGCCGACGGGCCCAGGTGGGTGCCGCGGTGGTGTATCTGGGTGTGCTCGGGGCGGTGCTGCCTGGGTGCGCCGGCACGGGCGCCGCGACCAGCAGCCCGTCCGCCGAGGCGTCGCTCGCCCCCACGCCGCCGAAGCAACCGCCACCTCAATTGACGCGGGCGCAGGTGGGAGACGCCGTGGGCCGGCTCGACGGCCTGGTGGGGGACGCGATGCGCAAGACGGGGGTGCCGGGGGTCGCCGTGGGCGTCGTCCACCAGGGCAAGGTCGTGTACGCGAAGGGCTTCGGCGTCCGTGAGCTGGGCAAGAGCGGCAAGGTCGGTCCCGGGACGGTCTTCCAGCTGGCGTCTTTGTCCAAGCCGCTGTCATCCACCGTCGTCTCCGGGGCCGTAGGGCGCAGGGTGGTCGGCTGGAACGACCGGATAGTCGTCCATGATCCGGGCTTCGCGCTCAAGGACCCGTACGTGACGGCGAACGTGACGGTCGCGGACCTGTTCTCCCACCGCAGTGGACTGCCCGACCACGCCGGTGACCTGCTGGAGGACCTTGGCTACCAGCGCGACTACATCCTGCGGCACCTGCGGCTCGAGCCGCTGACCGCGTTCCGCGCGACCTACGCCTACACCAACTACGGCCTCACCGAGGCGGGCGTGGCGGTGGCCGACGCGGCGAGGACCAGTTGGCCGCGGCTGGCGGCGGACACGCTGTTCAAGCCCCTGGGTATGGGTCACTCCAGCTACGAGCGTGCCGACTACGACAAGGCCGCGGACAAGGCGTCCGCCCACGTGGAGGTCGACGGACGCTGGAAGCCCTCCACCACCGAGAACGCCGACAGCCAGGCGCCCGCGGGCGGTGCCAGTTCGAATGTCGACGATCTCTCCCAGTGGATGCGCCTGCAACTGGCCAACGGCGCGTTCGACGGGAAGCGGCTGGTCGACCCGGCGGCCCTGGACCAGACCCGTATCCCGCACGCCGTGGCGATGGACCCACTCGCCCCGGCAGGTGAGCCGGGCTTCTACGGGCTCGGTTGGAACGTCGGGTACGACGAGCGCGGACGGCTGCGCCTGAACCATTCCGGCGCCTTCGACCTGGGCGCCGCGACCGAGGTCACCCTGCTGCCCAGCGAACGGCTCGGCATCGTGGTGCTGACGAACGGGCAGCCCATCGGCGTGCCGGAGGCGGTGGCCGCCGCGTTCTTCGACATCGCCCAGAACGGCAAGCAGACCGTCGACTGGCTGGCCTTCTACCGAAAAGTGGTGCAGGCCGCCGCCTACACGGGTCTCTCCCCGACGAACTACGCCGAGCCGCCCGCCAAAGCCGCCCCGGCCCGGGCCGACGACGTCTACACGGGCACCTATGCGAACGAGTACTACGGGCCGCTCACCGTCACCCGTGACAACAGCGGCAAGCTGAGCATGACGCTGGGCCCGCTGAAGATGTCGTTCCCCCTGAGGCATTACACCGGTGACACCTTCAGCTACCGGACACAGGGCGAGAACGCTGTCGGCCTGTCCGGCGTCACGTTCCACACCCGTTCCGGCAAGGCCACGAGCGTCACCGTCGAGCACCTCGACGCCAACAAACTGGGCACCTTCAGCCGCTGACGGCCTTTGGCCCGAGGCCCCGAGGGCACGACCACCGTCACAGGGCCGGCAGAGCGCGACATGGCGCGTCGACGATCACGCTGATCGCCCACCCCGAGGTGGAGCATCCTCACGACCACGGCCGGTGAGGCGGTGAAGGACAGGAATACCGCGGTCATGACGAACGCCGCAGCAAAGATCACGCGCGCCATCGCGGACAGCCCCTCCCCCGCAGCGAGCCGGTGGTCGCCGGTCGGGTGCCAGACCTCGGCGACTGGGGACAGCAGGAAGATCTCGCAGTCCCTGGACACCGCAGGCCCCCCCACAGCACGAGCCGCTGAGCCGCGCGTGCCGCCGGTAAGGGAGGCCGACCAGGCAGTGGTGCCGGCCGGCGGGCGTCGAACCCCTTGCGGTACCCGGCCGTCCGGCGGATCCGGGCGATCATCCGGGCTGTGCCGGTCTCCCGGAACAGCTCGACCGTCCGGGGCGAAGGCCGGCACGTCCACCGGTTCAGCTGTGCCCGCGCCGGCCGCCCCCAGGGCCAACCGGCGCGGGCCCGCGACGTTCCACGAGGCGACCGACGCACGCTGGACGCGCGGCGGGGGCGGAATTTCAGCCCTGCCGGGCCTTGAAGCGGGGGTCCTTCTTGTTGATGACGAAGGCCACGCCCCGTCGGCGCACCACTTGGGCGCCGGGCCGGGTCTTCAGTGACCGCGCAAGGGACGTGCGCACCTTCCTGAGGGGCTCCTCTTGGGCAGATCGAACGGGCCCGCGGTCAGTGGCGGGCCGAGGTGGTATGGCCGTAGCGCCGCTCGAAGCGCTGCACGCGGCCCGCGGTGTCCACGACGCGTGCGTTGCCGGTGTAGAACGGGTGGCTCGCCGACGAGGTCTCGACGTCGACGACCGGGTAGGTGGTGCCGTCCTCCCACTGGACCGTCTGCCGGGTGTCGATGGTCGAGCGGGTGAGCAGGTGGAACCCCGCCGCCCGGTCGCGGAAGACGACGGGGCGGGAGACGGGGTGGATGCCGGGCTTCATGGAATGTCCCTCCTTGGGAACCTCCGTCGCCGGGCGGCGAAGGCGGGTGTCAGCGCTCCTCGCGGAACGGGACGTGCTTGCCGATCACGGGGTCGTACTTGCGCAGGACCAGCCGGTCGGGATCGTTGGTACGGTTCTTGCGGGTCACGTGGACGGCTCCGGTACCGGCCGTCGACCTCAGCGTGACGACGGGCCGCGCGGTGCTGCGTGCCATGAGGGGGCTCCTTCCCTTGTCCCACACCCCGAGTCGATTGACTCAGCCATGCCAGACAGCCATGTCAACCACACCACCCGCCAGCGCATTCCCGCCGGTCAGCGACCTCAACGAGTGCACGTCCTCCACGACGGAGGCTGTGAACCGCTGACACAGGGTGTTCCCCCGCGGAACCCTCACCGCAGCGACCGACACCTTGTCGCATCCGGCTCGCGTGGTGGGCCTCCAGCCCCGAACTCGAGGTGCGGGTCCGAACACGAGGGTGCGGGGGCGCCAGGTCATGAGTGCGGGCACGAGCCCCTGTGCCGCCTCCGGCAACTGATCCTCAGGCGGGGCGCTCGGCCATGACGATGAGACCCGGCCCGCTGAACTCATCTGCCGGGAGCCGAAGTTCGGCGACGGGGCGCAGTCCGGCCTGCTCGATCAGGCCGACGAACTGTTCCGGCTGCCATTTGTGCGTCGTCCAGCGGACGGGCACACCTCCGTAGGCCTCCGTGCGCACCACATCCTCCTCACCGACGTGCGTTCCGGTGATGAAGTGCCCGCCGGGCTTGAGGGCTCGCGCGAACAGGGCGAGGACCTGAGGAAGGACGTCGCGCGGGAGGTTGAACAGTGACCACCACCCGAGTACGCCGCCGAGGGACGCCTCTTCAAGGTCGAGGTCGGTGGCGGAGGCGATGTGGAAGCGGCAGTGCGGATACAGACGGCGGGCGTTTTCGATCATGCCGGGCGAGAGATCGACTCCGGAGACGTCGAGTCCGCGTTCGGCGAGGTAGGCGGTCACTGTTCCGGGCCCGCATCCGACGTCGAGGACGGGCCCGAACTCGCTCACGGTGTCGGCGAAAGCGTCGATCGATGCCTTGAGCCAGGGATGGCGACGGATGTCGCCCATTCCCGTCGTCGCCACCATCTCGGCGTAGTTGTCGGCCACCCGGTCATAGGACTCACGGACTACGTCGAGATCGGCCGGTCGGTCGATTTGGTGTGCACGCATCAGCCAACGATAGGGCGAGGAGTTCGCTGGGGCAGGAGGTGAAACAACTCGGTTATGTGGACAGGACACCGTTGTGTCGCGGCCGAACGTCGCGGGCACTGGGCCGGCTGTGGCAGCTTGCTGCGCGGGTCGCCCGGGACTCGCTCACGTCACATCGCAGACCTGGCGGGAAACCGCGATACTGCACCCGCACCTCGATCGTCTTCTGCCCGGCCGCGACAAGGTCGAAGCAACGTCGGTAGAGGTTCAGTTCACGGACGCGCGCGGCAGCAGGTTCCGTCATCGGGCGGAGACGCTCCTGGGCGGTTCCTGCGGATCAAGCCCGTTCGATGTCTCTGGTCAATAAGATCTCGGATCTGTCGGGCGGGCGACCTACGCTGAGCCCCGTCCGCACTATCTGGGAGAAGCATGACAAGCAGGTTCACCGAGTTGACCGTTGACTGCCATGATCCGGAGAGGCTCGCGGCCTTCTGGTGCGAGGTCCTGGACTTCAAGGTGATCGACCGGAGCGAGGGCAAGGTCGAGATCGGCTCTTGGGTGCCGACCGTCGAGGATGTCCGGGCCCGACAGATGCCGCCCACTCTGGTGTTCATCCGTGTGCCTGAGGGCAAGACCGTCAAGAACCGGCTTCACCTCGACGTCAGCCCGATCGACGGCAGCACCGAGGACGAGGTGACCAGACTGCTTGGTCTCGGCGCCGTCAAGGTGGACGTGGGCCAGGGCCCGGACCGGAACTGGGTGGTCATGGCCGACCCCGAGGGCAACGAGTTCGACGTCCTGCGCACTCTGGCACCGCAGGACTAGGCCGCCTTCCTCGGATCACCTTTCCGACCAGATGAAGAGAGCGGCGATGTGCAGTCCGGCGAGGTAGAGGGTGGCGGTCTTGTCGTATCGGGTGGCCCGACCGCGCCACGGCTCGATCTTGTTGATGCACCGTTCAACCGTGTTCCGCTGCTTGCAGGCGTCGCGGTCGAAGGCTGGCGGACGGCCGCCGCGCCGGCCGAGCCGCTTGCCATTCGCGGCCTGGCCGGCCGGCTGTGGGATCACCGACCGGATTCCGTGCCGTCGCAGGTGACTGCGGATCGCCCGAGACGAAAACGCGAGCGGCCGCTCTCGCTGCCGTCCCTGCACCGGCACCGACGTCATCGGCGGCGAGCTCATCTCTGGTGAGAGCACCGTTTCGGCAGGTCAAGCGGCTTGCCGGGGCGTTGAGGTACGTTCGTCACGGTGATAGCGGGATGCCTTGGTCGGCGCCTGCGGGCTGGGTCACTGCTCTGTTCTAGAGTCCAGGATCGTGACGACTCTCATGATCGATGCAGGTGCGGTTTCGCCGACTGCTCCAGTGACGCGGACCGGCGGTGTGCCTCTGGCGCCGGCCGAAACTCCCTGGCCCTGCTGTGCTTCGTGCAGCGGCCCGATGCAGTTCCTCGCCCAGGTGGTCCTGGACGACCTTCAGGATGGACCTGAACACCGGGGATTCCTCGCACTGTTCGCATGCCAGAACGATCCGGGAATGTGCGGCGACTGGGAGCGCGACTCCGGCGGGAACCAGGCTTTGCTCTTCCCGGCGGACGGCCTTGAGCCGTTGGCGCAGCCCGCCGACGATGTCGATGAGGCCCTGCTTCTGCTCGGTTCCGTTCGAGCAGTCAGCTTGGTGCAGATGGACCAACCCGATTATGACCAGGCCGGCGAGGAGTGGACAGCGAGAAGCGACCGTCCCAGGTCATCCGTGCTCGGACAGCTGGGCGGAGAACCGGCCTGGATTCAGAACGACGAAACCCCGTCCTGCCCGTCATGCGCCTTGCCCATGCCACTGATCGTCCAGCTCGAGGAAGGCCCTGACCACAGCACCGCCATGAACTTCGGCGGCTGCGGCAGCGGCTACGCGTTCGCCTGCGAGCCCTGTGGCCACGCGAAGCTTCTGTGGCAATGCTGAGCCGGCCACGCACAGACGCGCCGCTGCCCCGCCGAAACACGGCGGAGCACCCGTGATCCACCGGACGTCTCAGAATGTCGTGACGCTCGTGGAACGGTGGCGTGGCTGTCCGGCTGCCGCCGCCTGCACCGGCGTTGGGAGCGCAAGGCCGAACACTTCCTGGCTTTCGCCTGCATCGCCTTCGCCTTGATCTGCTCTCGCCGGCTCCGCCGGGGGGTTTTGCGCTCAGGAACAGTCAAACCAGTGGCCAATCGGACGATCAGGGCATGACCGGCACTCGAATATGTACACGCCGCCCGCATCGCCCAGCATCAGGCCCGCCGCGTCGTGGGCTGCGAGACCCTCCTCGCTGCGATGCGGCTCATGGCCGTCGACGGCCCCACGGTCCTCAACCGGAAGCCACGTGCGCCACGACTCCCCGTCATACTCCCAGCCGGCCACGGTGAGCAGGTGGTCCATACGCCGTCCACACGCCGCGCAGTCCGGCCAGACTGGTTCCTGGGTCCAGCCGGGATAGCCGCCGAGTTTGATGCCGGGGGCGTCGGCGAGGTGGTACCAGTACAGCCAGCCGGTCTCCCGCTCCAACTGATCGAATCGGTCTCGTAGCCTGCTGTGGAGGTCCTCCGGCAGATCCCAGCTGGGGTACTCCGCCACCTGCTCGGGGTGGACCACACAGGGGCTGGGCACGTAGTCCTTCGGTGCGTCGGTGGGTGCGGCAGGAGTGGCCTTCACCGGGCCAACCGGCCGGGAATCTCGCCAGTGGACCTGCGGCAGGGGATAGCAGAACTCCCCGTGGTCGAACGGGCACCACAGAACTTGCAGGAGGTCACACCCCGGCCGGAACGGGACGCTGGGTGCATCCGCCTGATAGACCTGCACAATCGGCACGAGAGGCACCTCGGCCTCATGAGGCGTGTTGCTGCCGATGTCGTAGTGCTCCTCAGCGCACACAGGCCAGGGCTCATCTTCCGGCCACAGCAACGGTCCCCCGACCGAACTGTCGTGACAGGACGGGCGACCCGCCCGAGGATGAAGCCGTACCGTCTCCCGGCGCAACGGCCCCAGTTCGGGAAACAGCCGTTCTACGGCCACTGGGCGGGGCGGGGTACGACGGCTCACCAGCATCTCCAATGCGTTGTCCCTGAAGAACGCATGGACTCTACGGCCCGAGTCTGACATCCGGCCCCCGCCTCCACTCAGGCAGGCGGGCACTCGCCGAGCACCACTTCAGACGACGTCTGAGCAGGCTCCCCGCGTGACAGAGGCGTCCACGCCGGCTGTCGTCAGCCGCTATCACGCCCGGATGGTGAACTGGACGCGGACGCACGACTGCTCCGGCGATGCCGATCGCGCCCCTGCGCTTCCGGGGCGGGTGGAGGTCGAGGACAGTGCCGAAGCACGGGAGGAGCCGGGCCGGCTGACCCTCGCACACGACCCCGTCTCCCCCGCCGGCTTCGTCGCCCTGCCGCGCCTGGTGCACCTTTCCTCGAGGATCGGGCGCTGAGGCCGGGGCCTGGAGCAGTTCCGCAGCGCCGGCTGTCAAACCCTCTCACCACACTGAGATCCGAGCGGACGCGTACGCGCTTGGGCCCATCTCAGGAGGCCGACGCGAGCGTTGTGACGTCCAACGCCGTCAGGTGAGCTGGGCGGTGAAGGCCATGCCGGCGCGAACTGAGCCGCTTGAGGTGGCATCGCAGTGCGGTCGGCGCGTGAAGGCAGGGCCTCGCGGTAGCTCGGAACTGTCGAGGCCAACGAGCTGATCCAAAGGCCCTGTTGCCGCAGTCTTTCGTGCTCGCGTGTGCTGAGTCCAACTCGGGTTCGTCGTGTGACTGCCTCGCGCACAGGTCCGGCAATGCGGCGAACGGCCCAGACCGCGCCCCTTGTTATGGCACGGAGTGGAGTTGGGAGCTGGAGACTTGGCAGTCCGGCATCGAGGACTGCTGTCAGTGGGCTCTGCGATCGTGAGCGTCGTGGATGAAGTCGTGGAACGTGTTGATGCACAGGACCGTGTGCTGGGGCCGGTGAGTCGGAGAGACGCCGTCCGGGAAGGCTGGCTGCACCGGATTGCCGTGGTCGTGTGTCACGACCGGCACGGTCGGATCCTCGTCCATCGGCGTGCTGAGCAGGTGCCCCGATTCCCGGGGTATTACGAGGTCGGAGTCGGTGGAGCCCTGGGAGTCGGGGAGTCTTATGAGCAGGCGGCTACCCGTGAGCTGGAGGAGGAACTGGGGGTGTCGGCGGCAGTGCGCTTTCGGTTCAAGTTCCTTAACCGAAGCGGGCTGAGCCCTCACTGGCTTGGGGTGTGCGATGCCGTCGTTCCGGGGGCTGTCATGCCGAACTCGAATGAGGTCGCCTGGCACGGCTGGCTGAGTGATTCCGATCTGCCGCGGATCCTTCGGGAGTGGACTTTCACTCCCGACAGTCCGGAGATCCTGGACCGGTACTTCGCTGGTCGCGCTGATGGGACGTCTGCGCAGGGACCGTGCTCTTGAGCTGGGTCAGAAGGCTTCTGCTCACCGATCAACGGGCTTGTCCGGTCGAACAAGGTTCCTGACCGGGTGATCGCGCCGGGGGCGGTGAGACGAACAGACGAACCACGCCCCTCTCTCCCAATACAACCCCCACGCATCTCTCAGACGCCATCCGCTTTCCGAACGTGAGCGTTTGGTTCGGGCTGGGTGGGCATGAACTCCTGCTGGCGGCGTCGTGGCTTGTCCTTCAGTCGCCAGCGGCATGGTTCCCCTCCCCCGTAACGCTGGTAGAGAGCGGAACAGCTGACAGGCCTGCCCCGGCCGGCGGACGGTGAGCTGCAGTCCGCCAAGTGGTCACTGGGTGACGAGGCTGATGGGGTGGCTGGCATCGCGGGGACAGGCAGCGATGGTGAGTCGGCCGCGGCCCGGCGATACGCCGGTGGGGATGTTGGCGTCCATGATGTCCGCGTGCGGCCGGTCTTCGAGTGGGATCCAGCTTGCGGTGCCGGGATCCCATTCGCGCTCGTCGACGGTAAGGAGAGGGTGGAGTTCCGTATCGCACTCCGGGCAGGTCAGCGGCTGGGGGGCAGTGAGTCGCCAGGCGATGTGGCCGCCAATCTTCCAGCCGGGGGCGGTGGACAGGTCGTAGATGTACTGGGGGTGGTCGTCGTCCTCGGGGCCTTCCCATGCGTCGATGCGGGCCTGCAGGGATTCCGGGAGGACGCTCAGGTAGGGGTGCTCGACGATGTCCTCGGGGTGCAGAACGCAGCGGGAGGGCACGAGTTCTGGGCGGCCGACGACCTCGGGGGCCGGCTGCTCCTGCAGAAGCGGTCCGACATCTTCCAAGTGGCGCCAGCGCAGGTGTACGTGGGGGTCGTGCCGGCTGTCGCCGTGTTTTTCGAAGGGGCACCAGAACACCTGGAGCAGGTCCTCCCCCTCCCCTGTTTCCGGCAGACCGGGAACGTCACGGCGGTACAGCTGGGCCACGGCCAGCATCGGGATGGGGTCGGTGTCGGCCAGGTGCGGGGCATGGCGGCCGCGTTTGAAGCCGGCGAGGACGGTGGATTCCTCGTCGTCGGGTCCGGACTGCGGGTCACGCTGCCAGGCGCGCGCGAGGATGTCGCGTTCCTGCAGGACGTCGGTGAGCCGGTAGCCGCTGCTTCGTCTGTGCGGGAGGGTGCAGACGGGCCAGGGTTCGCCTGCCGGCCACAGCATGGGGCCGGCCACGGAGCTGTCCTGCGCCGTGGGTGCGCCGCGGCGGGGGTGCAGGCGGGTCGCCGGTCGGCGCATGCGGGCCAGTTCGGGGAAGGCGGCTTCCACGTCGGCGGGGCGCGGCGGGGTGGTACGGGGCATGAGCCTTGGCTCCCGGGGCTCGGTGGGCGGTTCAGGAGGGCCGGGACCGCAGGCGGCGCACCATGCGGGCGTCCTCGAAGCCCACCTGCCGGGCCGCGGACTCGACGGTAGTGCCTTGGCTGATCAGGTGTTCGGCCCGCTCCAGGCGCAGGGTCTGCTGGTAGCGCAGCGGGGTGAGGCCGCCGGTGGCCCGGGAGAACTGGCGGGTGAGTGTGCGGGCGCTGACGCCGGCGTGGGCGGCCAGGCGCGTGAGGGGCAGCGGCTCGGCGTAGTGGGTGTCGATCAGGTCCTGGACTTGGTGCACGGTGTCGTCGACGTGGCTGCGGTGCCGGAGCATGGCGCTGGCCTGGGGTTCGTTGCCGTTGCGGCGCGTGTAGATCACCATTTCGCGGGCCACCCGGGCGGCCAGGGCGGGTCCGTGGCGTGCGGCCAGCAGGTGCAGGGCCAGGTCGATGCCACTGGCGATGCCGGCGGAGGTGACGACCCGGTCGTCGGCCGAGAACAGGACGTCGCGGACCACCGTCGCCCGTGGGTGGCGGGCGGCCAGTTCGTCCTGGAGCTGGTGGTGTGTGGTGCAGCGGCGGCCGTCGAGCAGCCCGGCCTGTCCCAGGGCCTCGGCTCCGGCGCAGACGCTGGCGACGGTGCCGCCCGCGGCGTGGTGCGCGCGCAGCCGGCCGGCGGTCTCAAGGCTGATGAGGGGCCCTCCCCTGAGAGTGGGCGCGCTCCATCCGGGGACCACGACCAGGTCGTCCGGGCCGAGGTCGGGCCAGGTGGTCCGGGCGGTCAGCGGCAGGCCCTGCGCGCTGCGTATCTGGGGTTCCTCGGCGACGTAGTCGAGGTCGTACGGCTGCCCGAAGGCCCCTGCCGTGGAGAAGACCTGGGCCGGGCCGGCCAGGTCGAGCAGGTGGACTGCGGGCAGCAGGACGAAGACGACACGGCTCATACCGGTGATGCTGCCAGCTCATCCACCGTGGCGATCCGCGCGAAGCGGCCTTGCAGGACGGCCAGGGTGCGTTCGGTGATCGCCTCGGCGCTGAGGTCGCCGATCGGGTTGGTCGTGGTCGCATCCGCCACGAACACGACCTCGTATCCCAGGTCGCTGCCGATCCGGGCGGTGGTCTCGACACACTGCTCGGTCCGGATCCCGCAGACCCACAGCTCGCCGACCCCGGCCTCGGTGAGCCGCTGCTGCAGATCGGTGGTGGTGAACGCGTTGTGCGAGGTCTTGTACAGCACCGGCTCTCCCGGCAGCGGCTGCTCCAGCTCCTTCAGCAGCCGGACGTGCCCCGCCTCCGGGTCGAACACGTCACCGCTGCCGGGCTCGGTGTGCAGCACCCAGACCAGCAGGTCACCGTTGTCCCGCGCGATCCGCACCAGCCGGTTCACCGGCTCGGCGATATCGGGGTTGGCGATCTGCTCCCACAGGGGGCGGGCGCGGAAGGATTCCTGGACATCGATCACGATCAAGGCTCGTCTCATGCCCACCAGTGTGACCAGGGCGTACCCGGGGCCGGCAGGCATGATCGGGGCCGAGACCGGAACGATCCGGTCATCTGCCATGGAGCGCCCCAGGAGGTCCTACAGGCGTGTGCGGCCGCAGCCACAGGTCAGCTGGTCAGCTCGCTGGGCGGAACCGTCACCGTCGGGTGCTGTCAGACGGATCGTTGGGCGCCGTAGTAGCCGTGGCGCATCCGGTACCTCATGGGGTCGGTACCGTCCGCTTGGATGTGCTCGATCAGCGTCGATCTCAGCGGCTCGGGCACGTCCCTACCCAAGAACCGCACTGACAAGCCCTCGATCACATGACCCGATCAGTCCCACCAGTTGAACATCAGCTCGCCGACCGTGCCGGGACGCCAGTGACGCACCCCGAAGGCCACGCGCTCATCGAGCGGTCCGTCGATGCCGTACTCGGCCGGGAGGCCACACTCGTCAGCTGCCTGTCGGCACGCGAACGCACCGCGTTCATGGAGCTGCTGGACAAACTGATGGCCGACGTCCGCCGGCGCACGGCCCCCGAGGAGCGCTGAACCGGCCGCCCGGCGTTCGCCCCGCTTGCGGTGCACCCGCCTGCCCGGCGGGCGGACGACGGCCTCCCGGACAAGCACGGCACGCGCCCGGGCCTGGTATCTGCGCCTGCTTCCTTTAGCAAGGCGCGCGCCTACTGCGGCGTGTGCGGCACCGCGACAGGTTCTGGTTTCGGACGTCGGCGGCGAGGATAAGCTCGCCCGGATCGACCAGCGGCCTGGAGTGCTTCAATTTCGCCGAGCTGTCCTTCGCGTTGGGCGGTGTAATCGTCGGTCTCGGTGTGCCTAGGGCCAGGAGCGAATATCCGTGAGCGGCGCTGCCGATCGGGAAGAGGCAGGGCCCGCGATGAGCACGTGGCCGATCGAGCGCCTTCAGGCGTTCATCACGGACGCTCGCGACCGGGGGCAGCTTGAAGCGGCTCGTGTCGTCGCTCAGCAGCACGTCTACTACGACGTTGACCAGCCGCGGGAGGTGCGGCGGCAGTGGGCCAAGGTGTCACTGCTGGCGAACCGGCGCATGCGCGGTGACGGTCCCGGAGATCCCGCGCGCGAGGTCCAGCAGGACTTCATGCTCCGCATGTGGGTCATCGACCACCTCGGCGGCAACGAGGATCCGGACTGGAGCCCCGAGGGGTTGGCAGCCGACACCCTCGACGCACTGGCTCTCGCGCCATCAGACGCCGGCACGCTCGCCGGGAACTGGCGTGGGCTTCCCGTCGAGCAGATCCGCGAGCTACGGCGTCACAAGAACCTGACAACCCACCTGGACAGGCTCATCAGCCACCTGCCGTCCGATCGAACACGGGACCAGCTTCTTATGTGGATCGAGACCCGCCGGCTCCTGCCCTAACCTGTTGGCGTGGAGGAGGCAGCGCTGCTCATTTTGGAGTGGCTCGGCGAGCAGGGCGTGGGAGCCATGATCCGCATCGATGCGGAACGCCTTCGAGAAGGCCGGCCGGCGTGGACCTTCGCTGCCAGCGGCGGCCCGTTGGCCACGGGCTTGAGAGCGGATGGGGCCTCGGTCGCCGAGTGCATGGGCACGGCCTTGCTGCGGCTGCGCGAGGCCGGACTGACCGTCCCCTTCTGAGCATGAGCGGCGCACCCGCCCTCGAACCACGCCGGCTCTGATCGCTCGTACGAGAACACCGGGGACGCGGACGCGGCCTTGGCTCGCGATGGCGTACCGCGGCGCGGGCACCACCGTCGAGGACACCCCGGCAGTCGACGCCGGCGCCGTCGCCCGCGCATTTTTGTGCCTGTCACCGGGTGCACGGGTCCGCGGGGCCGGCGCGCTCCTCTGAGGCTCCTCAAGTCGCTTGGCGCGCCGGCAACATGAGGGTCAGGCTGATGTTCATGACGGGAATTATGGGACTGAGCAGGAAGAACAACGTCGTGCTGACCGTTCGGGACGCCGACGTGGTCGCGGCAACCCTGCGTCAGGCGCTGGAACAAGCCTCACCCCTGGAGCGCCCGGGTCTGGAACGTGCCGCCGCTCTCGTGGAGGCCACCGCCGCCGCGACCGAGAGTCAACTGCGGGCCCGCTGGGTCCGCTTGCGGCTGGCCGCCGTCGGCTTCACCGGTGACATCGCCTCGGTCGCGGCGGTGAAGGCACTGCGCCAGGCGGAGCCGAAGCTCAGCCTGCTCGCGGCGGTGCAACTGCAGAAAGAGGCAGTGGACCACCCGGAGTGATACGGCAGCCTGCGCAGCACGCGGGGTCCAGTGCCCGTGTCCCTGCCCCCATGAGAGACGGGGAGGGGCACGGCGTGCCCGATGGCCGGCCCGGACCGCTGCTTCCCGCCTGGTGCGCTGGAAGCTCACCGCAGCCAGCGGTTCACACATGAAGTGCTCAAGGGCCCGGCTACAGGCATCCCGGCTCACCGTTGGCTGCGAACCGTGTCAGGGATCGCTCCAGCAGCTCGAGAAACTGCCGCAGGTCATCAGCCACCCGGTCGAGCTCGGGTTCGTCCAGCGACGCCGTTCGCGTCCGGTAGACCACTCCGCCAGGGCCGGCGACATAGGACAGACCGCCACCGTTCGAGCCGATGACCAGACCCCCGGCCTTCGTGCCCGCGCCGGTATCGACAGCGCCGTACTCCTTGAGCCGTAGGAGGACATCACCGGCCGGGTCGACGAAGTAGCCGTTACCGACGTCCGCCCAAGTGACGTAGCCGATGCTGTCGTAGAAGGTGACCAGGTCGGCAGGGACGAAGCTGACCTTGGCAAGCGTGCGAGCAGCGGCCCGGTCGGTGTGGTCGGCCGGCCGGACCTCATTGACTCCCGGGGGAAAGCCGTGCCGGCGCTCGAACTCGCCCATCAATGCCTTCAGGGCCTGCGAGACCCTGCTCGCCCACGAGGCCAGCCAGGCAGGCGAAAGCGAACGCTCACCCATGAGACCGGATCATGGCATGAGACGCCGACGCGAGTTCGAGGAAGGCGCCGTTCGCGCCTTGCTCGACACGGCGTCGGCCCGCGGAGGGCAGCCGGGTTGCGGCGGGTGGTGGAGAGCAACGACTGGTGCCGGTTCTCGCAGGGGGCCGGCTCGCCGTGCGGTGCGAAGGGCCTCGACCGCTGGTACCGGGTGGACGATCGGCTGGACTGCGCGTTCGACGGGGTCCGCGCGGTCGGCTACGGCCGGCTGACCGAGCGGTGCGCTTCGCCACCTCTGCCTCGAGGACCTGGACACGTTCGTACCGCAGGCTTCATCGGCACCGACCGCACGGCCGGGTGGAGCCGGTCCGCCGCGGTGGGACCCACGGCCTGCAGCCGGTGACCTGCGCCTGGACCGGGTTCACGACACCGTGATCCGCGGCGGATCTCAGTCGGCGCCGCCCGCGGGAGCGTCCTGCCGGCCGGGCAAGGCCAGCTCATCGTCGCGAAGGGACCAGAGGGGCTGATGTTTGGACGGCGGTCCGGCAAGGACCCGCAACTGCTGCGGCCGGTATTCGTCGCGCGCGTCCTCGACACCGAACCCCGCCGAGGCCAACACCGCGGCCATCGCCCGCACCATCGCGGCCCCGACCGCACTGGAATGCCGCAGGGCCGGTTCGTCCAATTGCTTCAGCCTGAACGCGCGGCTCGCGCGGGCCCGCAGGCGAGGGCTTGCCTGCCAGGCCACGAACACGCCGCCTGCCGCGTCGGCACCGTCGTCGATGTTCACCTCGGCCCCACCGGCCAGGACCGGGTCCAGGCCCGGGGCGAGCACGGGCAGGCCTGCGGCCGTCAGCTCGTTGCGGACCTTCCGGGCGAGAGCCTCCAGGGCCTCGGACTCTTCAGCACTCACTCGTTCGAACACTCGCTCAATCTAGCCAACCAGAGCAAGGCGCCGACGGCTTGAGAGTTCCTCGGGACCGAGGTCGGGTGGATCAGCTCTCTGCTCTCAGCAGCGGGGCGGGTCCGGCGCGGCCGCCCGGTCAGCCGTCGAGCGCGGCGGAAGGTGCGTCCCCGTTCTGGGCCTGTCGGGCCCGCTTGGCGAGCACCGTGGTCAGGTCCCTGACTGCGTCCTCGTCGATGCCGCGCTTGTCTTTGTCCGCGGAATCCGCCAGCGTCCACAGCAGCGTCGTGCCGACCCGGGTCTGGGTCACGGCGCCGGGCTCGCCGTGGAAGCCGGAGGAGCCGAACCGGGCGTCGCGCTCGTCACCGATCGGGCCGATCCCGAACGTCCTGGCCCTCTGTCCCGCCCTCTTGCCGTAGTAGCCGTCCCAGAGCACGTCGTACGCCTCCCGGGCGGCCTGTTCGCTGTCATAGGCGATGATCAGAAAGGTGACGGTGGCGGCGTTGTCGTCGTGCCGGAAGGTCGAGGCGCCGTAGAAGCGGGAGTTCTCGCAGCCCGCATTGTCCTTGATGGGGCAGGCCTGCGAACGGTGAAGCTTGTCCATCTCAACGGCCGTGGGCCGAGCGGACTCCTTCCAACCCGTCATGGCCTCGCCATCGGGCAACGTCTCGCGTACTTGTTCCTTCGTGAGTGGCACCGCCTTGGCGTTCTCGCTGTCGCTCTCCGCGCCATCGCCACAGCCGGCCAGCAGCAGCGCCGCCGCGATCGCCACGCACCACCGGTAGTTCCTCATGGTCATGCCACCGCCCCTCGAGCGGTGATCTTACGCGGACGGTCTTCGCGCGGCAGGCCGGCCACACTCCGTGAAGCGGGGCGTGGCAGCGCGCCGCCTCGCGAACGACCTGGATGCCGGGGGGCGATGTCTACGGGCCGCCGCCCGCGGTCAGGGCGCTGACCGCGGGCGGCTCGGATGTGGTGTGGACTTAAGACGTCAGTCGCAGTCCCAGTTGGAGCCCCGGTGGTGGTTGCCGTACCGGTACTGGCCCCA
Organism: Streptomyces sp. NPDC047869; assembly: GCF_040704065.1. NCBI lineage: Bacteria > Bacillati > Actinomycetota > Actinomycetes > Kitasatosporales > Streptomycetaceae > Streptomyces > Streptomyces sp. NPDC047869. Next base: position 19,322 of record NZ_JBEYRK010000049.1, read on the forward strand.
GTTGTCCCAGCGGTCGTAGCGGCAGTGGTTGCGGTGACGCCAGCGGTCGAAGCGGCCGTAACGGTCGTTGCGGTCGTAGCGGTCGTCGTCGCAGCCCCGCCGCCACTCGTCGAAGTGGCGGGAGCCGTAGCCGTGGTGGTTGCCCGGGTGGAACGAGGGCGCCACTGCCGTCGCGTGGACCGCCGCCGGGGCCGCGGATGCCTCCATCGAGAGAGGCGCCATGACAGCGCCGGCCGCAAGAAGCGTGCCGGCTACTGCCTTAGCAATGGTCTTCACCTGATCTCCTTTCAAACACCAGGGCTGGTTTAGCCCTGCCGCTGATCCTGACGCTACACAAATGCCTCGCCATTCGTTGCGGACGTGAGTGCCCGTCAATTTTGCCGGGCATGCGGGTGCGATATCGAAAACGGCAGCTCAGCGGCGTTGCGGTGTCCTTCTCGGAAATCCGTGCCTTGCTCGACGAAGGCGTCCGACCAGGTGAACTCCCGCATCGGTCAGGCCGGTTCGTGAGAGTGCGACACGTTGAGCCTGATGGTGTTAATAGGCTGCCGGAAATGACCCGGGGTTTTCGGAGTCGCGGGATGAGAAAGTGCGCGGCGGTCTGCAGTGAAGTCTGTGGGGCGGTTTCGGTACTGCCCTGACTTTCGTGGAGTGTATTTCTCGCTGAAAGATGCCTGCCGGCCGTCCGAGGACGGAAGGACACGCGGGGCTTGGCGTGTCGCCGTCCAACCGTCACACGGCGGCCATGGGAGGGGCGAGGGCCTCCAGGCTGTGCCGGGCGGCGCGGCGCACCGTCCGGCACGGCGGGGACGACGGTCCGGGGACGCCGGTCGGGGTTTGGGGGGGCACTTCGGCGGTGGCATGCCTCGGTGCGCTTTCGAGTGGCGGGAAGTCCGGGCCCGCCGCTGCTCTCACGGCGCTGCCGGCAGCCGGCTGCGACTGGTTCCTGGGCGGGGCGTTCTCGATGCCTCGGCAGGGGGGCGGCCGACCCGGCCGGTGCCGCCCTCGCGCCCGTGCGGGCCGTCGGCCGGGCGGGAGTGGCGGCCACAACGCACAGTGGCGGGCGGGTGGTTGAGGTTCAGCGGCGAGGAAGGGAACAGGCACACGCTTTTGAACGGATGTCGGATATAAGCGGTTTGCGTTGACCGTTCCTCTTCCGCTACCGTCCACGCTCTCCGGACGAATCGTCCGGAGGCTCCGGACGGCGGGGTTGCGCATGGTCCTGCCGTCCGGAGTGACAGTTCCCGTACGGGATCCGTGCGACGCCATCGCGCCTGGTCTTCCGGCTTCTGCAGTGGCCGGCGGACCTGGTGGCCGGTGGCGCCGGCCGGGGGTGGAGTGCGGCCGGCGGCGGCAGTCGGTGTGGTCGCCGCCTGGCTCAAGGCTCCTGATTTCGCGTACATCCCTTCCTTCATTGAAAGGCTTCCTCATGAACAACGACTGGCTTGAGGCCGAGACCGCCGAGCTGCTGCCCGGCCGTGAGGCGCTGGGCAAGTTCTCGTTCAGCTTCACGAAGATGACGACGGTCTCGAAGAAGATCGCGCACGTGGACGCCCACAACGAGTCGATGGCGGTGAACCAGTACTCGCCGTTCGCGGTCGCCCAGTCGCAGGCCTCCCAGGCCATCAGCGTCCGGCAGTAGCACGGCCTGGTGACGCGGACGCAGGGGCAGGCCTTTTCGGGGCGTGCCCCTGCGGCGCGGCGCCGCGGGGGTCGAAGGCACACGGCATGCCGGGTGGTGGACACGGTCGGCAGCCGGTGCCGGTGCCGGACGGACACTGCCTGCCGCCGGTGCCAGGGCCCTTGCGGCGCCCGCCCGTTGAGCGGAGGACGCACCGTGGTTGTGCGTCGGCCCCTTGAGCTTCGGGCGGGCGGCGGGCCGGGCGGTATCCACCGGCCGGCGTCAGGCAGTGAACCGTTCCCCGGGCAAGGTCCTTATCGCCCGTCCTTCGGCGGCGGCATGAACGAGTGGGATCCCGATCCAGTGAGCAGTCCTCACCCCGCAGCACTGCGCGCCCGCGCGGAGCAACTGGCCCTGGAAGGGCGCCCGGCGAAGGAGGTGGCACGGCAACTGGGCATCTCTGCACAGACCGTGTACCGCTGGCGGCGCTCCGGTTCGCTGGGGGCGGAGCTGGCACGGGCCCGCACCCGTATCGGCGAACTGGAGAGGGAAGTGTTGTTGTGCCGCGAAGTCATCGCCACGTTGCGGCAGATGATGCCCCCAAAAGACGCTACGAGGTGATCCACGACCTGACGTCGCACGGTTTCACCGCGCGCCACCTCGCCGTGCTCATGGGCGTCTCGGAGTCCGGGTACTACGCCTGGCGCGCCCGCACCCCCTTACCCCGCGCGCTGCGCCGGGCGTGGCTGACCCGCCTGATCCTGGACATCTACCAGGAGTCCGGCTGCGCCTACGGATACCGCAGGGTGACGCAGGAACTCGGCCGCCGCTACGGCATCGACATCGGCCACACCACCGTGGAGGCCGTCATGAAGGGGGCCGGGATCCGCGGCCAGGCAGGACGGCCTCACGAACACACCCCGCCAGAAGGCGCCCGTACCCCCCAACAGCGCTGGGTTGTCGACGTGCTGGCCGTCACCACGCTTCAGGGCCCCCTGTATACGGCGGTCGTCCTCGACACCGCATCGCGTTGCCTGATCGGCTGGAGCACCGCCGCGACAGCGCACCGCGGCCTCGTCCAGCACGCCCTCATGGCCGCCATCACCCGCGTCGAACCCGCCGCCCAGACGGCCCACGAGCCCTTGCCGTCCTGCTCCTTCACCGAGCGGACCGGCTCACTTCGATGCGCGCCCGTCCGCGCAACCGCCGGGGACTGGTACGACCACGCACTCGTCGGCGCGTTCTGGGACACCGTCCACCGCGACCTGCACGGCCCGGCCCCCTGGCCGGACCGGCAGTCGGCCGAGAACCGGCTGACCGAGACTTTCGACCGCTTCGCCCGGCAGGCCCCGGCCGCCCCGCCAGCGCAACCTTCCACCCCATAAGGCGGACCACATTGGAAACGACAGCATCTGTGCCCGCCGCCGGCGGCCCCAGGCCCGACATCCACCCCGGGCAGGACACCTCCACCGCCCACGCCCACCGGCTGCGCCTGTACGGCGCGTTGGACCGGGTGTGTGTTCCCCTCGCCGCCGCGGACGTCCAGGCCGTGTTCAAACTGGCCGAACTCGACTGCGTCACCGTGCACGCCGTCATCGACTGGATCACCACGGCACGAACGCTTGAACCGCACCCGCATCCGCATCCGCATCCGCATCCGAGGTGACGGCACCCGGCGCAAGGCCGGGAGACATGCCCCCCCCTTTTCCCTACGGGGTGCCGTTCGCGTGCAGCAGGGACTCGACGAGGACGGCCACATGCCGGCGGTCCGCCGGGCTCAGCTTGTGCACGCTCGCGATGAGGATCGCCACCTCCGGATCCGCGGCCTCGGGTGCGTCCTCGAGGTACAGGTTGACGCCCGCGGCATCGGCGGCGGCCCGCTGCACCGCCGCCACCGGGATGCCCAGTCCCCTGGCCAAGCCCTCCACCGTGGTCTGCTGGGGCATCTGCGCCAGCCGTTCCGACGTCGCCAGATGATGGACCGTCGAACGGGAGATGCCACCACGGCGCGCTACATCGCTGTAGGACCAGCCGTGCTGGTCCAGCTTGTGCTTGATCATTTCCTGCAGTGTGTTGGGCACGCCGGTTCTTCCTGTGAAAGAGGGAGGGACCGCCTGTCGATGAGTCTAACGGCCCTATCGCCGGGGCGTTCCGCACCTTCTTCTCCCCCACCGCCCTGCGCTACCCTGCCCGCCGACTTCACGCCATCGGGTCTCCTTCGTGGATACCCCGGCCTTCAGGCCGGGGAGGAAACGAAGCTCCCGCGTAGCGGGGCAGGGAAAGGCGAATCGCCGCCAGGGCGATTCGCCGTCTATGGCCACCGGCCGAACCCGGCTTTCACACGGGAACTGATAGAATGTTAGCTATGGCGCAGCAGGTCAAGCGGGCGTTCAAGTACCGCTTTTACCCCACGAACGAGCAGGCAGCAGAGCTGTCCCGCACGTTCGGCTGCGTCCGCCTCGTGTACAACAAGGCGTTGGAGGAGCGCACACGGGCCTGGTACGGCGAGCAGCGCCGCCTCTCCTACGTGCAGTCGTCGGCGGCGCTGACGCAGTGGAAGAAGACCGAGGAACTGGCCTTCCTGGCGGAGGTGTCCTCCGTCCCTCTTCAGCAGGCGCTGCGCCACCTTCAGACCGCGTTCGCCAACTTCTTCGCCAAGCAAGCGAAGTACCCGCGCTACAAGAGCCGGAAGAAGTCCCGAGCGTCGGCCGAGTACACCCGCAGCGCCTTCAAGTGGCGTGACGGGCGACTGACTCTGGCCAAGATGGCCCAGCCGCTGGACATCCGCTGGTCGCGTCCCCTGCCCGAAGGCGTGGCGCCGACGACCGTGACCGTGTCCCGCGACGCGGCCGGGCGTTGGTTCGTGTCCCTGCTGTGCGAGGACACCATCACGCCCGCGCCCGCAACCACGCAGGCCGTGGGCATCGACGCCGGGATCACGTCCCTGGTGACCCTGTCCACCGGCGAGAAGATCACCAACCCGAAGCACGAACGCCGTGACCGCGCCCGCCTCGCCCGCGCACAGCGCGAGCTGTCGCGGAAGGCGAAGGGCTCGGCCAACCGGGAGAAAGCCCGGCGTCGCGTCGCCAAGATCCATGCGCGGATCGCCGACCAGCGCCGCGACTTCCTGCACAAGCTGTCCACTCGGCTCGTCCGTGAGAACCAAACGGTCGTGATCGAGGACCTCACCGTCCGCAACCTGCTGAAGAACGGCAAGCTCGCGCGCGCCATCTCGGATGCGGCCTGGACGGAACTTCGCTCCATGCTGGAGTACAAGTGCGCCTGGTACGGGCGCGAACTCGTCGTGATCGACCGCTGGTTCCCGTCCAGCAAGCTGTGCGGGAACTGCGGCACGGTCCGCGGGAAGCTGCCGCTGAACGTCCGCGAGTGGACGTGCGACTGCGGCGCCGTGCATGACCGCGACGTGAACGCGGCACGCAACATCCTGGCCGCCGGGCTGGCGGCGTCTGCCTGTGGAGACGGTGTAAGACCTCAACGGGAGTCCTCCCGGACGGGGCGGTCGTCGATGAAGCAGGAACCCCAGCGGGCGACCGCTGGAATCCCCCGCCTTTAGGCGGGGGAGGAAGTCAAGATCGAACGCCCGCGGAACCGGGCCGGCCGGCGTCGTGCCGGTGCTGGTGCCCGGTGTGCGGGGCTGCCAGGACGGCGCCGACGCCGTGATCACACGGTGATCGCACCGGCCACAGCGAGATCGTCCCCAGAGATCCACGGCATGCGACGATGACGGCCATGTCAGGTCAGGTCTGGGGGTCACTCATATCGCTGGGCGGTGTCGTCCTGGGCGGTTCGTTGTCCTACCTCGTCCAGCACAGGACTCAACTCTCGGCGCAACGCGCTGAACAGCAACGGCAGCAGGTCTCCTTGTCCGAGGCACGGCGGGCGGAACGGCTGGCCTTGCTGGAGCGGTTCATCGAAGTGGGGGCCGAGGCCGAACGCTCCGCCTTCAGCCGACCGACCGAATGGGACGACACCCACGACTGGTTCCTCACGACCCGGGACGTGATGAACAGGCTGTGGGTCGCGGAACGGCTCATCCGCATCCAGTTCCCCCTGCCCGTGCACGACGCGGCACGCGCGTACTTCCTCGACCTCAACCGGACGGTGTGGGAAGGCCTACCGGACGGCGAGAGCGTGCGGGACTACCTGGAGGACAACCGGCTCGCGTTCTTGGACGCAGCCCGCGCGGTCATGGGGTAGCGCACCGCCGACCCCAAGGGCCCTTCACGGGACAGCTCCTATTGCGGGCGCGCCTTCGCGTGGCTTCACTGGTTCGAACGATTCCGCTTCCGCTGCGACGTTGGGGGCTGCGGCTGGCGCGGCTGGACGAGGGCGATCGCCATCTCGCCGCCCGAACCCTGGCTGAACTCGAAAAGGGCCGCCTCACTCCGATGCGGTTCTGTGGATTGCGGTGGCTGCGTCACCATGCGTTGATGATCGGCGCGTCGGGGTCGCGCTGCCGCCAGGCCTCGTCGAGGCGGGCGAGTCGGTCCGCGGCGGCGATGCCGATCAGGGATGCGACCTTGCCGTCGCTGACTTCGAACGCCACGGCGCCCACGACCCGTTCGCCGGTCACGGCAAGGATGGCCGGTGAGCCGTTGACCATCGCGATGTGCATCGCGGGGGAGCCGCCGGCCAGCCGCCGCTTCGCCGCAGTGGGCGTGAAGCCGGCCCGCACATAGGAGGCGACCCGTTTGCACGTGGTGTACCGCAGCAGCCGCCTGGCCAGTCCGAAGCCGTCCGAGATTGCGGTCGCGTCGGCGGTGAGCAGCGCCACCAGCCGTTCGGTGCGCCCCGACGTGGCGGCGGCGAGGAATGCCTCGACGATCCGTCGCGCGGACGCGGGGTCCACCTCCTCGCCGCCGCGGCGCTCGGCGGTGACCCGGATCCGGGCCCGGTGGACATGCTGCTGGCTCGCGGACTCGGTGATGTCGAGGATCTGGGCGATCTCCGCATGAGGGTAGGAGAAGGCCTCGCGCAGGACGTAAGCGGCCCGTTCGACGGGTGAGAGGCGCTCCATGAGGATCAGGACGGCCAGGGACACCGATTCGCGCTGCTCGACAGTCTCGGCAGGGCCGAGCATCGCATCGCCCTCGAGGAGCGGCTCGGGCAGCCAGTCGCCGACAGCGCGCTCGTGGCGCGCCTGCGCCGAGCGGAGCCGGTCGAGGCAGAGATGGGTGACGGCCTTGGTCAGCCACGCTTGCGGCACCTCGATCCGGTCGCGGTCTGCGGCCTGCCAGCGCAGGAACGCCTCCTGCACGGTGTCCTCGGCGTCGGCGGCCGAGCCGAGCAGGCGGTACGCGAGCGAGGCCAGCCGGCTCCGGCCGGCCTCGAACCGATCGACGGCTGCGCTGTCCATGCGCAGCAGCCTAAGCGGCGGCCCTCACACCGGCCCGATCAGGGGCGGTGCCCAGACGGTGCCTGCGCCGGGGCATGCCGAAGGTCGGGTGGGCGATGCTCCACCCGGCCCCCTTGAGCACGCCCGACTTGAGGCGTGCGGCGGTCCGGCCGCCCAGGTACCAGGATTTCGAGCGGGCGTTAGCGCCGACCATCTGGAAGATCGCGTCTCGCCGCCCGAGGCTGATGTGGTTGCCGTAGTACTTCAGCCCGACGGTCGGGACCTTGCTGCCCCTCAGGCGCGCGATGATCGCGGCGGTCGCCTGCATGTTGGTGTAGCCGGCCGAGGCGCAGGACATCGGCAGCGGCCGGCCGTTGTCGCCGATCGCGTAGGCGCTGTCACCGGCGGCGTAGACATCGGGGTGCGAGAGCGAGCGCATGGTGCGGTCGACGACGATCTGGCCGGTCTCGGCGACCTGGAGGCCGCCGGCGGCCGCGATGGGGTGTACGGCGAACCCGGCCGTCCACACGGTCACGTCGGCCGGGATGGACCTGCCGTCGGCGGCGATCGCGCGTGTCGCCTCGACGGCTTCGATGCCGGTGTGTTCGTGGACGGTGATGCCGCACCGGTCGAAGGCCTGGCGCAGGTGGCGGCGGGCCTTCGCAGAGAGCCAGGCGCCCAGCTCGCCGCGGGCGGCGAGCTGGACCGAGAGGTCGGGCCGGGACTCGGCGAACTCGGTGGCGGTCTCGATGCCGGTCAGCCCCTCACCGACGACCAGCACGGTGCCGCCCTCGCCCAGGCCGGCCAGGCGTTCACGCAGACGCAGCGCCGAGGCGTGGCCGGTCACATCGAAGGCGTGCTCGGCCACGCCGGGCACGCCGTGGTGGGCTACGGAGCTGCCGAGCGTGTAGAGGAGTGTGTCGTATGCGAGCTCTGTGTCGCCGTCCTCGCCGGTCACGGCGACGGCCTTGCGCTCGGGGTCGATGCCGGTGACGCGGGCCAGGCGCAGCCGCACCCCGGTGCCCGCGAACACGTCGGCGAGCGTGCGGAACGTGAGATCCTGGCCGATCGCGAGCTGGTGGAGCCGCATCCGCTCCACGAAATCGGGCACGGCGTTGACGACGGTGATCTCGGTGTCGGCCGGAGAGAGCCGGCGGGCCAGGCTTCCGGCGGCGAAGGCCCCGGCGTATCCGGCGCCGAGTACCACGATGCGGTGCTTCATGGCGTTGCTCCTGTCTCGTTCGCGTGCCCCTTTGAACGAGACGGCGCCCCGATCGCTGACAGGAGCCGAGTGTGACGCGGGTCACCGAACCACGAAGAACGGCTGAACCCGCGACAGATGCCGGGGTCTGCCTTCGGCAGTCGCGGATCTGCCGCGCCCGCGTCGCCTTCGGGCGCGGAGGGCGGTAGCCGTAAGCCCTTGCCGGCGGCGCTTTCCCGGCCGTCGCTCGGCGGCGGGAGCACACCGGTGGTGCGGGAGGGATCGCGGCCGGCACATCCGGTCCCCGTGCCTGCGCGGGCCACCGCGCTGAGGCCGGGGTGGCGCCTTGGGCGCCACCCGCTGGAACCAGCCCGCACACCGTCGAGGGACGTATCAACCGTCTCGGGCAGTGGCGCGGCATCGCCACCCGCTGCGACGAGACCGGACACGGCGGTGGTGCGGGCCCGGGAGCCCTGTCAGCGCACGACGTCGAACACGTTCTTCTGCAGGCCGTTGGCGTAGACGTCGTGCTCGACCAGCTTCAGCTTCTGCGTGTCCTTGTCCGTGGTGCTGAACAGCCGCTTGCCCGCTCCGAGCAGCAGCGGGAAGACGAGCAGGTGGTAGCGGTCGATGAGGTCGGCGTCCGCGAGGGCCTGGTTCAGGGAGGCGCTGCCGTGGACGATGATCGGGCCGCCTTCGGTCTTCTTCAGCGCGGCGACCTCGTCCAGTGAGCGCAGGATCGTCGTCTCGCCCCAGTTCGTCACGAGATCGTCCTCGCCAAGGGTGGTCGAGACGACGTACTTCGGCATCAGTTTGTAGTCGGCGAAGTCCTCCATGTCGGGCCAGACCGGGCTGAACGCCTGATAGCTGGTCCGGCCCATCAGCATCGCGGTGGCTTCCTTCTGCTCCCGGCCCTTGATGTCGAACGCCTCGGGGAGGAACTCGATGTCCTTGAAGGTCCAGCCGGAGTTCCGGTAGCCGGGCTCGCCGCCGGGGGCCTCCACGACGCCGTCGAGCGAGATGAAGGCGGTGCTGATCAGGGTGCGCATCTTTGTTCCTCGGTATCTCGTGTCCGGTTCTCAAGCCAACTCGGCCGGCGCCGGCTGCGAGGCGCCCTCGCGGCCGCCGCGCACCAACCGTGATCTTTGACTGCCGATCATGAAGGAACTCATCGGCCGTCGCCGCCCCTTTTCTGCGGACTCGGCCACCCGATCACCTCGGGGTGACAGCCGCACCCCCGATCGTGCGCCGTTGCGACGGCCCGGCAGCGACGAGCGGCACCGGGCCTGCCGCGAAGAGTGGGGCGGTGTCCGATGCGGTCGAGCTTACTGATCCGGACGAAGCGGCCCGGCCCGGCGCCGGGCCGGCCGATGTCCTCTTTTGCGATGCTGCGCGGCGAAGACCTTCTGCGAACCCTGGCCCGCCGCAACCGGGTGAGGGTTCGAAACCGCCGCTCGGTTCAGTACTCCGGCCGAAGCCGGCGGCGAGCTGTCTGAAGCCGCTGCTCGTCGTCAGGCGCGAACAGCTCGGGAAGCGCTTTGTCCGGCGTTCTGGTGATCCGATGGATCGGTGCCCAGAGCGCCGGGTCGTCGGCGACCCGGCTGAGGTCTGTCATCTGCGGCGTCTCCGGCCAGTGCGACAGCACCAGCGCCTGATCACTCGTGAGCCTGATCGTGACCTGCTCCATCGCCCGTGCACGCAACACCCCTACGGCTCGGCCCGCCCGCCCTTCGACCACGCGAACCTGCTTCGCCCTTGACCCGACGGGCCGGGTCCCCTCCCCCGGCAGGCGGACTGCTGCGGTGCGGGCGGCCGTCGACTGCCGTGCGGGGCTCCCGTGGTGGGGATCCGGGGCGGTACGAGGGGTGGCCGGCGGTGCGAGGCGTGGTCAGCCTGTTTCGGGGTGGTCGGGGTGGTCGGGGTGCGCGGCGGCGGGGGTGAGGGGTCCGTTGGCCACCACGACGGAGGTGAGCGGGTAGGGCGGGCCGCTGGTACCGCCCAGGGTGAGAAGGGGGGTGTCGTCCTCCTGGCGCAGGCCGTCGTAGAGCCAGGTCTGGCCGAGGCGGTCGGTGTGGCCGAGGGCGAGGTCGTAGACGCGGCCCCCCAGCACGAAGGGGTCGGCGGCCTGCTGCACCGCCTCCTGAAGGAGACGCGGCACCGCTTCCGCGGCGAGATGAACCTCCACACCGTCGAGGTGCCCGGTGGCGGTCTGGACCCATCCGCTGCGGCGGGTCGGCGCGTTCGGGGGCGCACCGATCGCGGACAGCCAGTACTCCCAGTCGCCCAGCGACACGGCGTGGATGTGGACGTCGACGCGTTCATCATCCGAGGTGATCTGCGTGACCTCGAGCCGGGCGGCGTTCTCGGCCCGCAGCCTGGCCGCCGTGCCCGCGGCCGAGGGCTGCGCCTGGCCCTCGCCGGGCGTGCGCGTCTCCTGGGCACCGGCGCTCTGGTCCGGGACCGGTTCGAGCGCGGCCGGCTGCTGGGCGGGCGCGGCGCTCTGGCGGTCGGCGGTCGGCAACCGCCTCTGGCCTCCGTCGGCCGTGCGCGGCCCCCGGGCGCCGCTGTTCTGTCCGGTGACCGGTCCGAGCGCGACCGGCCGCCGGGCGGCAGCCAGGGCAGGCGCGGAAGTCTGCTGCTGGGCGGGTGCCGGGGCGCGCGCGGCGGCCCGCTCAGCCGGGGGCCGGGCCTGGCCCTCGTCGGGCGTGCGCTGCTCCTGGGTACCGGTGCTCTGTCCGGTGACCGGTCCGGGCGCGGCCGGCTGCTGGACCAGGGCCGGTTCGAGCGCCGCGGCCGGGGCGTCGTACGAGTCGGGCACGTTCGCGCCCGCGGGGTACGGCTCCGACGCGCCGAGGATATGCAGCGGGCGGGGCGTTGTGGGTGGGCGGGGTGCGTCCTCGGCGGAGCGGGGCGCGGTGACCGCCTCCCACAGGGTCGGCGCGCCCGGTGCGGGGTGCGCCTCGATGCCGGTGGCCTCGCGTCCGGCGTCGCCGGGCTCGGCGTTGAGCTCGGCAGGCGGCGTCGGTTGCTGTTGTCTGAGTCGTCTGAGTGTGTCGGCGCCGCCCGTTTCCACCAGGCGGCCCTGTGCGTTGAGATCGGCGATGAAGGCGTGGGCGAGTTCGCTGAGGCGGGCGGTGAGTTCCCGCTCGAGGTCGGTGTCCTTGTTGTAGGCGATGGTCATGCCACAGCTCCCGGGTAGGCCTTGCGGAGGGAGTCGAGGGCGCGCCACTGGAGTGTTTTGACGGCGCCGTCGGTGGTGCCCATGGTGCGGGCGGTCTCGCGGACGGACATCTCGCCCAGGAACCGCAGCCGGATGACGACCTGCTGACGGGGGGTGATCTCGGAGAGGGCGTGATGCAGGTCGTCCAGCGCGAGCGAGGACAGAACGGTTTCTTCAGTGTCGCGCACCGAAGGGGCCCAGGTATCTGTCACCTGGGTGATCTGGCCGACGAAGGTGAGGTTGCGGGTCATGGCGGTCTTGAAGTGGTCGGCGACCACATGGCGTGCGATGGTGCACAGCCAGGCACGGATCGACGTCCCGTTCCACGTGAAGGTGTTGATCTTGATCCATGCCTTCATGAAGACGTCCGCGGTGAGGTCCTCGGCCAGGGCGGTGTGTGATCTGACGCGCTGGCCGATGAGGGTGGCGATGACGCCGTGGTGCATCCGGTACAGCTCGGCGAACGCCTCGCGATCGCCTTGCTGGGCGCGGGTGATGAGGGCCGGTTCCCCCGGGGCGCCGCCGTCGGGGGCAGCGTCGTGAGCCTGAGTGGTCAAAGGATTGCTCCGGTCGTCGGGAAAGGAGGAGTGGTGAGGTGGGCTGCCGGCAGAACGTGGGGCGGGGGTCGCGAAGACCGCCCGGCGGGCCGCGAGCCCCGGGGGGTGAAGGCAACCGGGCCGGTTCTCGGACGGCCGCATGCCGGCCGAGGCCCCCGTGCCGGGTCGGGACCGGGCCGGTTCCCGGTCGGTCGCGTGCCGGCCGGGGACCGGGCCGGTTCTCAGTCGGCCGTATACCGGCCGAGGTCCCCGGGCCGCAGGCGGTGCCGTTCCCGGGCGGGCACACGCCGGCGCTGCGGAAGGCTGCGCTGCAGCGTCTGCGGGTCGTCGTAGACGAGCGCGTCGAGCCGGACACGGTAGGCGTCGCGCAGCGTCCAGAGCGTGGCCAGGCTCGGCTGTTTCGTTCCGCTCGCGAGCCGGTGGAGCGTCGACCTGCTGATACCGGTGCGCTGCGCCATGTCGGCGACGCTTTCGTCACCCAGTTCCCTGGCCTTGAGCAGGAGCGTGGCCATATGGAGGCGAAGCATGGTCAATAGACCCCCTCAGCAACGTGCAGCCGTGCGGCTGACCCACACGCGCGCAACATATGCAAGTTGCCGGATATGAGTGACGCAAGGGTATTTTGATTCGCACACCAATGCGAGATTCGGGATGTGGCCTGCACAAATGCCGATCTAGGTTGTGACCTGCAAAGGTGCACGCGTGCAACCAGCATGTGACAACATGCCTGCGCGCTACCCTCCGACCATGCGGAGTGCGAAGGATTCCCCCCACGACAGCCGTGCCGAACGACAGGCTCAGGCGCAGCGGATCGGCGCGTATCTCACCCAGGCTGCCACGGCAGCCGGATACGACGTCCGCCGGCGCCACGGCGGCCGGGCGCAACTGGCGGCCGCGACCGGTCTGAGCCTGACCACCATCAGCCGGACACTGGAGGGCAAAACATTGCCGCTGTCCTCGCAATTGACGACGTGGGCGACCGTCCTCAATCTTGATCACCGGATGGTTCTGGTGGAGAGCGGTCTCATTCCCGAGCAGCGAGGACCCGAATCACCACGACGGGGATCTCCCTCACCACGACAGGCACCGAACACGGCGGCACTCTCACCGGACGAAGCCATGACCGCATGGAGAATCACCGATCCCATCATCCGCAGGACACTGAACGGGAGCATCGTCCACGCGATCGCACTGCAGGCGGAAATCGACGCGGCCGCCAGATCCCGTGCCGTTTTGGAAGACGACCACAACGGCACGTGGCGCACCCGCAGATGACGCCCCTGCCGCCAGGATCCCCCTCCCCCGGGTCCCCCTCCCCCGGATCGCCGCACGCCGGCCGTCGCGGCAGGAACTGACCGCCCGAGGAGGGGACGTGACGCACCGGCCGCCCAATCGCCAGACGGGCGCGGCCCGTATCGCGCGAGGCGTGCGGGCCGGTGTCGCGCGAGGCGCGCGGGCCGGTGTGCGTCATCTGCCGCCACACCCCGGGGGGGGTGGTGGCCCGGCGCGCGCCCGAGTGGCGCGGCGCCGGGCGGACCGGGGCCGGGGGCCTGGTGGCCGTGTACCGCGATCACCGGCAGCGTCACCACGCCTCGCGGCCGCGCCGAAATTCGAGCACATGCGCGCCCGCCGGGTCCGCCCCCCTCGGCAATGGCTCTCCCGCTAAGCTCGGCGGAATCTTCCCGGAATCCAGTGCCCGCACCACGGCTCACGATCACCGGAAGAACGGGGAATATCCTCCTGCCGTGCCACATCCAGCGGGTCGAAAAGGGCCACGCCGAGAGGGGTATCAGGTGCTTGTCGTACACGGAGCCCCCATGACCGCTGTCGTGCGCAGCCACACCGGCGAGGCGGTGGTCCTGCTTTCCGGTGACGCGCTGCGGCAGGTACCGCAGACGACGCTCACCGATATGATCAAAGCTGCTGCCGCCGTTCTCAGCGCCGAAGAACTCAAGACCGTCCACAACGCCGTTCCCACACTCGGCACAGGCCCCCCGGACTTTCATGTCCATGTCGACGGAAACGAGCTGACGGTCTACCGGCTGACCGTCAACTGAGTTGCCGGTGCAGCCGGCGGACGTCATTCGTCTTTCCCGCTGCCGTGGGGCGGCCGGTCTTTCCCGGCGGAGCCCGCCCCGGGCGGCGTAAGGTCTTTCCGGGCGAAATGATCTCGTGGGACGACTCGGCCCCGGAGGGATGTCGCGAGCCGCGATGAGTTGTACGGCGCCTGGCGGTCCTGCAGTCGAACCGGCGTCACCCGAGGAGGACTTTGGATGCGCAGCGTGACCTATTCGATGAGCGTCTCACTCGACGGCTACATCGTCGGACCGGACGGCGAATTCGGCTGGACGGCGCCCGACGAGGAGGTCTTCCGCTTCTGGATCGACGAGATCCGCCAGGTCGGCGTCCACCTGCTGGGGCGACGGCTCTACGAGACGATGCTGTACTGGGAGAACGCCGACCAGGACCCCACCCTCGACGCCTCCGAACTGGAGTGGACCGCCCTGTGGAAGCCGCTTCCCAAGGTGGTGTTCTCCACCACGCTCCAGGCGGTGCAGGGCCAGGCCCGCCTCGCCTCCGGCACCCTGGCACAGGAGATCGAACGGCTGCGCGCCGAACCGGCAGAAGGCGACATCGCGATCGGCGGCGCGGCCCTCGCCGCCGAGGCGGCCGCATCGGATCTGATCGACGAGTACCGGGCCATGGTCTACCCGGTACTGGTCGGCGGCGGCACCCCGTTCTTCCCCCGGCACGAACGCCGAGTCGACCTCGAACTCGCCGAGACCCGCACCTTCCGCTCCAACGTCGTCTACCTCCGCTACCGCGTGGCACGGTAGGGCCTGCTGGAGGCATCACCGGCCGGCGTCCCGGTGGCCGTACACCACGGCCACCGGGCCACGGCCGCGGGGTTACAGCCGCGGCTGCGGCTGCAGGGGGGGTCTCTTGGTCGACCTGTCGGCCTGTCGACCTATGGCGGTCGCATGAGGTCCGGTCCTCATCCCGTGCATCCAGTGCCTCGCCGTGTCCTGCCTCTTCACACGAGCCCGGGTTGTGACAGCACTCTTCGGGATGCGGAACTTACGATCCAGAGCGCAGTCCCAGAACACTGTGCTCCACCGCGCCCGGGGGAAGGTCGCTCCTTCGCGAAGCCCTGGCGGTCAACTCGACCAGACCGGCGCGGAGTTCGGCGGCGCTCTCACCGGGGACGATCGCGCTGATGACCAGCTCCATCATCAGGCAGTCGTACGCGTCGCCCATGCTCCGACAGCGCTTGCCGTCGGCCTCGACCACGGCAGAGGCGATCCTCATCCCACGGCCGGCCGCCGGGGCGAAGGACACCTCGTAGACGCCGTGGCCGGTCCAACTCCGGTGCATGTAAAGGACATCGTCCTCAACGAAGAGGTTCCACTTCTCATCCATGTCCCGGGCTCGGTATCCGTGCCGGATCCGGTCCCAGTCCTCGTCGGTCCAGACACGGTCCGGCAACTGGGACACCGGCCGGGGCGTGCTGATCGGGTTCAGGCGCCGGAACGACTGGCGGGTGAGCGGGGCATCGGCCGTCATGACGCTGATCCTATGGAGGCACCACCTGCACCAGGACAGCGGATCACCTCCAGGAAAGAGCAAGCGACCTGGGCGGAGGGCGCCCTGCGGAACCGGGAGGCGCTTCACCGGCGGACCGCCGAGATCAGCTGGCCGGGCCGCTCCTCGCGCTGCGGCGGGGTGCTGATCGGGCGGCCGTAGGCGGCGGCACGCTCGCGCAGGGTGTGGCTGTCGGCCTCCCAGCCGTGCCCGGCCAGCCAGCGCACCGGGTCGTCGGGCATCTCCGAGATCCACAGGGACGCCGCCGATCCCGGCGCGGCGTCCGTGCCGAAGCGCTCGATCACGCCGCGCGAGCCCAAGGTCAGCCCCATCCGGCTGCCTGCCGCCGACCGCGTGCTGATCCGGGCCAGCAGCAGCTCCACCGCATCCTCGGGCAGGTAGATCAGCAGTCCTTCGGCGATCCACGCGGTCGGCGCGGCCGGGTCGTGCCCTGCGGCGGCCAGCGCGGCCGGCCAGTCCTCACGCAGATCCACCGCGACGGTGATCCGCTCGCAGCGCGCGACGGCCCGCTCCCGGCGCAGCACCGAGGCCTTGAAGTCCAGTGGCGCGGCGGTGTCGACCTCGAACAGCCGGGTGCCGTCGGGCCAGTCCATCCGGAAGGCCCGGCTGTCCATGCCGGCACCGAGCAGCACGACCTGGCGGACCCCGGACGCGCAGGCCTGCCGCAACAGGTCGTCGAGGAACTTCGTCCTGATGACGATGGAGAACGACACGGCCAGCCGGCGGCGTCGCGCGGCCTCGTCGCCGGGCGGCGGCGAGGAGGGCCACAGGCCGCCGGCGGCGGCGAAGGCCTGTGCCAGCGGGTCGCGAAACAGAGCGTTCTCCCGCTCGGTCTCCAGCGCCCGCACCCTGGCCACCCCCACCGCCGTGGCCCACACTCCCGACGGCTGCACCCGCTCCTGCTCATCAGTCACCACGCCAGCCTAGATCGGTTCCAACGGGGCCTGATGAGTGGAGCCGGCCTTGAGGCACGGCCGGCCCGGTCATGCGCGCACTGACCGCCCACGACCACCAAAACCACCCTGCGGCGAAGATCAGCGGTCGCCCTGTGTACGCGACCACGCGAGGTGGGCCGGAGCGCGGGAACGAACAGCGGATGTTCACCACCGGCCGGCGTGAGGCAGTACGGGCGGGCCACGCCCCCTATTGGCCCGGTGGACACCGTCGCCTTTTCTGGCGGGCGTTCGGCGCTTCGCCGTGAGGGGGGCTGTTGACCCTCACGCGGCGTCAGGCTGCATAGTCGGTGCCGTGGAGGATCACTGGAGGGTGGGACGCGTGGCCGAACTGGCCGGCGTGAGCGTCCGCACACTGCATCACTACGACGCGATCGGACTCGTACGCCCCTCGGCGCGGACCGCGGCCGGATACCGGGCCTATGCGGCGGGCGACGTGGAGCGGCTGCGCCAGGTGCTGGCCTACCGGCGGCTGGGCTTCGGACTGCGGGAGATCGCACAACTGGTCGGCGACCCGTCCACCGACGCGGTCGCGCACCTGCGCCGGCTGCGCGGCCTGCTGCTGGAACAACGTGACCGCGCCGAGGCCATGGTGGCGGCCATCGACCAAGAACTCCGGACCAGGGCGAAGGGATGGAAGGTGACACCGCAGGAGCAACTGGGGATGCTCGGTGCACGGCTGTACGACGCGATCGGCGGCGCCTACACCGCGACACGGCGCACCGATCCGCGGATCGCCGCGCAGGTCTGGGCGGCGCTCGGCGACGCGCGGACGGTACTGAACGTCGGGGCCGGCACCGGCTCCTACGAACCGGCCGACCGCGAGGTGACCGCGGTGGAGCCGTCGGCGGTCATGCGCCGACAGCGGCCCGCCGGGGCGGCGCCGTGCGTGGCCGCCACCGCGGAGAGCCTGCCGTTCGAGGACCAGTGCTTCGACGTCGCGATGGCCGTCTCCACCGTCCACCACTGGCAGGACCCCATAGCCGGGCTGCGCGAGATGCGGCGCGTGGCCCGCCGCGTGGTGGTGCTCACGTTCGACACCGACGAACCCGGATGGCAGAACCGGTTCTGGCTCACCCGCGACTACCTGCCCGAGTTCACCACCGTCCTCGCCGAATTTCCCTCGCTCGCCTCGATGGCCGACGCGATCGCCGCCCGCACCGAGCCGGTGCCCGTCCCGTGGGACTGCACCGACGGCCTGTTCGAGGCCTACTGGCGCCGCCCCCGGGCGTATCTGGAGGACCACGTGCGCCGCGCGATGTCGGTGTGGACCAGGGTCGGGCCGCAGGCCGAACGGCGGGCGGTACGAAACCTTGGCGACGACCTCGACTCCGGCCGGTGGGCCGAACGCAACCCTTCCCTCGCCGACCTCGACGCGGCAGATCTCGGCCTGCGCCTGCTCATCGCCTGACCCGCGAAACACGTCCACCGCCGCCAGGACGGCACCCTGGACGGCGAGCCGGCTCGACTGGTCCTCCCCCCTGCCACCCGGCCGGCCCCGTGCCGCGGCGAAAACGGCCATCCTCCGCCCGGCCGGCCCCATATGAACGGCCATCCTCCGCCCGGACGGCCCCATATGAACGGCCATCCTCCGCCCGGCCGGCCCCATGCGGCCGGCGGCGGACACGCTCATGGTGAACACCGCTGCCCGCGCGGTCGCCAGGCACCACGGTGAGCGGGTGATTGAAGAGACGATTGGCGAGGTGTTCGCGGCCGGCGGCTGCTTCGGAAGCCTGAGCGCGGCGGAGATCGACGGGCGGGGCCGGCTGTCGGTGGCGGGAGCAGAGCTCGCGGTGGCGGCCTCCACGGTCAAGATCGCCATCGGCCTGGAGTTCTTCTGCCAGGCAGGAGAAGGGGAGTTGGACCCCACTGAGCGCGTGGTTGTCGTGCCGGCCGAAGCGACGGCGGGCGGTCAGGGGCTGTGCATCGCTGAGGACCCGGTGGAGATGTCGCTGCGGGATGTTGCCCGGTTGATGCTGACCATCAGCGACAACACGGCCACCGACGTGCTGATCCGCCGGGTCGGTATCGAACGGGTCAGGGCGCGCCTGGCCGGGCTCGGCTCCACCGGCTTCCACCTGCCGGGCACGATCCAGCACGAGTTCGACACCGCGGCGCGCGACGCCGGGTTCGCCGGCTGGGGCGCGATGGCCGACGCGGTCCGACACGCCGCATCACCGGAGGAGGGCGAGGCGCTGTGGCAGCGGGTGCTGGCATCGCCGGGGATGCGGCCGGGACGGATCAGCAGTGCAACCGCCGACGACCTGGCCGCCCTCGTCCGCGCGATCTGGCGGGACGAGGCCGGCCCCGCCGAGGCGTGCTCGAACCTGCGTCGGACGCTGGGACAGCAGCGGCTCACCCGGAAGATCGCCACCGGCTTCGAACCCGACGTGCTGGTCGCGTCCAAGTCGGGCACCGTGCCCGGTGGCGTCAGCAACGACGTCGGCGTGGTCGCCTTCCCCGACGGACGGCGGTACGCGATCGCCGTCCTCACCCGGCCGCTGACGCCCGGCACACCCGTCCACGACGATGTCCTCGGCACCGCGGCCCGAACAGCCCTGGACCACCTGCGAACGGATCGGACGCCCCAGGCCCAGTGAGGACCGCGGCGCCACACCCGAGAGCAACGGCGCGCGCCCGGGAGCGGCGCCGAGTTCGGAGCGGGGGCGCGCCCAGGAGCGGGGGCGCGTTCGGTGGCCGTGGCCCGGTGTCCCGCGGCGCCCACCTCGCCGGGGGCGGGGGTACTGCGGCCGGGAGGGGCATACCGCCCCGTCTGGCGCATCGGCGTCTGAAAGCCAAGTCGAGGAGGCTGCGCGCCACGCAAACCGCAAGCGGCCTGATCAGAAGCGTCCGTGCGCTCGGCGAACGAGCCGCCGTTCCAAACGCGGGCAACGCCGGCACTTGCTGCAGCACGTCACCCTCACCCTCAGCCGGATCGGCGGCATCGCCGGTGCCGCCGTCGTCCTCAGCGGAATCCGGAAGTGATCACCGTCGAGTGCAGGGCCGAGCATGCTGGTCCCCTCCGCGAACCGCTTGCGGGGCTGAAGGGCGGTCAGCGGACCGAGGTGGTCGACAATCCGGTCCGCCGCGGACTCGGCAAACCCCGAACGGCGAAGCCAGTTGGCCACGAGACACGGGCGACATGACCCGTTCCCGGGCCCCGTTGAACAGGCGCCCAGAACCAGCCGGCACAAGACACCGAGCCGACCCGGCGGCCCGGCGGCGGCCGTGTGCGCGCCCGCGCACACCGCGCGCGAGCACACCCTGCGTCAATGCGCGACGACCGGACTTGCGTTGACGACGACGCCGTCCCCGCCGTCCCACGCCCCATACCCCCGCGCCCACGACTGCGGTGCGTGCCAGCCCCCATGGCCGCACCCGCTACACCTCCACCCTCCCACCCACGGTGGCACGACCGCGCGGTGCCGCCGCCCGGCCGTGCAGAGCACCGGCCGGCACCCGCGGCCCCGCGCCCGGCCGGCACGCCCGGACGCGGGGCCGGGGGGCACCGCGCCCGGCCGGGGCCCGGCGCGCGGCACGACGGACGCGGGGCCGGGCGCAGCCGGTCCTGGTGACGCCGCACGAAAGAACAGCCGTGCGACTTTGAACGAATGTCGCATTTGGATCGTTTGCGCTTTTCCTTCGGCTTCGGCTACTGTCCGGACCCTCCGGACGAACTGTTCGGAGACTTCGGACGGTTGGGCGGCTCACCCCCAGATACGCCGCGCCCCGACTTGAGCAGCCGGGTTTCCGCATGACCCGGCGACGAAAGGCGAGGCACTTCCCGCCGTCCGTCGAACCTTCCGGCGCGGGCCGTGCGGACAACCTGCTGCTCGCTCACTGTCCGCCGGAACGCGCCGGCAGGTTCGAACAAGCGAGACCGGCAGAAGCGGCCCACCAACACATGCCGGGACGCGAGCGCCGGAACTCCTCCCCATGCACACACCACTTGAAGGATGAAAGGAACCCTTTTCATGAACATGGACCAGCTCGAGGCCGAGACCGCGGAACTGCTGCCGGGGCGTGAGGCGCTCGGCAAGTTCTCGTTCAACTTCGCCAAGATGACCACCGTCACGAAGAAGGTGGCCCACGTGGACGCGCACAACGAGTCGACCGCGCTGAACCAGTGCTCGCCGTACGCGGTCGCCCAGTCCGAGGCCACCCAGGGCATCAGCGTGCAGCAGTAGCACACAGGAGCCGGGCGGGGCCGGGCCGGTGGACGGCCCCGGCCCCGCCCGGCTCACCCGGCGGACACGCACCGCGCCACACCCCCTTCCTTCTTCCATGGGGCGCCAAGCGACGTCACCACCAACCCAGTCGGCAGCAGGCGCCCTACGTGAGCGCTCCGGCCGCACCGGCCTTCAGCGCTCGAGCCCGCCACGCCGGGACCGCCCTCCTCGCAGCCCGGCCCCACCTCATCCACGTGCGGCACCGCCCGGCCGGCCCGGCCCGCGCCGAACCGGCGGAGCGACCAACAGCAGGCCGGCAGCGATGTCGCGGCCCACGCACCGGCCACCCGTGAACCGCCCCCGCGGGCCCGTTCACGAGGGGCGCCGGCCCGCGCAGGGGGCGGTGCCACCCGTGAACGGGCCCACGGGGATCACGCGCCGCTCCCACCGGCCGCGCCGCGCACCGCGCCTCGCCCACGTGCCGAACCGTCAACCGCGCCCAGGAGAAGACCATGCCGGCGTCCGACGACCACGCCAGCCGCACCACCCTGCAGGCCCACCCCCCACACCCCGGACACCTCCCCGGGCAGGCAGCCGCCACCGGCACACCCGACGCCCACACCCCCGCCGGCCACGCGCACCCGGCACCCCCCACGACGGCCCACACCCCCGCACCCCCGCACGGCGCACCCGTCCCCCAACCGAGCCAGGGCCTGCAGACCCTGGGTGAATACAAGGGGTCGGGCTTCACCGAACGCCGCTACATCGTCCGCCGCGGCGACGGACAGGTCATCCAGCTCTCCCGGCTGCTGTACCTCGTCGTCGCAAGCATCGACGGCGTCCGCGACGCCGAAGCCGTCTCCCACCGGGTCAGCGGCCGCTACGGCGCCGAAATCACCACCGACAACATCCTCCACCTCATCGAGCACAAACTCACCCCGCTCGGCATCACCCTCCCCCCGGACGGCCACCCCGGCGACGCCGCCAACGCGCCCCGCTCCGACCTCCTGCTCGCCCTGCGCGGCCACAGAACGATCTTCCACGACAGACACGTCGCCCGCATCGCCGCCGCCCTCGCCTGGCTGCACCGCCCCCCGATCGTGGCACTCACCCTGGCCGGCGCCATCGCCATGGACGTCTGGCTCTTCGCCGTCCACGGAGCCATGACCGCCGTCCTGCAAGTCCTCGAACAACCCCTGTGGATGCTCATCATCTTCCTGCTCACCGTGGCCTCCCTCCTCTTCCACGAGTTCGGACACGCCTCCGCCTGCCGCTACAGCGGAGCAACACCAGGAAAAATCGGCTGCGGCATCTTCCTCATCTGGCCCTCCATGTACACCGACGTCACCGACGTCTACCGCATCGGGAAAGCCGGCCGCCTGCGCACCGGACTCGGCGGCGTCTACTTCAACATCCTGTTCATGCTGGCCCTCACCACCGGCTACCTGATCACCGGCCAGCCCTTCCTCCTCGCCGCCGTCTACCTCGCCCACTTCGAAGTCCTCGAACAACTCATGCCCGCCGTCCGCCTCGACGGCTACTACATCCTCGGCGACCTCGCCGGCGTCCCCGACCTCTACGGCAAGATCAAACCCATCCTCCACAGCCTGCTCCCCGGCAAACACCACCGCACCGCCGCCGCCCAGGTCACCGGCCTCAAACGCTCCGCACGCACCATCGTCACCGTGTGGGTCCTCACCATGGTCCCCCTCCTGACCGCCGAAGCCGCCTACGCCCTGTGGAACCTCCCCCGCCTCCTCACCACCGCCACCCGCGCCCTGCACCACCAAACCCTCGGCACCATCACCGCGTTCACCACCGGACACCCCACCGCCGGACTCGTCGGCACCATCGGCACCCTCATGCTCCTGTGCCCCCTCGCCGGCGGCACCTACCTCACCACCCGCCTCACCACCCGCCTCTGGCGCGCCGCAGCGAAAGCAACCCACGGCAAACCCATGCTGCGCCTGGCACTGGCCACCGCCACCGCCACCACCTGCGCCGTCCTCGCCACCGCCTGGACCCACGGCCTCACCCCACAACCCCTCCCCCAAGCAGCCCCCGCCACCCCCCTCCTCCAACCAGGCACACCCACCCACCCCCCCAAACCCACCCCCACACACCCCACCACCACCCCTCCGGCCACCCACCCCACCCCCACCACCACAACCAGCCGGCCCGCACCAGCCCCCCACCCCACCACCAGCAACCAGCCCACCCCCACCGGCACGCCCTCCACCACACCCCCCGCCACCCCACCCCCCGACACCCGCACACCCCACCCCACAACCCCGCCCACCCCCACCCGGCCCAGCCCATCCCCAAGCCACACCCCCACCCCACCCCCCTCCCACACCCCCCCACCATCCCAGTCCCCCACCCCGACCTCACCCCCGGCAACCACCCCGCCAGGCCCCAGCCAGCCCTAACCATCACGTCACCACACCACCCCCGGCGGCCCTCCTCACCCCCAACGACCAAGCCATCAACCCCAGACCACCCCTGACACCCCGTCACCACACCGCCAGCACACAGGAGAAGACCATGCACCACCGCAAACCCCGCACCCCCACCACCACCAAAACAGCCATCCGTCTCGGCGCCGCCGTCACCGCCGGCCTCGCCATCACCACCATCACCACCACAGCACGCGCCACCCCCACCCGCACCGGCACCTTCCCCCACGCCGCCATCGCCGTCGACACCGCCTACAGCCACGCCGACAGGACCCACATGAACCAGTTCCAGAAAACCTTCGCCATCCACGAATACGGCCCCACCACCGCCGTCACCGCCAACAACCGCGCCACCGCCATCTCCGCCGGCTGCAGCACCGACAACCCCTGCCGCTCCATCGCCCTCTCCTACCAGATCGTCACCACAGCCGGCCCCAACGCACGCCTCATCAACGCCACCAACCTCAGCCAAGCCGTCAACAACCACTGCCCCACCTGCCAAACCCTCTCCGCCGCCTACCAATTCATCATCACCACACCCCGACAACTCACCCTCAGCCGCCAGGCACGCACCGAACTCGCCGACATCAACCGCCAAATCGACACCCTCAAAACATCCCGCCTCCCCATCGACCAGATCACCCACCACGCCGACAACCTCGCCCACCAAATCAAAACCATCCTCGACCGCGAAGCCGCACAAGCACCCCGCACCAGCAACACCACCAACCCCCACACCCACTTCACACCCACCGTCACCATGCACCGCCACATCCGCTAACCCCACCCCCACCCCACCCCCAGCCCCCTCCAGGACCACCAGCCCACACCCACACAGACGACAACCACCCGCACAACCACCCAACCCACCAGAACCACGCAGAAAGCCCACCACCACCCACCCAGAACCGCCCACCACCCACCAGGCACCCGCCCCGAACCTCCCGCCCGACCCCGCCACCCACCCCCGACCCGCCCACCCCGGCGACGGATGCCGCAAACACACACACCCCATCCAACCCCCGCCACCAGCCCACACCAG